>DASQNQ010000265.1:0-13780 GCA_035644895.1 Acetobacteraceae bacterium | reverse complement strand
GACGGAGATGATGCACGGCATGTCGTCCATGCTGGCCCTCCTGGTCGGGGCGGCGGCGGGCTGCCCCGCCGCCGCGGGCACGTCACTCCGCGGTGATGGCGCGGGCGCGGATCAGCTCGCCCCACTTCGCGCTCTCGGCGCGGAAGTAGGCGGGCCACGCCTCGGGCGTGCCGGGCGTGGGGAAGACGGAGTTCTGGCGCAGGCGCCCCAGCACCTCGTCGTTGCGCAACGCGGCGTCCTTCGCGGCCGCCAGGCGCGCGACGATGGCGGGCGGCGTGCCGGCCGGCGCGAGGAGCGCGAAATTGGTCGTCGCCTCGAAGCCCGGGAAGCCGCTCTCGGCGATGGTGGGCACGGTGGGCGCCAGCGGGTTGCGCTCCGGCGTGCTGACGCCGATGGCGCGGATCTGGCCGGCCTGGATCAGCGGCAGGGCGGTGACGGCGTCCACCATCGCGACCTGCACCTCGTTGGTGATCAGCGCCTGCACCGCCGGCGCGCCGCCACGGTAGGTGACGTTCTCGACCTGGATGTTCGCCGCGCGCAGGAACAGCTCGGTCGCGAGGTGGGCCGAGGAGCCGGCACCCGAGGAGCCATAGGACATCCGCCCCGGCATGGCGCGGGCGCGGGCGACCAGGCCCGGAATGTCGTTCACGCCGATGGACGGGTTCACGCAGAGGAAGATCGGGGAGACCGCGATGCGCCCGATGCCGACGAAGGCCGCGTCGTCGTCGTAGCCGCGGTTCGGGAACAGGTGGCGCGACATGGCGTAGGTGGAGTTGACGCCGAGCAGCAGCGTGTAGCCGTCCGGCCGTGCGCGGGCGACCGAGGCATGGCCGATCGTGCCGGAGGCGCCGGGCCGGTTGTCCACGACGAAGTTGCCGCCGAGTTCGCGCCCCAGCGCCTGGGCCATGACGCGCCCGACGAAGTCGGTGGAGCCGCCCGCTGCCCAGGAAACCACGATGGTGACGGGGCGGGTGCCCGGATACGCCTCCTGCGCGGCGGAGCGGCGGGCGAGGGCGCTGCCGGCGATGAGTCCAAGCACACCAGCGCCGAGGTCGCGACGACCGAGAGACATTCCTGGGATCCTCCTGCGTTCTTGTCCGGGCAGTCTCGTGCGCCTCGTCCCGTGTGTCTCGGCAGGCAGTTCGACTGGACGCACCCGGCTACCTGATGTATGTACCGGTTAGTTCATAAGCAAGTCAAGCGGTGTCTCCGCGCACGGCCGCGGGCCATCGGGCAGACAGGTCGAGGAGACGTGGCGTGCAGGACTGGGACAGGGCGCCGGCGGTGCTCGCGGGGCTGATCGGCAAGGGCATCGGCGCCTCGCGCAGCCCGGCGCTGCACGAGCGCGAGGGGGCGCACCAGGGGCTCCGCCTCGTCTACCGCCTGATCGACCTCGATGTGCTCGCCCTCGGGCCGGAGGTGCTGCCGGAGTTGCTGACCGCGGCGCAGCGCATGGGCTTCGCCGGGCTGAACATCACCTTCCCCTGCAAGCAGGCGGTGATCGCGCATCTTGATGAGCTGTCGCCCGACGCCGCCGCGCTCGGTGCCGTCAACACGGTGGTGCTGCGCGACGGGCGCCGGGTGGGGCACAACACCGACTGCTCCGGCTTCGCCGAGGGGTTTCGCCGCGGCCTGCCGGACGCGCCGCGCGGGGTTGTCGTGCAACTCGGGGCGGGCGGTGCCGGTGCGGCGGTCGCCCATGCGCTGCTCTCGGAAGGCACGGGACGGCTGCTGCTGCACGACACCGATGCGGCGCGCGTGGCGGACCTCGCCGCCGCCCTCTGCGCGGGCTTCGGCGCGAACCGTGCAGCGCCGGCCGGCGACCTGGGGGCGGCTGTGGCGGCGGCCGATGGCCTGGTGAACTGCACGCCGGTCGGCATGACCAAGCTGCCGGGCCTGCCGCTGCCCGCCGCCCTGCTGCACTCGCGCCTGTGGGTCGCCGACATCGTCTACTTCCCGCTCGAGACCGAGTTGCTGCGCGCGGCGCGCGCGGCCGGCTGCCGGACGCTGGATGGCGGCGGCATGGCGGTGTTCCAGGCGTCCGGCGCCTTCCGGCTGTTCACGGGGCGTGAGCCGGACGCCGCCCGCATGCTGCGTCACTTCGCCGAAATGTCGGCCGGGGGCGGCGCCGCGTTGCGCAGCACGGCCTCCCAGATCATGCGCCGTTGCGCTGCGGCCACCTCGGGCGCCTGCAGGTCGCGCCCGAAGATCGCGCGCAGCGTGTGGCGGTTGGAGACGCGGTAGAAGCAGAAGCTGTTGATCAGCAGGTGCATGTCGAGCGGATCGAGCCCGGTGCGAAAGCTGCCGTCGCGACTGCCCTCCTCGAGGATGCGCTCCAGGATGCCGATCACCGTCGTGTTGCGCGTGCGGATGGTGGGGGAGGCGGCGACGATCCGTGCCTCGTTGATGTTCTCCGTGCTGACCAACCGCACGAATTCCGGGTGCGCGGCGTGGTGGTCGAAGGTGACCTCGACGATGCGCCGCAGCGCCTCTGCCGGCGCCAGACCGTCGAGACGCAGTTCGCGCTCGGCGTCGCGCATGCCGCCGTACAGGCGTTCCAGCACGGCGGCGTAGAGCCCCTCCTTGCCGCCGAAGTAGTAGTAGATCATGCGCTTGGTCGTGCGTGTGCGTGCCGCGATGTCGTCCACGCGCGCGCCGGCCAGGCCCTTGTCGCTGAACTCGACGATGGCCGCATCCAGGATGTTGCGGCGCGTCTCCTCCGGCGCGCGTGGGCGCGTCGGGGGACGCCGGGCCTCAGTTCCGCCGGCCATGTTTGAACTCCCCGGTCCGTACGGGGTGAATAGCACAGGCCGTTCACCATCCGCACCGGGCGAGGTGGCGACTTGGTTCCCTGGCATGTCGACCCGCGCCCCGTCCGGGTGGAAGGCGCGCCTGCGAAAAAAAGACGATCGGCTTGAGGCTGCCAGATCGAACGAGGACATGGTTCCGCCCGTCCGTGTCCGCGAAGCAGGGCCGAGCGGCCGTGGAAACCGGGTGACGAAGCTCCCAGGACGGACGGCACGCCTGCGGGAGCGTGGCGGTCGTCGAGGTGGATGGCACGCGCACCTCCGCGTCAGGCCCCGCTCGCCCCACCCGTGAGGCGAGGGTGGCCTGCCGAGCATGCGCTGTTCAGCGGCTGCGACGGCCCCCGGCTGGCTGCGTGCGCGCCTTCCTCTCCGGGGATCATGGCCAGACGCTGCCACGCCGTTCGGGCAGCGTCTGCGGCCTTCCTCGCCCGGCGTTGTTCCCCTGTCGCGCATCGGCGCTGGCACGCTCCAACTTGCCCTGCGCGACGCCGGCGGCCGACCGCTGCCAGTTCCCGCTGTCGATCTCGTCGACCGGCGCGGTGAGCGAGGCCACCACGCATCTGGCGAATGGCCCGAGGTGGAAGTTGAGCGCAGCCATGAGATCCCGCCCGGGTCTTCCGGTCCATGCGCGGGGACCAGGCCTTCTTCCGGGCCGCAACGATGGCCCGTCTCCCCGGCGTGTCTCGCGTCGGTTCCTGCGCCTGGGTGGGCCGCCCACTTTCGGCGCACGCCGAGGCGGCTGCGGCGCTCCTTGAGCAGATCCGGACCGTGCACGCGACGTCGCGCGAGACGTACGGGGCGCCGCGGATCCACGCCGAGACGCGCGTCGTTGGCGAGAGGCGTCCCGCGCCGGATCTCGTCGATCACGACTTCTTCGCCTCCGCGCCGAACCAGTTGTGGGTCACGGACATCACGTCCATCCCGACAGCCGCGGGCTTCCTCCATCTCGCGGTCGGGCTCGACGCGGGGAGCCGCAGGATCGTCGGCTGGTCCATGGCGAAGCACCTGCGCAAGGAGCTCGTCCCGGACGCTCTTGAGATGACCATGGGACGGCGGCGCCCCGCGACACGATCCTACACTCGGATCAGGTCTCGCAATTCACCTCGCTCGCTTCTGGCAACCGCTGCTGCGGGGCGGGCGTGCGACCATCCATGGGCTCTGTCGGCGACGCCTGCGAGAACGCGATGTGCGAGAGCTTCTCCGGGAGCCTTGAGCGCGAGTTCCTTGCCTGCCGCCAGCATCGCACGCCCACTGGCCACGCGAACGCTCCGCTCAGCGCGCGGCCAGCGGCATCACGCCCGCTTCCTCGGCCAGCCGGTCGAGTTGCAGCAGCAGTGCTTCCGGGATCGGCACGCCGCTTGCGAGGCGGTCCCGCCGCCGGGCCGCACGCATCTCCCCGGGCAGGCGAATGCGCGGCACGCCGGGCAGCCGGGCGGAGCTCCGCAGGTCGTTCAGATGCCGCGCGACGTCCCGCGCGAACTCGGCGGGATCAAGGAAACGCGACACGTCGAGCGCGATGAGCACGTGCCCGGTCTCCGTCACCGTGCGGTCGTCCGCGTTGAAGTCGACCACGTCGCGCCCGAAGGCGGCGCCATTGAGCGGGCCCGCGAGCAGCCCGAGCACAAGGGCGAGGCCGCTGCCCTTGTAGCCGCCGATCGGCAGCAGGATCCCGTCCGAGCTGCGGCGCGGATCCGTCAGCGGCTCTCCCGTGCGGCGGTCCACCATCCAGCCTTCCGGCATGGGCGTGCCCAGCAGGGCGTGGCCCTTCACCGTGCCGTAGGAGACGACGGTGGTCGCCATGTCCAGCACCACCGGTTCGGCATCGCCCATCGGGATCGCGATCGCGAGCGGGTTGGTGCCGAGCAGGCTGTCCGTGCCGCCCCAGGGCGCCATGTGGTTCGCGCTGGCCACCACGGTGTAGATGCCGATCATGCCGGCCGCGAGGGGCAGGCACGCATAGACGGCGCCGGAACCCGCATGGTTGGAGCGCCGCGCGCCCACCCAGGCGACCCCGGTTTCCCGCGCCATGCCTATCGCGGCCTCGGCGGCGCGCGACATGACCAGGTGACCCATGCCGTTGTCACCCTCCACCAAGGCGACCGCAGGACCGCGACGGGAGACGGCGATCTCCGGCTGGGGCTTCATCCCGCCCGCGCGCAGGCGGCGGACATACTGCGGCAGGCGGAAGATGCCGTGACTGTCGGCGCCCGTCAGGTCGGCCTCCGCCATCAGCTCGCCCACTCGTTGCGCATCGGCCTCGCGCAGCCCGTGGGCGCGCAGCACGTCCGCGATGAAGGCGATCATCGCCGAGTGACGGAAGCGCTTGAGCTTCGCGGCGATACCCTCGTCGAGCGCCACGGCTCAGGCCTCCACCGACGCGCCCAGCAGGCGCAGGGCGTTGCCACCCAGGATCGCTGCGCGGGTGGCCGCGTCGGGAACCGCTTCCTCCACCTCCTCCACTCCGCGCGTGGTGCCCATGTCGAAGGGGTAGTCCGTACCGAAGACGATCCGCGCCGCCCCCACCTCGGAGAGCAGGTAGCGCAGCGCCCCGGGCGCGTGGGTGATGCTGTCGAAGAAGAGCCTCCCCAGGCTTTCCGTCGGGTCGCCTTTCAGCCGTGCGCGCGGCTCCGGCCGCACCTTCCAGCCATGCAGGAAGCGCCCCGCCTGGAAGGGCACGAAACCGCCGCCGTGCGAGAGGCAGAAGCGGATGTTCGGGTGCCGCTCGATCACGCCCCCGAAGACGAGGGAGGCCGCGGCGATCGTGGTCTCGAGCGGGTTGCCCACCAGGTTCGTCAGGTAGTAGCCGCGCATGCGCTCGGCCGCGACCACCTTGTGCGGGTGGACGAGAACGAAGAGCGCGTGGCGGTCCGCCACCTCCCACACCGGATCGAGCGCCGGATCGTCCAGGTTGCCGCCGCGGATGTTGGAGCCGAGGTGCAGCCCGCGGAGGCCGTGCCGCATGACGGCGCGCTCCAGCGTCGCCGCCGCGCCCTTCGGGTCCTGCATGGCGGCGGTGGCCAGCCCCAGCAGGCGGTCCGGGTGGCGCCGGCAGAGCGCGCCGATGGCCTCGTTCTGGATCTCCGCCACCGCCGCCGCGGCGCCGGCATCGGCCTCGTAGAGGAAGGTGTGCGGCACGTTGCAGACCACCTGCCTGTCGATCCGCTGCGCGCCCATGTCGGCGAAGCGCCGCTCCAGGTCCCAGGCGGCGCGTGGGAAGGGGTTCTGCTTCACGTCGAGGATCTCGAGGACGGCGGCATCCTCGCTCACGCGCGTCAGGCGCGGCGCGCAGGAGGGAACCTCCCGTGCGATGGCCTCGATCATCGCCTCGGTCAGCACGTGCGCGTGCGCGTCGATCACGGTCATGGCGTTCCCCCGGTTTCCGCCTCCCGCGTCTCGCCGCGCGGGTGGATGCTGCGCAGCTCGCCGCGCCGCAGCGTGCGCGTGAAGGAGAAGAGGTCGGCGCGGTAGTAGGTGCGCGCGCATTCGATGGCGCGGCCCGCGGCGTCGAACGCCACGCGCTCGGTGAGCACGAGCGGCGCGTGCTCCCGCACCGCGAGCAGCTCGGCCCGCCAGGCATCCGCGCCGATCACCTCCAGCCGCTCCTGCGCCTCCTGTGCCGCAAGTCCGAACTGGCGTTCCAGCAGCAGGTGGACGGGGCCCTCGGCGGCGAGCTCCAGCAGTTCGGGTGCAAGCGATGCCGGGACGAAGGAGGTGCGGATCGCCGCCCGCTCGCCCGCGCGCGCCAGCAGGCGGCGCAGCTTGTGGACCGGTGCGCCGGGGCGGATGCCCAGGCGCTCGGCCACCCAGTCCGGGCAGGGCACCGTCTCCGCCGCGTGCAGGCTGTACTCGCCGCCTGCCGCCCGGTCGAAGGCGGAGGCCAGGAAGTGCCCGGGGTCGGAGAGCGGCGCATCCTGCCGGCGCGCGCGCACGAAGGTGCCGCGGCCCTGCTGGCGGTGCAGCAGCCCCTCCTCGACCAGCGAGGTCACGGCCTGGCGGACCGTGATGCGCGACAGGCCGTAATGGGCGCCGATCTCCGCCTCGGTGGGGATGCGTTCCCCGGGGGCGAGGTCGAAGGTGGCGAGGTCGCGCAGCGCGTGCTTCAGCTGCAGCCAGAGCGGAACGACCGGGCCGCCGCGCAACGGGCGCAGCCCGTCGACCGACTTCTCCGCCGTCTGCTCCCCCGCCTTTCGCATCCGCGTGCCGTAATGCTTGACACCCATGCCTCGGCAATATGTCATATGTCGTCATAAGACAAGCGGCGCCGGATGGCGACCGCGGCGACGGGAGGAGAGTTCGATGCTGCGCCGCCATTTCCTGGCGTTGCCGCCCATGCTGCTGGCCGCACCGGCCCTCGCGCAGGAGGCCTGGCCGGCGCGGCCCATCCGCGTGATCATGCCGCTCGCGGCCGGCAGCGCCGTCGATGTCATGGTGCGCCTCGTCGCCGACCGCATGGGCGAGGTGCTGGGCCAGCGGCTGCTGATCGAGAACGTGACGGGCGCCTCCGGCATGATCGGCATGCGCACGGCCGCGCGCGCGGCGCCGGACGGCTACACGCTCGCCGCCGTGAACGACGCGGTGCTGACCATGCTGCCGAACATGAGCGACGCGGCGGGCTACGACCCGCTGCGCGACTTCGCGCCCATCGGCCAGGTCGCGCGCATACGCTGGGCGCTCGCGGCGGCAAGCAACCTGAACCTGCGCGACGTGGCAGGACTGGTGGCGGCGGCGCGGGCCCGGCAGTTCGACTACGCCTCGGGCGGGCCGGGCAGCCCGCAGCACGTGGCGATGGAGATGTTCCTGCAGTCGGCCGGCCTGCGCATGAACCACATCGGCTACCGCGGTGCGACGCCGGCGCTGAACGCCGTCGCGGCGGGCGAGGTCGCGGCGGGCTTCTTCGGCCTGCCCACGCCGGTGCCGTTCGCGGAGGCCGGGCGCCTGCGCCTGCTCGCCACCGCCGGGCCGCAGCGCGTGGCCTCCCTGCCCGACGTGCCGACCCTGGCGGAGTCCGGCCTGCCCGGCTTCTCCTTCCATACCTGGGGCGCCTTCCTCGCGCCCGCCGGCACGCCGGCGCCGGTCGTCGCGCGCCTCGGCGCCGCGCTGCGCGAGGCGGTGGCCACGCCCACCGTGCGCGAGAGGCTGGAGGCCGGCGCCTTCGAGGTGGTGGGCAACACGCCCGAAGCCTTCGCGGAGGCCCTCGCCCGCGACCACGCCGCGATGGGCCAGCTCATCCGCACCGCCAACATCCGGGCCGAGTAGGAGGCACCTCCCATGGCCGATTCCGCCGTCCTGCGCCCCGCCGAGCGACCCATGGCCGACCGCGGCGGCGGCGCGCGCACCATCCCGCTCGTGACGCCATCGAGCGGCGCGCGTGAGATGCTGAACGGCATCACCATCTTCGACCCGGGCGCCGCCATCGGCCTGCACTTCCACAACTGCGAGGAGAGCGTGATGGTGCTGGACGGCGACGCCATCGCCGTCCTCGACGGCGTGGAGCACCGGCTCGGCCCCGGCGACACGACCTGGATCAGGGCCGGCGTTCCCCACTTCTTCCGCAACGCGTCGGGATCGCAGCCCATGCGCATCTTCTGGACCTATGCCTCGATCGAGGCGACGCGCACGCTGGTCGCCACCGGCGAGACGCGCCCGGTGGCGGCGGAGCACGCGGCCGACAAGCTGATCCGGAAGGAGGGAACGCCATGAACGGGATCACCCGCCGCGGCGCGCTGGCTGCCGCAACGGCCCTCGCCCTCGCGCCGCGGGGGGCGGCCGCGCAGGCCTGGCCCTCGCGCCAGGTGCGCATCATCGTGCCGCTGGTGCCTGGCGGGACCACGGACATGATCGCGCGCGTGGTGGCTGAGCCGCTGGCGCGGATCATCGGCCAGCCCGCCGTGGTCGAGAACCGCGCGGGGGCGAATGGCTGGATCGCGAACGACTTCGTCATGCGCGAGAGGCCGGACGGCCACACGCTGATCGCGAACAACGTCTCGACGCATGCCATCAACTCCGCCACCGCCGGCCCGGACCGCCCGCTGACCCCGGCGCGCGGCCTGGTGCCCGTCGCGCATCTCGGCGAGACGCCGCAGGTCATCATGGTGCCCGGCGACTTCCCCGCCCGCACGATGGAGGAGTTCCTGGCGCGCGCGCGCAACGCCCCGCAGCCGCTGGTGTATGCCTCGGCCGGCGTCGGGTCCTACCAGCACATCGACATGGAGCTCCTCGCCCGTCGCGCCGGCATCACGCTGACCCACCTGCCGCTGCGCGGGGCGGGGGAGATGGTGACCACGACCCTCCGCGGCGACGCGCAGCTTGCGGAGTTCAACCTCATCACCGCGCAGCAGCACCTGCAGACGGGGCGGCTGCGGGCGCTGGCCGTCGTGGCGCGCGAGAGGATCGCGCAATTGCCGGATGTGCCCACGACCGCCGAGGTCGGCTTCCCCGAGCTGACCACCACGCTCTGGAACGGCCTCTTCGCGCCGGCGGGCACCCCCGAGCCGGTCGTCGCGGCGCTGCACGGCCACGTCACGCGCATCCTGCGCGACCCGGAAGTTTCCGGCGGGCTGGAGCGGCAGGGCATGCGCATGCGCCCCTCGGACAGCCCGGCCGATTTCCGGGCCTATGTCGAGGCCGAGGTCACGCGCTGGACCACGCTGGTCCGTGAGCTCGGCATCACCCTTGGCTGATTCCCGGAGACCCGCATGAACATCGCCCGCGCCGACGCCAAGCCCGCCGCGATCTGGAACTTCCGCCTGATCGGCCATCATGAGCTGAACGGGTTCGGCGGCATGGGCGAGGGCCTGTCGGTGCAGATGGCGAAGGACGGCCGCCGCATCCTCTGGGCCGCGCATGAGAGCGCGCCGAAGAACTTCACCGCCATCGACGTGACGAACCCGCGCGACCCGAAGGTGGTGGTGCAGACCGACCTGCCGCAGCGGCACATGCGGTCCAATTCACTTGAGACCTGCGGCGACCTCATGGCGGTGGCCTACCAGACGAAGCAGCCGGGCCAGCAGCCGGCGGGCTTCGAGATGTTCGACATCTCCCGGCCCGAGGAGCCGCGCTCCATCGGCTTCTTCGACGCCTCCGGCCCCTGGTCGCGCGGCGTCCACCAGCTCTGGTTCGCCGATGGCGAATACGTCCACCTCGCCGCGGGCGCGCGGGACTTCCAGCCGCACGACCAGAAGGACGACCAGTTCTACCGCATCGTGGACGTGCGCAACCCCTCGAGGCCCGAGGAGGTCGGCCGCTGGTGGATGCCGGGACAGCGCGTCGGCGACAACGCGCCGAAGATCGTCCGGCACCCGGCGCACATGGACACCGGCTTCCGCGCGCACAACACCAACGTCTATCCGCAGCGGCCCGACCGCTGCTACCTGGGCTACCTCGACGGCGGGATGTTCATCCTCGACATCTCGGACAAGTCGCTGCCGCGCGTCGTCTCGAACTGGGACAACTCGCCGCCCTACCACGGCTTCACCCACACCATCCTGCCGCTGTTCGGCCGCGACCTGCTGGTGGTGACGGATGAGAGCGTCGTGGACGATGCCGCGGACTGGCCGAAGCTGGTCTGGATCCTGGACGGGCGGGACGAGCGGAACCCGGTGCCCATCGCCACCTGCCCGATGCCGCCGGTCGCGGAGTTCAAGGGTCGCGGCGGCCGCTTCGGCGCGCACAACCTGCACGAGAACGTGCCCGTGCCCGGCTGCTGGCAGTCCGAGAACATCATCCTCGCCACCTTCTTCAACGGCGGGCTGCGCGCCTTCGACATCACCGACCCCTACCAGCCGCGGGAAGTGGCGCACTTCGTGCCGGAGGCACCGCGCGGCTCGCCCGTCGGCTCCATCCAGATCAACGACGTCTTCGTGGACGACCGTGGCATCGTCTACTGCGTGGACCGCATGATCGGCGGGCTCTACATCCTCGAGATGGACTTCTGAGGGCGTGGCCGGCGACGCACCCTTCGCCGGCGTCTTCCCGCCCGGCGCCGCGGCCGGTCCCTTCGGCCGGCGGCAGCGCCGGCCCCGCGGCGCGCGGGTGCCCGTCATCCTCGTCACCGGCTTCCTCGGCGCGGGCAAGACCACGCTGGTGAAGGCCCTGCTCGAGAGCGAGGAGGGCCGCAACACCGCCGTCGTGGTGAACGAGTTCGGCGAGGTCGGCATCGACCAGGCGCTGCTCGCGCCCGCCGCCGAGGGCAAGGTCGCCCTGCTCGGCAACGGGTGCCTCTGCTGCGCGGTGCGCTCGGACCTCGAGGAGACCTTCCGGACGCTGTTCACCGACCGCACACGTGGCGCCGTGCCGCCCTTCGAGCGCGTGGTGCTGGAGCTTTCCGGCGCGGACGACCCGATGCCGGTGCTGCAGACCTTCCTCGGCGAACGGTCCCTCGCGCGGGAGTACCACGTGCAGGCCGTCGTCGCGCTGGCCGATGCCGCCACGGGCCGCATGGCGCTGCGCGAGAACCCCGAGGCCCGGCGCCAGGTGGCGATCGCCGACCGGATCGTGCTCAGCAAGGCCGACCTCGCCTCCGCGGAAGAGGTCGCCGCCCTGGCCGCGGAGATCCGTGCGCTGAACCCCGCCGCCCCGTTGCAGGAAGCCCGTCACGGCCAGGTGGCGCCGGGGTTCCTGCTCGCGGACTCGGAGCTTCCCGCGCCGAGCGCGCTGCAGGCCGACGCGCCGGGCCATGCGGCGGGGCTCGGCAGCTTCGTGCTGCGCTTCGACCGGCCGCTGCCCTGGCGCGGTCTGACCGCGGCGCTTGGCCTGCTCTGCGAGGTGCGCGGCCCGGATCTGCTGCGCGTGAAGGGGTTGGTTGCGGTCGAGGGTTGCCAGGGTCCGGTCGTCGTTCACGCCGTCCGCCACCTGCTGCACCGGCCCGTCGAGCTCGAAGCCTGGCCGGCCCCGGCGGACCGGGCCTCGCGGCTCGTCTTCATCACCTCGGGCGGGCTCACGCGTGAGCCGGTCGAGGCTTTGTTCGGCGCGGTGGCGGCGCTCTCGCCACCCTGAGGCAAGGGAGAGGGAACATGCTCGGACGGCGTGGCATCCTGGCGGCAACAGGCGCGGCGCTTCTCGCGCGCCCGGCCCTGGCCGACGGAGAGTTTCCCAACAGGCCGCTCCGCCTGATCGTGCCCTTCGCGCCCGGCGGCGCCTCCGACATCATCGCGCGCATCATCCAGCCGGCCATGGGCGCTGCGCTCGGCCGCCCCATCGTTATCGACAACCGCTCCGGCGCGACGGGCAACATCGGGATGGAAGCCGCGGCACGTGCCGCGCCGGACGGGTACACGATGGTGCTGGGCAATGCCGGCAGCACCGTCATCAACCCCGGCGTCCAGGCACTGCCATGGTCGCCGACGCGCGACCTGGCGGGCGTGACGCTGGTGGCGGAGACGCCGAACATCGTCGTCGTGAACGCGCAGCTACCCGTCCGCAGCATCCGGGAGCTGATCGCCTACACCCGCGCGCGGCCTGGCGCGCTGAACTTCGGTTCCGCCGGCAGCACCAGCCAGAACCGGCTGGAGATGGAGGTCTTTGCCAAGCAGCAGGGCATGGAGCTGGTGAACGTGCCCTACCGGGGCGGCGCAGGCCCGGCGGTCAACGGGCTGCTGGCGGGCGACGTCCACATGATGTTCGTCACCCTGCCCTCGGTGATGTCCGTCGTGCAGTCGGACCGCGTGCGGGCGCTCGCCGTCACGACGGCCGAACGCTTCCCGGGCCTGCCGGAGGTGCCGACGCTGGCCGAGCTTGGCTTCCCGGAGAACGTCTCCTCCTCGTGGCAGGCGATGCTGGTGCCGGCGGCGACCCCGGCGCCGGTCGTGGCGCGCCTGCACGGCGCCATCACGGCGGTGCTGCGCGACGAGGGCGTGCGGCAGAGGCTGGTCGAGTCCGGCGCGGTCGCGGCGCCAAGCCCCTCTCCAGCCCATGTGCAGGACTTCATCGCGAAGGAACTGACACGCTGGCGCGCGATCATCCAGGACATCGGCGCCACGCCGGACTAGGCCACGCATCACCAGCATCGGAGGAGAGAGCATGGACATCACCCGTCGCCACCTGCTTGCCGGCGCAGGCGTCGCGCTGGCGGCGCCCTCGCTCGCGCAGTCACGCTGGCCCGAACGCCCGATCGAGCTCGTTGTCGGCTGGACCGCGGGTGGCGGGACCGACGTCATGGCCCGCACCTATGCACGCTTCCTCGAGCAGCGGATCGGCGGCTCGGTCGTGGTGCAGAACCGGCCCGGCGCGGGCAGCGAGATCGGCTCGGCCGCAGTCGCCCGCGCCCGCCCCGACGGGCACTCGCTCATGGCGGTGACGATGCCCGTCTTCGTCACCATCCCGATCGAGCGCAACGCGCAGTATCGCGTGGACCAGTTCGCGCCCATCGCGCTGATCGCCACCGACCCGAACGCGATCACCGTGCACGAACAGAGCCCGATCCGCAGCCTGGCCGACCTGATCGAGCGCGCGAAGCGCGAGCCGGAGCGGCTGACCTTCGGCTCCTCCGGCGTCGGCACGGACGACCACCTGCAGCTCATGCTTCTGCAGGAAGCCGCCGGCATCCGCCTGACGCACGTCTCCTTCCCCGGCACGCCGCAGATCCGCACGGCGCTGCTGGGCCGCCAGCTCGACGCCGTCGGGCTGAACGTGGGCGAGGTGGCGACCACGCCCGAGAACCTGCGCATGATCGTGCATTCCGGCAACCGCCGCTCCCGCTTCGCGCAGAACGTGCCCACCTACAAGGAGCTGGGCCTCGAGGTGGACATGTCCTCCGAGCGCGGCATCGCCGCACCCGCCGGCACGCCGCCCTACATCCTGGAGCGGCTGCGGGAGGCGAGCGCCTCCATCGCGCAGGACCCGGAGTTCATCCGGGCGATGGAGGCGCTCTACACCGAGATGCGCTTCCTTTCCGGCGATGCCTGGGGCGAGGAGCTGAAGGCGCGCCAGGCGACCTACGAGACGCTGTGGCGGCGCTCTCCCTGGCGGGAGCGCAG
>DASQNQ010000264.1:0-8601 GCA_035644895.1 Acetobacteraceae bacterium | reverse complement strand
CTGGACACGCTCGCCCGCCTGCTCGTCCCCGACGGCGTGCTCTACCTCGGCGGCGCGGAGACGGTGCTCGGGTTGACCACCCGCTTCGCCGCCCTGCCCGGTGAGCGCGGCGTCTACGGGCTGGTGCCTTGACCGGCCCGGGCGCGGCGGGGACGCTGCCGCGCGATGGACGTGTTCGAAGCCCTGGCCACGCGGCACTCCGTCCGGGCCTTCCGCCCGGACCCGGTGCCGCGCGAAGCCGTGGAACGCGTCCTGCGCGCGGCCGCGCAGGCGCCCTCGGGGTCGAACATCCAGCCCTGGCGCGTCATCGTGCTGACCGGCGCGGCGCGGGACCGGCTCTCGGCCGCGCTGCTCGCGGCCCATGCACGCGGGGAGAGGCCGGAGCCCGAATGGCACTACTACCCGCGGGAGTGGCGCGACCCCTGGCTCGCGCGGCGACGGAGGCTCGGCTGGTCGCTCTACGGGCTGCTCGGCATCGCGCGGGGGGAGACGGCGCGGATGGCCGCGCAGCATGCGCGCAACTTCGCCTTCTTCGACGCGCCGGTCGGCCTGATCTTCACCCTGCCGCGCCTGATGGAGCGCGGCTCCTGGCTGGATGCCGGCATGTTCCTGCAGTCGGTCATGCTGGCGGCGCGCGGCCTCGGCCTCGACACCTGCCCGCAGGCCGCCTTCCTCGAGCACCACGACGTGGTGCGGCGGGAGTTGGCGATCCCCGAGGCGGAGGTCCTGCTCTGCGGCATGGCCCTCGGCTTCGCGGACGGGGACGCGCCGGTGAACCGGCTGCGGGCGGAGCGCCTGGCCTTGGAGGAGTTCGCGGAGTTCCGGGGCTGATCAGGCCGGCGGCAGGCGCAGGGCGCCATCCAGGCGGATCGTCTCCCCGTTCAGCAGCGGGTTGGCGGCAACCGCCAGCACCATCCGCCCGAATTCCTCCGGCCGGCCCAGGCGCTGGGGGAAGAGCGGGGTCTTCGCCAGGCTCTCCCTCGCCTCCTCCGGCAGGCCGTCCATCAGGGGCGTGTGGAACAGGCCGGGCGCGATGGTCACGACGCGCACGCCGAAGCGCGCCAGTTCCCGCGCCGCGGGCAGGGTCAGGCCCACCACGCCGCCCTTGCTGGCCGCATAGGCTGCCTGGCCAACCTGCCCCTCATAGGCGGCGATGGAGGCCGTCTGGACCACCAGGCCGCGCTGCCCGTCAGGCAGCGGGCTGTTCGCCGTCATGCGCGCGGCCGCGAGCCGCAGCAGGTTGAAGGTGCCGACCAGGTTCACGCGCACCACCCGCTCGAACAAGGCCAGGTCGTGCGGCCCCTGCCGCCCGGCGATGCGGGCGGGCGGGGCGATGCCGGCGCAGGCGACCGCCACGCGCAGCGGGCCGGCCTCCGCGGCCTTCGCGACCGCCTCGGCGACCGGCGCCTCCGCGGCCACGTCGCCCGCGACCGCGATGCCGCCGATGCGCGCGGCGACGGCCTGCGCCGCCTCCCCGTTCAGGTCCAGCACCACGACGCGCGCGCCGGCCGCGGCCAGCGCCTCGGCCGTGGCGGCGCCGAGGCCGGAGCCCCCGCCCGTGACGACCGCGGATGCGCCCCTGAGATCCATGACCCGCCCCTTTCCGTTCGCTCTCGGCGCCCTTTGGCCCAGCCCCGGCGCCCTCCGCAAGATGCGCCGGCCTCCATCCGCATGATCCGGACTAGGCAAGCGGGGGTGGGCGCGGACACAGTATGGGCGGGAGCGCCTGCGGGAGCGGGCAGACAGGGGGGAGCCACAGGGATGACAACCCGCATCGGCCGGCGCGCGCTGGTCCTTGCCGCCACCGGCCTCGGGCTGCCCGGCCTCGCCCGGGCGCAGGTGGTGCCCCGCAACGCGCGGCTCGTGATCGGCTTCCCGGCCGGCGGCTCCTCCGACATCGTCGCCCGCATCTATGCCGAGCGCCTGCGCGGGATCTACGCACCCTCCGTGATCGTGGACGGGCGCGTGGGTGCGGCCGGGCGCATCGCGGTGGAGCATGTGCGCGACTCGGACCGCGACGGCACCACCTGGCTGCAGACGCCGGCCTCCATGCTCACCCTCCAGCCGCATGTCTTCCCGCGGGAGGTGCGCTACGACGCGCTGACGGACCTGATCCCCGTCGGCACGGTCGCGACCTTCCCCTTCGCGCTGGCCGTGCCCGCCTCCCACCCGGCCCGCAGCTTCCCCGAGCTGGTGGCCTGGCTCCGCGCCCAGCCGGGGGAGGTGCCCTTCGCCTCCCCGGCCGCGGGCTCCGCGCCGCATTTCCTCGGGATCATGCTCGGCAACGCGATCGGCGCGCGGCTGACCCACGTGCCCTACCGCGGCGCGGTGCCGGCGGTGCAGGACCTGATAGGGGGGCGGCTGCCGGTCTTTGTCGGCGTGCTCGGCGACGTCTCGCCCCATCACGGCCAGGGGGCGCGGCTGCTGGCCGTCACCTCCGCCCGGCGGAACCCGAAATACCCGGACGTGCCCACCTTCGCCGAGCTCGGGCACCCGGCGCTCTCGAAGGACGAGTGGTTCGGCGCCCTGCTGCCGGCCGGCACCCCTGCCCCGGTGGTCCAGGGGCTGCATGCGGCGCTGACCCAGGCCTCCCGCATGCCGGAGACGGTCGCGGCGCTGGAGCGGCTGGAGTTCGCGGCCGAGGTCTCCGCCACCCCGCAGGACTTCGCCCAGCGCATCCGGCGCGAGCGGGAGGAATGGGGCCCCATCGTGCGCGACAGCGGCTTCCAGCCCGAGAACTAGTCGGTTGCCGCATCGGGCCGCGGGGGCGCCACGCCCCTGCCTTGTCTTCGCCGCGAAGCCATCGGATAGGACCGTGACGGGCTTTCCTGCCCGGATTGAGGCAGCATGCCCGACGTAAACCTTGCCCCAGGGGCACAGCTTCTCCAGGCCGAACGCCGGCCGCTGAGCCCCGCGCTGGCCGAAGCCGGCGTGTTCCTGCTCATCCTGGCCGTGGTCGCCCTCCTGCGCCTGCCCTCCTTCGCCCCGGCGGTGGTGGACACGGATGAGGGGCTCTACATGGTCCAGGCGCGGGAGTGGCTGCGCGGCGGCTGGCCGCTGGTCGCGGCCTGGGACATGCACCCGATCGGCGCCCCCGCGCTCTATGCCCTCGCCTTTCTCGTCTTCGGGGAGGGGGTGGAGGCGGCGCGGCTGCTCGGCCTGATCTTCATCGCGCTGACCGCCTATGCGCTGCACTGGTGCGCGCGCGTGGCCGGCGCGGGGCGCGGCGTCGGGATCGGGGCGGGGCTGATCTATGCGGGCCACACCCTCTACCTCGGCGGGCTCTGCACCAACACGGAGCTGCTGCTGGCCCCCTTCGTGGCGGGCGCCATGGCCATCGGCATCGCGGGCACCGTCCAGGCGACCGGGCCGGGCGCGCGTGCCCCGGGCTGGGGCGCGGTGATCGCCATGGGGGCGCTGGTGGGGCCGGCGCTGGTGATCAAGCAGGTGGTGGTTCCGGAGGGTTCGCTCGCCTTCGCCCTGCTGGTCGGCCCGGCGCTTGCCCGTGGGCTGCTGCCCTGGCGGCGCGGGCTGGCGATGGCGGCGGCCTATGCGGCGCTCTGCGCGGCCCCCTTCGTGCTGGTGGGCGTGGTCTACTGGTCGCAGGGCTGGCTGGAGGACTTCCTCGACTCCTCCGTCCTCGCCCCGTTCAACTACGCGATGGAGGGCGTGGGCGCGGCCGAGGCCATGCGCCGCGTGGCCACCGCCGGGCTGACGCTCGCCTGGGCCTTCGTGGCCGCCATCGTCGCCGTCGTGGCCTGGCGGCCGGACCTTCGGAGCGGGCCCGTGGGGGTGCTGACGGGCATCGGCCTGCTCTGGTTCCTGGTGGCGTCCTTCGCGGTCGCCGCGCCGGGCTTCTACTTCGCCCACTACTTCCTGCTGTGGCTGCCGCCGCTGTCGCTGCTGGCGGCGCTCGGCCTCTGGCAGCTCGCAGGGCATATGTCGCTGATGCGGCCCCGGCTGCTCTACATGCTGCTGGCGGGGATGCTGGCCGCGAACCCGCTGCTGGCCGAGGCGGCGCGGCTGTTCGACCGAGGGCCCGGCGTCGTCCACCGCGACCCGGTGCGGGAGGTGGCGGCCGCCATGCGCGCCGCGCTCGGCCCGGGGGAGGCCGCCTTCGTCGCCAACTACCACCCGACGGTCTACGTGCTGTCCGGCGCGGCGCTGGCGACGCGCTTCCCCTTCCCCGCCCACGTCACCGGCCCCTTCGCGCAGCTGGCGGGCACCGACACGGACCACGAGCTGGAGCGCGTGCTGGCCTCTCGCCCCCGGGTGATCGTCGTGGACCGGGGCTGGATGCACACCATGCGCCCCGACGCGACCAACCAGGTGGAGGCCGCGCTGCGCGCCGGCTACCGCCTGTTCGCCACGGTGGGCGAGGTGCGCGGGCCGGTGGAGGTCTGGCGGCTGGAGTAGCCTAGAGCAGCGTCCGATCAGCTTGGTTCAGCTGATCGGACGCTGCTCTAGCCGGTCCCGGCCAGGTTCTCCGGGCCGAAGCTGTCGGGCAGCAGTTCGTCCAGCCTCCGGACGAGGCGCTCGCGCCCCTGCCCGTCCACCATGCGGACG
Source organism: Acetobacteraceae bacterium (assembly GCA_035644895.1). Classification (GTDB taxonomy): domain Bacteria; phylum Pseudomonadota; class Alphaproteobacteria; order Acetobacterales; family Acetobacteraceae; genus Falsiroseomonas. The sequence goes on along the minus strand of DASQNQ010000264.1, from coordinate 4,035 downwards.
GGGGTGGCGGGGCCGGCGAACTCCCGCAGGCGCTGGCGACAGCCGCCACAGGGGGTGCAGGGCGCGGGGCCGTCGCCGGCCACCACCACCTCCGCGATGCGCCGCCCGCCGGCCAGCACCATGGCCGAGATCGCGCCCGCCTCCGCGCAGCTGCCCTGCGGGTAGGCCGCGTTCTCGACGTTGCAGCCGGCATGGATCGCGCCTGCGTCGTCGCGGATCGCGGCGCCGACGGCGAAGCGGGAGTAGGGCGCGTAGGCCCTGGCGCGCGCGGCCAGGGCGGCGGCGAGCAAGTCCTCCATCACCTCTCCTTCACGAAGGGCTGGCCGAGCGCCCGCGGCGCGACGGCGCGGCCGACGAAGCCCGCCAGCAGCACCACCGTCAGCACATAGGGCAGCGCCTGCACCGCCTGCACCGGGAAGGGCACGCCGAGGCCCGGCACCGGCACGCCCTGCAGGCGGATCGCGGCGGCATCCAGCAGCCCGAACAGCAGGCAGGTGCCGAGCACCGGCCAGGGCCGCCACCCCGCCAGGATCAGCGCGGCGAGCGCGATGAACCCGCGCCCGGCCGTCATCTCCGGCGTGAAGCCCGCCGCCTGCCCGGTCGAGATCGCCGCGCCCGCGATGCCGCAGAGCACGCCCGCGATCAGCACGCCCGCATGGCGCAGCAGGGCCACCGAGACGCCCGCCGCATCCACCGCCGCCGGGTTCTCCCCCGCCGCGCGCAGCCGCAGCCCGAAGCGCGTGCGCCACAGCACGAAGGCGGCCACGGGCACGAGGGCGAAGGCCAGGTAGACGGGCGCCGTGTGGCCGCCCACCACCCCGGTCAGCAGCCGGCCGAGCACGGGCACGCCCTCCACCGCCTCCGCCCCCGGCAGGGGCAGGGCGGGGAAGCGTGCGCTGTTCGGCAGGGTCGGCGTCTGCCCGCCCTGGCGAAACCAGGCGAGCGCGAGCGTCGCGGAGAGCCCCGCCGCCAGCAGGTTGATCGCCATGCCGGAGACCACCTGGTCGCCGCGCAGCGTCACGCAGGCGAGGCCGTGCAGCGCGGCGAGCGCCGTCGCGGCCAGCACCGCGGCGCCGAGGCCGAGCCACACGCTGCCCGTCACCGCCGCCGTCGCGGCCGCCGCGAAGGCGCCGGCCAGCATCTTGCCCTCGAGCCCCACATCCACCACGCCGGACCGTTCGGCGAAGAGACCTGCAAGTGCCGCCAGCAGCAGCGGCGCCGCGACGCGCAGCGTGGCCGAGAGGATGGGCAGCGCGGCGTCCAGCACGCCCTCCATCTCAGCGCGCCCCGGCCAGCATGCGCGAGAGCGGCGCGCGCAGCAGCCCGCCCATCGCGCCGGTGAACAGGATGACGAGGCCCTGCACCACCACCACCGTCTCCCGCGGCAGCTCCGGCATCTCGAAGGCAAGCTCCGACCCGCCCTGCGCCAGCGCGCCGAAGAGCAGCGCGGCCAGCAGCACGCCGAAGGGGTGGTTGCGCCCCATCAGCGCCACCGCGATGCCGGTGAAGCCCGCGCCGCCCGTATAGTTGAGCAGCAGCTTGTCATGCGTGCCGAGCAGCTGGTTCACCGCGATGCCGGCCGCCAGCGCGCCGGAGATCGCCATGACGACGACGATGCGCCGCCCCTGGTCGATGCCGGCATAGGTCGCCGCATCCGGGTTGGCGCCCACCACGCGCAGCCCGTAGCCCCAGGGCGTGCGCCAGACGAGCACCCAGACCGCCAGCGCCGACAGCAGGGCCAGTGGCAGGGCCAAGTTGACCGGCGCCGAGCCCGGGAAGCCGAAGGCCGAGAGCGGCGCGAGGCCCGCCGCGAAGCGCCGCGTCTCCGGCGCCATCTGGCCCGGCGCGATCAGCACGTTCACCAGCAGGTAGACCATCAGCGACGCGGCGATGAAGTTGAACATGATGGTGGTGATGACGACATGGCTGCCCCGCCGTGCCTGCAGCCAGCCCGGCACCGCGCCCCAGGCCGCGCCGAAAGCCGCGCCGCCGAGGATCGCGAGCGGCACCACCACCCCGGCCGGCAGCGCCGCATCCAGCCCGAGCATCACGAGCGCGAGGCCGAGGCCGCCGATCGCCGCCTGCCCCTCCGCCCCGATGTTGAACAGCCCGCCCTTGAAGGCGATGGCGACGGCAAGCCCCGCGAAGGCCATGTCGGTCGCGTAGAACAGCGTGTAGCCGATGGCGTCCGCCGAGCCGAAGGAGCCGATGGCCAGCGCATGCAGCGCCGCGGCGGGCGACTCGCCGGCCGCCAGCACCACCAGCGCCGAGACCAGCAGCGCGAGGGCGAGGTTCAGCACCGGCAGGAGGATCACGTCCGCCCAACGGGGCAACGGGGCCGTCATGCCTCCGCACCCGCCATCAGCAGGCCGAGGCGGCGTTCATCCGCGGCGCCCGCCGGCAGCTCCCCCACCACGCGCCCGTCGCACATCACCAGGATGCGGTCCGCCAGCGCCAGGATCTCGTCGAGCTCCACGGACACCATCAGCACCGCGCGCCCCGCATCGCGCCAGGCGCGGAGGCGGTTGTGGATCGCCTCGATGCCGCCGATGTCGACGCCGCGCGTCGGCTGGCCCACCAGCAGCACCTCCGGCTCCCGCTCCATCTCCCGCGCGAAGACCAGCTTCTGCTGGTTGCCGCCGGAGAAGAGTGAGGAGCGGAGCCGTGGCGCGCCGGGGCGGACGTCGTGCCGCGCCATCAGCCCCGCCGCATGCGCCGCGACCTTGCGGCGGGAGAGCAGGCCCGCCACGCGCCGCCAGGCGCCGTCCGTCTCGTAGCCGAGGATCGCGCTGTCCTGCGCCGCGAACTCGGCGACGAGCCCGTGGCGCAGCCGGTCCTCCGGCACATGGGCGACGCCGAGCCGCCGGAGCGTCGCGGCATCCGCCCCGTGCAGCGCCTGCCCGCGCAGGCGGATGGTGCCGGCCGCGGGCGCGCGCATGCCCGACAGCGCCTCCAGCAGCTCCGTCTGCCCGTTGCCGGCGACGACGGCGATGCCGAGGATCTCGCCCGCATGCAGCGCCAGCGAGACGCCGCGCACGCGCTCCACACCCGCGCGATCGAGCACACGAAGATCCTCGACCTCCAGCAGCACCGGGCCGCGTGGGCCGGGCGCGGGGCGCGTGGCGGCGGAGAGGCGGCGGCCGATCATCAGCTCGCCGAGTTCCTCGGCAGAGGTCTCGGCCGTCTCCCGGTGCGCCACCATCCGGCCGGCGCGCATGACGGAGACGCGGTCGGTCACCGCCATCACCTCGCGCAGCTTGTGGGTGATGAGGATCACCGCCTTGCCCTCCGCGCGCAGCGCCCGCAGCACGCGGAACAGGTCGTCCGCCTCCTGCGGCGTCAGCACGGCGGTGGGCTCGTCGAGGATCAGGACCTCCGCGCCGCGGTGCAGGGCCTTCAGGATCTCGACACGCTGCCGCGCGCCGACGGGCAGGTCGGCCACGCGCGCATCCGGGTCCACGAGGAGGCCGTACTCCGCGCCGAGCCGCGCGAGCGAGGCGCGCGCCGCCGCTGCGCCGCCGGCCAGCATCGCGCCGCCCTCGGCGCCGAGCATCACGTTCTCGACCACCGTGAAGGGCTCGACCAGCATGAAGTGCTGGTGGACCATGCCGATGCCGAGGCGGGCGGCCGCCGCGCTGTCACGGATGGCGGCCGGCTGCCCACGCACCCTGATCTCCCCCGCATCGGCCGTGTGGAAGCCGTGCAGGATCGCCATCAGGGTGGACTTGCCCGCCCCGTTCTCCCCCACGATGCCGTGGATGGAGCCGGGGCGGACCACCAGGTCCACCGCGTCGTTGGCGAGAACGTGGCCGAAGCGCTTGGTGATGCCGCGGCACTCGATGGCCGGCAGGGGGTGATCGGCGGCCCCGCCCCCTTCCGCCGTCACTGCACCGGGCAGGAATTGTCGGTCATGAAGTCGTGGATGCGGAGCCGCCCCGCCGCGACCTCGGCCCGCGCCTGGTCGATGCGCGCGCGCATCTCCGGGGTCACGAGCGACGCGTTGTGCTCATCCAATGCGACGCCCACGCCGTCCTC
>DASQNQ010000263.1:0-16051 GCA_035644895.1 Acetobacteraceae bacterium | reverse complement strand
CCGGATCGGGCTCGCCCCGCGCACGCGCATGAGGCAGAGGCGCGCCTCCCCCTGGCGCACCCAGTAGGTGGCGGTCTCCCCGGTCTCACGGGCCAGCGCCTCCAGCGCGGCGGGCAGGTGCGCCTCCTCGAGCCGGGCACGGCCGTAGAGGCTGCCCCACCGGAACAGCATCGGGCCAAGCGCCCAGCGCCCGTCCGGCAGGCGCTGCGCGCAGCGCTGGCGCTCCAGCGAGGCGAGAAGCCGCAGGATCGTGCTCTTGTAGAGGCCTGTCCGCCCGGCGAGCTGCGCGAGCGTCAGGGCGCGCTCCCCTTCGCGGAAGGCGCCGAGGATGGACAGGGCGCGATCCACCGCCGCGACGCCTGTGTCCCGGTCCTCCGCGGCGCGCGGCGCGGGGGTGGGCAGGCTATCCATCATGCGATCGCCCGGGGGCATCGGTCATGCTCATGTCCATCACCATCATTCCGCTGCACAGAACGTCGTTCCGTCGACCGACATCACCTTGTGGCATGGCGGAGGTCGTCAAGGAATGCGACGGGCGCCACGTCGGTTCAGGGTGGCGGGATATCGGCCGCGAGCAGCGTCCCGGACGAGGCCTCGGCGATCAACAGGGTACGGCCATCCGGCGCGAGGGCGCAGCCCGTGGGCATGCGGCCGAAGCCGGTGCAGTCCACCCGATGCGTCAGCAGGCCCTGCGGGTCGGTCATCCAGACCTGTCCATGGCCGGGATGGCAGACGAACAGGCGGTCATGCGTGTCCGTGGCGAGCCCGGACGGCCCGGCCCCACCCGCCGGCGCGCGGAAGAACAGGCCGGCGCCGCCCGCCGCGGCGTCAGGAGGCAGCGCAAGGCACCAGACCTCGCAGGACCCTGCCATCGCCATGTAGAGCCGGGTCCCGGCACGGTCTGCCGCAAGCGCCGACGGCCCCGGCGCATTGGAGACGAGGCGGTCGAGCCGCCCGTCGGCCCGCAGCCGCCAGACGCGGCCCGTCGGGTCCGGCAGCCCGGTCGCCCCGGCATCCGTGAACAGCACGGATCCGTCGCGGTGGACGAGCACCCCGGCAAGTCCCCGGAAGCCCTCTCCGGCCGCCCTCTCCAGCAGGGCACCCATGGCGCCGCTGCGTCCGTCCAGCGTCAACAGCCCGTGCCGGTGGTCGGCCAGCAGCAGCTCCTGCCCGCGCGCCGCGATGCCCCGGGGCTCGCCCTCGTACTCCGCCGCCACCTCCCACTGCGCGCCGGAGACCCGGAACACACGCCCCTGCCCCGGGTCGGTGCAGAACAGGTTGCCCGCTGCGTCGAAGCAGGGCGCGACCAGCGCAGCCGCACCCGGCAGCGCGCGGCGGCGCAGCGCGTCCGGCAGGCGCGAGAGGGCGGCGGGCGCGATGACGGCGGGCGGGGCGGTCCACATGGCCCGGCACCCTGCCCCGCCCTGGCCCTTGCGGTCCAGCGCATCGCGGCCCAAGACTGCCGGCATGGGAAGGACGCTGTTCCAGAAGGTGTGGGACGACCACGCCGTCCACCGGCGGGACGACGGGCTGACGCTGCTCCACATCGACCGGCACCTGTTCCATGAGGGCTCCTTCCATGCCTTCAACATGTTGCGGGCACGCGGGCTGAAGGTCCGCCGGCCGGACCTCACCTTCGGCTTCGGCGACCACTACGCGCCGACGCTGCGCGGAGAGGGGGGCGCGCGCAGCACCGCCGCCATCGCGGACCCTGAGATCCGCGGCATCATCGAGACCTTCGAGCGCAACGCCGCCGACCACGGCATCCGCGCCTTCGCGCTGGCCGACCCTGACCAGGGCATCGTGCATGTCGCGGGGCCCGAACTGGGGCTGACGCTGCCGGGCATGACGGTGGTGTGCGGCGACAGCCACACCTCCACCCATGGCGCGCTCGGCGCGCTGGCCTTCGGCATAGGCGCCTCGGAGGTCGCGCATGTGCTGGCGACGCAGACCATCTGGCAGTCCATGCCGCGCCAGCTCCGCGTCACCTTCGCCGGCAGCGCCGGCCCGGATGTCTCCGCCAAGGATCTTGCGCTCGCGCTGATCGCGCGGATCGGGACCGGCGGGGCAGCCGGTTCGGCGGTCGAGTTCGCGGGGGAGGCGGTGCGCGCCCTGCCGATCGAGGGGCGCCTCACCCTTTGCAACATGGCGATCGAGGCCGGCGCGCGCACCGGCATGGCCGCACCCGACGAGGTGACGCGGGCCTGGCTGCGCGGCCGCCCCTTTGCGCCCGCGGAGATCCCCTTGGATGGCCTCGCCTCCGACCCAGACGCCCGCTTCGACGCGGAGGTGTCGCTGGATGCCGGCGCGGTGCAGCCCATGGCCACATGGGGCACGAGCCCGGAGGAGGCGGCCCCCCTGCCCGGCCGCGTGCCGCGCGCCGAGGAGGCGCCGGACGAGGCGCGTGCCCGCGCCTGGCGGCGGAGCCTGGACTACATGGGCCTCTCGGGCGGGGAGAGGCTGGCAGACATCAGGCTCGACCGGGTCTTCCTCGGCTCCTGCACCAACGCGCGGCTGGACGACCTGCGCGCGGCGGCCGGCGTGCTGCGCGGTCGGCGCGTCGCCGTGCCGATGCTCGTCTCGCCCGGCTCCACGGCGGTCAAGCGCGCGGCGGAGGCGGAGGGGCTGGACCGCATCTTTGCCGAAGCCGGCGCCGAGTGGCGCGAGAGCGGCTGCTCCCTCTGCGTCGCGATGAACGGCGACATGCTGGCGGAGGGGGAGCGCTGCGCCTCGACCTCGAACCGCAACTTCCCCGGCCGCCAGGGGCGCGGGGCGCGGACGCACCTGGTTTCGCCGGCCTCCGCCGCCGCATCCGCGCTCGCGGGACGGCTGGTCGCGGCAGGGGGCTGAGAGGGGATGCCCGAACCCGTCAAGGCGCTCACCGGCATCGCCGCCCCGCTCGACCTGTCGAACGTGGACACGGACCAGATCATGCCCGCGCGCTTCATGCGCCGCCCGCGGGACGAGCGCTATGCGCAGTATGGCTTCCACGATCTGCGCTTCGGCCCCGACGGCAGCCCGCGGCCGGACTTCCCGCTGAACCGGCCGCCCTGGGACCGCGCTGCCATCCTGGTGGCAGGGCGCAACTTCGGCGTCGGCTCCTCGCGCGAGGCAGCGGTCTATGCACTGCAGGCGCTGGGGCTGCGCTGCGTCGTCGCCTCCTCCTTCGGCGACATCTTCTTCGGCAACGCGCTGAAGAACGGCCTGTTGCCCGTGCAGCTCGACGAGGCGGCGGTGGCGGCGCTGCGGGAGGCCGCGGCCTCCGAACCGGGCCTGCAACTAACCGTGAGCCTGGAAAGGCAGATCCTGTCCTCCCCCGCGGGTGCGGAGCACGGTTTCACCATCCCGGCATTCGCCCGCGAATGCCTGTTGCGCGGGCTGGACGAGATTGGGCTGACCATGACCCTGCTGCCGAGGATCGAGGCCTTCGAGCGGCGCAAGAGGATGGCAGACGCGCAACGTCGCGCCGTGCCACAACCTTGACCTGGGCCGGGCCGGGCCGACCTGCCCTGCCGGGGACCCGCGCGAAAGGCGCAGAATGCACATCCAATTCGCCGCGCTTGCGGCGCTCATCATCACCGTGGCTGCTGCGCCGGCGCAGGCGCAGTTCGGCCCGCAGGGGCCGCCCGCTGTCGGGGTGACACCGGCGGAGTTGCGCCCGATCACCGAGAGCACGGAGTTCGTCGGCCGCGTCGAAGCCGTCAGCCGCGTCGACATCCGCGCCCGTGTCACCGGCTTCCTCCAGGAGCAGCTCTTCCGCGAGGGCCAGGAAGTGCAGGCGGGCGAGATCCTCTATCGCCTGGAGCGCGCGCCCTTCGAGGCCGAGGTCGAGCGCGCCCGCGCGCAGGTCGCCGCGGCGGAGGCCGAGGTGACGAATGCCCGCACCGCGCTGAACCGCGCACGGACGCTGGTCGCCAGCTCCGCCGGCACCCAGGCACGGGTGGACGAGGCATTGGCCGCCGAGCGCACGGCGACGGCCCAGCTGCTCGGCGCGCAGGCGCAGGTGCGCGCCGCGCAGATCAACCTCGGCTACACGGAGATCGCGGCGCCGATCACGGGCAAGATCGGCCGGTCCACCTACTCGGTCGGCAACGTGGTCTCCCCCACCGCGCAGCCGCTCGCCACCATCGTCAGCCAGGACCCGATGCGGATCGTCTTCGCGGTGAGCCAGCGCACGGCGCTCGAGCTGCGCAACCGCTACGAGAGCCGCGGAGGGGCGGAGGCCGTGCAGGTGCGCATCTCCCTCAGCGACGGCCGAACCTACCCGCAGACCGGGCGGATCGACTTCATCGACACCCAGATCGACCGCAACACCGACACCATCCTGGTGCGCGCCCTGATGCCGAACCCGGTGCGCGAGGGCCGCTTCGCCCAGGCGAGCGGCGACCGGGAGCTGATCGACGGCCAGTTCGTGAACGTCCGCGTGGAGGGCAACGAGCCGGTGCAGGCCATCGTCATCCCGCGCGCCGCCATCGCGCAGGACCAGGGCGGCTCCTTCGTGTTCGTCGTGGACGCCGAAGCGCGGGCGCAGCGCCGCGCCGTGCGGCTCGGCCGCGGCTCGGCCGAGGCGGCGGTGGTCGAGGACGGGCTGCAAGCCGGCGAGAACGTGATCACCGAGGGGCTGCAGCGCGTCCGCCCCGGCCAGCCCGTGAACGCCGCACCCGCCCAGGCCGGGCTGCGGCCGGGCCAGCAGGCGGGGCCGGCACGATGATCTCGGGCGTCTTCGTCGCGCGGCCGCGGCTCGCGATCGTCCTCTCCATCCTGTTCACCATCGCCGGGCTGCTGGCGATGCTGCGCATCCCCGTCAGCCAGTTCCCTGACATCGTGCCGCCGCAGGTGCAGGTGGTGGCGCGCTACCCCGGCGCCTCGGCGGCGGTGGTGGAGGCGACCGTCGCCCAGCCGATCGAGTCGGCGGTGAACGGCGTGGACCGCATGATCTACATGCGCTCCAACAGCGGCAACGACGGGTCCTACCAGCTCAACGTCTCCTTCGGGCTCGGCACCAACGCCGACATCGCGACGGTGAACGTGAACAACCGCGTGCAGGCCGCGCTGGCCCGCCTGCCGGAGGAGGTGCAGCGCGGCGGCGTGACGGTGCGCAAGCAGTCCTCGGCCGTGCTGCAGTTCCTGTTCCTCACTTCACCGGACGGCTCGCGCGACCCGCTCTTCCTCTCGAACTACGCGACCATCAACGTGGTGGACGCGCTGGCCCGCGTGCCGGGGGTCGGCCAGGTGTCCCAGTTCGGCGGCATGGACTACTCCATGCGCATCTGGTTCGAGGTGGACCGGCTGATCAGCCTGAACCTCACGCCGTCCGACGTCGTGGCCGCGATCCGCGCGCAGAACATCCAGGCGCCCGTCGGGCGCATCGGCGCGCGGCCGATCGGGCCGGACCAGCAGTTCCAGCTCAACATCCAGACCCAGGGCCGGCTCACGACGCCCGAGCAGTTCAGCGACATCATCATCCGCGCCAATCCGGACGGCTCCGTGCTGCGCGTGCGGGACGTGGCGCGCGTCGAACTCGGCGCGACCAGCATGGACACCGAAAGTCGCCTCGGCGGCCGACCGGCGGTGGCCATCGGCGTCTACCTGGCGCCGGGCGCGAACGCGGTGCAGGTCTCGGCCGCCATGCACCGGACGCTCGCGGACTTGGCCACCCGCTTCCCGAGCGGCGTCGGCTACCGCGTGGTCTACGACACCTCGACCTTCGTCACCGACACGATCTGGGAGGTGGTGAAGACCCTGCTCGAGGCCTTCGTGCTGGTCGTGGTGGTGGTGTACCTGTTCCTCGGGTCGTTCCGCGCCACCATCATCCCGAGCATCGCGGTGCCGGTCAGCCTGATCGGCACCTTCGCGGTGCTGCTCGCACTCGGCTACTCGGCCAACACCATCTCGCTGCTTGCCCTCGTGCTCTCCATCGGCATCGTCGTGGACGACGCCATCGTGGTGGTGGAGAACGTCGAGCGCGTGATGGCCGAGGAGCCTGATCTCTCGCCCGCCCAGGCCACGCTGAAGGCCATGCAGCAGATCACGGGGCCGATCATCGCGATCACGCTCGTGCTGCTGTCGGTCTTCGTTCCCGTGGGCTTCATCCCCGGCGTCTCGGGCGTGCTGTTCCGCGAGTTCGCGGTGACCATCTCCGTCTCGGTGCTCATCTCCGCGATCAATGCGCTCACGCTCTCGCCGGCGCTCTGCGCCATCATCCTGCGGCATGGCGGACCGCGGCGGGGGCCGATCAAGTACATTCTGCGGGCGATCGACCGGGTGCGGGACGGCTATGCCGCCATCGTCGCGCGGCTGGTGCGGGTGGCGGCTCTCTCGCTGCTGATCGTGGCAGCCGTGGGCGCGGGGGTCTGGACCATCGGCGCCAGGACGCCGCAGGGCTTCCTCCCCGCCGAGGACCAGGGCGCCTTCTTCATACAGATCCAGCTGCCCCAGGGCGCCTCGGTGTCGCGCACCCGCGCGGCCGTGGAGGAGGTGGAGCGCATCCTGGCCACCATCCCCTCGATCGAGGACAGCCTGGCGATCGTCGGCTTCTCCCTCATCGACCAGGGGGCGCAGTCGAACTCCGCCTTCATGGTCGCCCGCATGAAGCCCTTCGCGGACCGGACGGAGGCCGGGGACAGCGTCTTCGCCGCCATCGGGCGGGTGTTCGGGGAGGCGCAGGGCATCCGCGTCGCGAATGTCTTCGCCTTCAACATCCCGCCGATCATCGGTCTCGGCACCGGCGGTGGGTTCGAGTACCAGCTGCAGGACTTCCAGGGCCGGGACTTCCAGGAACTCGGCGCGACGGTGAACGGCGTCATCCTGGCCGGGAACCAGGACCCACGGCTCGCCGCCGTGTTCTCCACCTTCACCCCCACCGCGCCGTCGCTGTTCCTCGACGTGGACCGGGACAAGGCGCAGGCGCTCGGCATCCGGATCGCGGACATCTTCTCCGCGCTGCAGTCGACGCTCGGCGGGTTCTACGTCAACGACTTCAACCTGTTCGGCCGCACCTGGCAGGTCAACATCCAGGCCGAGGGCGCCGACCGGGACGAGATACCGGACATCTGGCGCATCCACGTCCGCAACAACCGCGGCGACATGGTGCCGCTGCGCTCGGTCGCCGATGTGCGCGTCGTGCTCGGGCCGCAGACCATCACGCGCTACAACAACGCGCGCTCCGTCCTCATCAACGGCGCGCCGCGGCCCGGCATCTCCTCCGGCGAGGCGCTGGTGGCGATGGAGGAGCTGTCCGCCCGCGTCCTGCCGACGGGCTACGGCTACGAGTGGACGGGCACCGCCTACCAGGAGAAGCAGGCGGCGGGGCAGACCGGGCTGATCCTCTCGCTCGCGGTGCTGTTCGCCTACCTGTTCCTGGTGGCCCTGTACGAAAGCTGGGTGATCCCCGTCCCGGTGCTGCTCTCGGTGGTGGTCGGCGGGCTGGGGTCCATGCTGGGCGTGATGCTCGCGGGCATGTCGCTCGACGTCTATGCGCAGATCGGGTTGGTCGTGCTGATCGCACTGGCCGCCAAGAACGGCATCCTGATCATCGAGTTCGCGAAGGAGGCGCGGGAGCGTGGCGCCTCTGTCCGCGAGGCGGCGATCGAGGGCTCGCGGCTGCGGTTCCGTGCCGTGATGATGACGTCGCTCGCCTTCGTGCTCGGCCTGCTACCGCTGGTGATCGCGGAGGGCGCGGCGGCGCTGTCGCGGCGCGCAGTTGGCACGCCGGTCTTCGCGGGCATGATCGCGGCCTCCACGCTAGGCATCTTCGTCATCCCGATGCTCTACGTGGTGTTCCAGACGATGCGGGAGCGGGTGAAGGGGATGTTCCGCCGCGCGCCCGCCCGGCGGGAGCACGCGCCGGCGGAGTAGGTCAGGAGGAGCCGGTCGCGGTGTCGTCGCCCCGCAGGGCAGGCAGCGCGCCGAGCACCCCCTGCGCCGCCTGACGCGCCACCTCCGGCTGGGCGGGCTCCTCGCGCAGGGTGACCTGCGCCCGGGTCAGCTCCTTCACCGCCGTCTGCCAGGCAGGCCCGCCGCGCGCTTCGCCCGGCAGCTGCATCATGGCCCGCTCCACCTCAGAGAGGGCTTGCCGCAGGCGCGAGGCGGCGGAGGCGGCGGGCATGCGGCCCTCCTCGGTGCGCGTGATCGCATCCCGCAGTTCCGCCTCCGCGCGGTCGAGCGCGCGCATGGCGTCGCCACGGGCGCTGCCCTGGGCAAGGACCGGTCCCGCAAGGCAGAGGGCGATCAGGACGGCTGCAAGTCGCGGCATGGCTGACACCTCCGTGATGGTTGCCGGAACGCCCCACCGCCGCGTGGGGTTGCCGCCCCCTTCCCGAAGCCCCCTTCCATCGCAGATGATGGGGGACGAACCGGGAAGAGTGGGGGAGAGGTCGCCATGGCGAAGTTCGGGTTGAGCCAGTCGGTCCGCCGCGTCGAGGATCCGCGCCTGCTGAAGGGCGAAGGCCGGTACACGGACGACATCTCCATGCCCGGGGAGGCGCACGGCATCGTGCTCCGCTCCCCGCACGCGCATGCCCGCATCACGGGGATCGACGTGTCGGGCGCGATGGCGCTGCCCGGCGTGCTCGGCGTGTTCACCGGCGCCGACCTGCGGGCGGAGGGCTTGGGCGAGGTGCCCTGCGTCATCCCGCTCAAGAACCGCGACGGCACGCCGCGTTCCGAGACGCCGCGGCTCGCGCTGGCCGAGGGCACGGTGCGCCACGTCGGCGACCCGGTCGCCTTCATCGTCGCCGAGACGAAGGAGGCCGCGCGCGACGCAGCAGAGGCGGTGATGGTGGATTATGAGATCCTGCCCGCCGCGACCGACCTCGCCACCGCCCACCTGCCCGGCGCCCCGCAGGTCTGGGACAGCGCGCCGGGCAACATCTGCTTCGACTGGGAGGCGGGCGACCGCGCGAAGGCCGATGCCGCCTTCGCCCGCGCCGCACATGTCACGAAGCTGACCGTCGTCAACAACCGCGTCGTGGTCGCGAGCCTCGAGACGCGCGCGGCGGTCGCGGCCTGGCAGGGCGGGCAGCTCACGCTGCACACCAACACCCAGGGCTCGTGGCTGGTGAAGAACCTCCTCGCGCAGAACGTCTTCAACATCCCGCCCGAGACCGTGCGCGTCATCACGCCTGACGTCGGCGGCGGCTTCGGCATGAAGCTCTACCTGTACGCCGAGCACGTGCTGGTCGCCTTCGCCGCGCGGCGCCTGGGTCGGCCGGTGCGCTGGGCCTCCGACCGGTCGGAGGCGTTCCAATCCGACACCCATGGCCGCGACAACATCACGCATGGCGAGCTGGCGCTGGACGCGGACGGCAAGTTCCTCGCGCTGCGCACGGTGAACTACGCCAACATGGGCGGCTACCTCTCGACCTTCGCGCCCTTCATCCCGACGGGCGCGGGGACGAAGGTGCTCGCCTCCGTCTACGGGTTCGAGGCAGTGCACGCGAACGTCCTCGGCGTGCTGACGCACACCGTGCCGGTTGACGCCTACCGCGGCGCCGGCCGCCCCGAGAGCAACTACGTGGTCGAGCGGCTGATCGACACGGCGGCGCGGGAGATGGGGATCGACCGCATCGAGATCCGCCGCCGCAACATGGTGCCGCAGTCGGCCATGCCCTACGTGACCGCCATGGGCCAGCGCTACGACAGCGGCGCCTTCGCGCAGCTCATGGACACGGCGCTCAGCAAGATCGACTGGGCCGGCTTCGAGGCGCGGCGGCGCGAGGCGGAGGGCCGCGGCAAGCGGCGCGGCATCGGGTTGGCCTACTACCTGGAAGCCACGGGCGGCGGCCCGACGGAGAACGCGAAGGTCGTCTTCGCCGAGGACGGCATGGTGGACGTCTACGTGGGCACGCAGAGCACCGGCCAGGGCCACGAGACGGCTTATGCCATGCTCACCTCCCATGAGCTGGGCATTCCGTTGGACCGCATCCGCATCCAGCAGGGCGACTCCGAGACCCTGCCCTCCGGCGGCGGCACGGGCGGCGCGCGCTCCCTCTACTCGGAGGGGCAGGCGATCCTTGTGACGACCGCGAGCGTGATCGAGAAGGGCAAGCAGGCGGCGGCGGAGCAGCTCGAGGCCGCGGTGGCGGACATCGAGTTCACACCGGGCCAGGGCCGCTTCGCCGTGGTCGGCACCGATCGCGGAGTAGGCATCCTGGAGCTTGCGGCGGCGCAGCGGTCCCGCGTCGCGGCGGGGCAGTCCGCCACGCTGCTCGACGCGATGGAGACGGCCAAGATCGACAGCCACACCTTCCCGAACGGGTGCCACGTCGCGGAGGTGGAGGTGGACCCGGAGACGGGCATCGTCTCCGTCCCGCGCTACATCGTGGTGGACGATGTGGGCCATGCGCTGAACCCGCTGATCGTCCGCGGCCAGGTGCATGGCGGCGTGGCGCAGGGCCTCGGCCAGGCACTCATGGAGCGCACGGCCTATGACCACGGATCGGGCCAGCTCCTCTCGGGCTCCTTCATGGACTACTGCCTGCCGCGCGCGGGGGACCTGCCGGAGATCGACGTGGACCTGATCGAGGTGCCCTGCGAGACGAACCCGCTCGGCGTGAAGGGCGCGGGGGAGGCCGGGGCCGTCGGCTCCCCACCCGCTGTCATGAACGCGCTGGTGGACGCGCTCGGCGGCCGCGTGGTGGACATGCCGGCGACGCCGGAGACGGTGTGGAAGGCGATGCGCGCGGCCTGACCCGGCCCGGCGAGGGGCGGCGCCCCTCGCCCCTACTGGAACACCATGTTGACCAACCGGCAGGTGTCCACCCGCCGCCGCTCCTCGTCGCGCCCGTCCTCCCACACCACGCGGATGTCGTTGAGGCAGTCGTTCAGGGGCAACCTCACGCCCAGGTGGCGGCCGGGCGGCAGCACATCCTGGCCGAGCCGGTCCGGCCCCCAGTTCTGGTCCCGCACGGAGGAGACGTAGATCTCCCGGATGGTGGCCCGCCCATGGTTCACGAGGTTGAAGGAGGGATTGCCCGTCCCCGGCGGACCCTCGGCGCCGCGGGGCGGGGCCGCCGTCCCGAAGACCATCTCGGTGATCCGGCAGGTGTCCTGGCGCCGCCGCTCCTCCGCCCTGCCGTCGGCGTAGACGACTCGCACATCCTGCTGGCACCCGGCCTGGGGCGGGATGCGCACGGGCAGTGCCTGCCCGTCGGGCAGGATGTTCGCGCCGAGCCGGTCCACCCCCCAGCTCGTGTCCTGCTCGGGAGAGACATACACCTCCCGGATCGTCTGCCCGCTGCGGTTCACCAGGTTGAAGGAGGGATCGCCCTGGGCCAGGACCGGCAGCGCCGGCAATGACAGGAGAAGGGCAAGCAGCAGGCGGCGCATGCCGGGCAGGTTAGCGCGAAAGCGCAACGGGGCGGGAGGCCCTGCCATACCCCGCGGCGCCGACGGTCCCCGTCAGGGCCGGGGCAGGCGCGGCCGGCACCCAGCCGGCGATGTCCTCAAGCCCCTCGCGGTCGAGGATGTCGAAGCGGCCCTTCTGCAGGCTGGCCAGCCCGTCGCGGCGGAGCTGCGCGAGCGCCCGGTTCGCGTGCTCCACCGACAGGCCGAGCGCGTCGGCGACATGCGCCTGCTTGAGCGGCATCGGTCCACCCTTCGCATCGCCACCGCCCCGCCGCAGCAAGCGGGCATGCAGTTCCAGCAGCAGGTGCGCCACGCGCCCCACCGCATCGCGCCGGCCGAGGCTGGTCAGCCTCTCGCGCAGGCGGGTCCGGTCGCGGGAGAGCCCCTCGGCGTAGGACATGGCGAGGCCTGGGTCGCGCCCCATGAACTCGCACAGGCGGTCGCGCGCGAGCACGCAGAAGGAGGCGTCGGTCACCGCCTCGACCTCCGCGCCGTCCTGCGTCCGCTCCACGAGGTCGCCGGGGAGGTGGAAGTCGAGCACCTGGCGCCGGCCATCCGGCGTCGCCGTCCAGGAGAAGGCCCAGCCGGCATAGAGGGTGAAGACGCCGTCATGGATCGCCTCCCCCGCGCGGACCAGCCGGACGCCAGTGCGCACGCGGGCAATCTCCCCCACGCGGGCCTGGGGAACCACCCGGAAGAGGGCAAAGGGCCGGACGGCGCAGGCGGCGCAGGACCCGGGCAGCGGGGTGAGGGAGGTGTCTCGCTTCATCACTCGTCCAAGAGGGCCGTGGTGCACCCCGGCCGGGCCACAAGGCCGCCCAGTCCGGTGGAGAGTTGCCCGAGATGGCCAACCGTTGCAAGCGCCTGACGCAGCGCAAGGGCCTGCGGCCCCGCCCCGCACATATGTGACGGCCGACCCGGCCCTTCGAGTACCGCCGGCGCATGCCCGGAATGCGGGCGCGGCTTGCCTCCGCCCCGCGCCGTGCCACCTTGCCGTCCATGGGAATCCAAGGGAGAGGGCCCGGCATGTCAGGCTTCGCGTCCACCAACGACCTGGCGGAGAAGCGGGTCTCCTTCGACGAGCTGGGCCCCGGCCTCTATGCCTACACGGCGGAGGGCGATCCGAATTCCGGCGTGATCGTCGGGCCGGAGGGCGTGGTGGTGGTGGACGCGCAGGCGACGCCCGCCATGGCGCAGGACGTGATCGGCCGCGTCCGTGGCGTGACGGACCGGCCGGTAACCCAGGTGGTGCTGACGCACTACCACGCGGTCCGGGTCCTCGGCGCCTCGGGCTACGGGCGGCCCGCCATCATCGCCTCGGAGGCCACGCGCGACCTGATCGTGGAGCGCGGGCGGCAGGACATGGACAGCGAGATCGGCCGCTTCCCCCGCCTGTTCCGCGGCAAGGAGAGCATCCCCGGCCTCACCTGGCCAACCCACACCTTCGGCAGGCGGTTGACGCTCTGGCTCGGAGAGCGGGAGGCGCAGGTGATCCACATCGGCCGCTCCCACACCGCCGGCGACACGGTGGTGTGGCTGCCGAAGGAGAAGGTTCTCTTTGCCGGCGACACGGTGGAGTTCGGCGCGACGCCCTATTGCGGCGACGCTCACTTCGCGGACTGGCCCGCGACGCTGGACGCCATCCGCGCCCTCGGCCCGGAGCGCATGGTGCCCGGCCGCGGCCGTGCCCTGATGACGCGTGCCGAGTGCGAGGAGGCGATCGAGGGCACTCGCGCCTTCACCTCGGACCTCTTCGCCATCGCGAAGGCCGGCGCCGCGAAGGGCGCGACGCTGAAGCAGGTCTACGAGGAGGCGATGGGCGCCATGCGCCCGAAATACGGGCACTGGGTGATCTTCGAGCACTGCATGCCCTTCAACGTCGCCCGCGCCTATGACGAGGCGAAGGGCCTCGACCACCCGCGCATCTGGACGGCCGAGCGCGACCTCGCGATGTGGCAGGCGCTGGAGCAGGGCACGGAGATGAAGTCCGCCGAGGTGCATGGCTGACATGCCGTCCACCTACCGCAACCCGCGCTACGCCCACCGCGCCCCGCCCGCCCTGGGCGGGACGGAGCGCCTCGGCGTCGTCGTCGCGGGCGCCGGGCTGGTTGGGCTGACCCTCGCGCTCGACCTCGCGCAGCGCGGCGTGGCGGTGACCGTGCTGGACGAGGACGACACGGTGTCCGTCGGCTCGCGCGCCATCTGCTTCGCCAAGCGCACGCTCGAGATCTATGGACGCCTCGGCCTCGGCCGCCGGCTGCTGGACAAGGGCATCACCTGGCGGCGTGGCCGCGTCTTCCATGGCGAGAGCGAGGCCTACGGCTTCGACCTGCTGCCCGAGGAGGGGCACGAATACCCGGCCTTCGTGAACCTGCAGCAGTACTACGTCGAGGAGTGGCTGGTGGAAGCCTGTGAGGCGGCCGGCGTGGAGCTGCGCTGGCGTTCCCGCATCGCGCAGGTCGAGAACGGGGCCGACGCGGTGGTGCTCGCCGTCGAGACTCCGGCCGGCGCCTACCGGGTCGATGCCGAGTGGCTGTTGGCCTGCGACGGCGCGCGATCCTTCGTGCGGGAGAGCATGGGCCTACCCTTCACCGGCCAGGTGTTCCGCGACCGGTTCCTGATCGCGGACGTGGTCATCCGCGGCGATGTCGCCTTTCCCTCCGAACGCTGGTTCTGGTTCGACCCGCCCTTCCACCCTGGCCAGTCCGTCCTGCTGCACAAGCAGCCCGACGGCGTGTGGCGCATCGACTTCCAGCTCGGCTGGGACGTGGACCCGGAGGAGGAGAAGCGGCCAGAGCGGGTCATCCCGCGTGTCCGCGCGATGCTCGGGCCGGACGTGCCCTTCGAGCTGGAATGGGTCTCCGTCTACACCTTCCGCTGCCGGCGGCTGGAGCGCTTCCGCCATGGGCGCACCCTCTTCGCGGGCGATTCGGCGCACCAGGTCAGCCCCTTCGGCGCGCGCGGCGGCAATGGCGGCGTGCAGGACGCGGACAACCTGGCCTGGAAGCTGGCAGCCGTGGTGCAGGGCCGGGCACCGGAGGCGCTGCTCGACAGCTACGACGCGGAGCGCATCCCGGCAGCCGACGAGAACATCCTGAACTCCACCCGCAGCACCGACTTCATCACCCCGAAGTCGGACGCCGCCCGCGCCTATCGCGACGCGGTGCTCGAGCTGGCGCGCGGCCACGCCTTTGCACGGCCGCTGGTGAACTCGGGCCGCCTGTCGCGCCCGGCAACCCTGCCCGCCGGGACGCTCGGCACGCCCGACCCCGTCCACTGGCCGGGCGGGGCCGTGGTGGGCGCGCCCGCGCCCGACGCACCGGTGCTGCGCGGCGGCAGCCCGGACTGGCTGCTGCGGCACCTCGGCGGGGCGGAGTTCACGCTGCTCACCTTCGGCCCGCCCTCCGGGCTGGACCTGCCGGAGGATGTGCGGCCGGTCTTCGTCACGCCTGACCAGGTGCCGGGCGCGCTCTGGGATCATTCGGGCCTCGTCGTCGCCCGCTTCGGCGCGCCGCCGGGGGGCGCGGTGCTGCTGCGCCCGGACCAGCACGTCACGGCGCGCCTGGCGCAGCCCTCGCCAGTCCTCGTGCGCGCGGCACGCGACCGGGCGATGGGCCTGGCGGTGCAGGCGCCGGCGACATGAAGCTCGACACGACCCCGCGCCTCGGGGACCCCGACGCGCTCTTCGCCGCGCTCGTCGAGGCCCATCGCGACCTCGACGCCGCCGCGTCGCGCCGGCTGGATGCACGCCTCGTGCTGATCCTCGCGAACCACATCGGCGACGCGGAGGTGCTGCGGCACGCAATCGAGCTGGCGGCGGCGCCGTTCCACCGGCCGCAGGCCGAACGGCCGCCGGAATCCGAACCCCGGATGGATGTTCGCTCCGCCGACGTCACCCCAGTGGAACGCAGCCCTACATCAGGATGACGTCCGAGGCCTCCAGCCGGTGGACGCCGAGCAGTTCGATCTCCGCAGTCGGCGCCTCCGGGATCGTGGGTGGCGTGCCATCCGCCGGCGGACCGCCGATCGGGGCGGCGACAAGCTGGAGGATGGTGCGGCCTCCCTCGAACTGGTAGCGCAGTTGCACGGCCCAGCTCGCCACGAACGGGTCGGTGCCGAGGAACAGCGGCGGCGGTTGGCCCTGCGCGGGGACGTTGAAGCCGCTCAGGTCGATGCGGTCGTGTCCCTGCTGAAAGTCCAGGATGACGTCGCGCCGGCCGGGGCCGACCTCCGTCTCGGGCACGAACTGCCCCGTGAAGATCCAGCCGGCGACGAAGACATCCTCCCCGGACCCGCCCCGCAGGAAATCCGCGCCGACGCCGCCCTCCAGCCTGTCGTTGCCGGAGCCGCCATCCAGCAGATCGTTCCCGCCCCCGCCACGCAGCAGGTCGTCGCCGGCATCGCCGAACAGCAGGTCCGGCGCATCGAGGTTGATCCAGGCATTCGGTATGCGGGAGAACGGGAAGACCTCCCCATAACCCTCGATCGTATCTGCGCCAGCCCCGCCGAAGACGACGTCGGATCCGAACCCGGCCGTCACGCTGTCGTTGCCCGCACCCGCGAGGATGACGTTGTCGCCCACCACGCCCGGGAAGGCGCCTCGGCCGGGCGGGGACTCAGGTGTTTCGCCGGGCGGGGTCGGGCCCCAGGGTGAGACTTCACCTGGCGGGACGATGTTGTCGCCCCCGATCGTCTCGTCGCCCCC
>DASQNQ010000262.1:0-3976 GCA_035644895.1 Acetobacteraceae bacterium | reverse complement strand
GGCCGTGGCCAGGCGGACCTGACGCCCTTCTTCACCTTCATCCCCTGGCTGTTCCTGTTCCTCGTGCCCGCGCTGACCATGCGCCTCTGGGCGGAGGAGCGGCGGCTCGGCACGATCGAGCTGCTGCTGACCCTTCCCCTGCCGCAGTGGCAGGCGGTGCTCGGCAAGTTCCTGGCGGCCTGGGCCTTCTGCGCCATCGCGCTGGCGCTCACCTTCCCGCTGGTCATCACCGTGAACGTGCTGGGGGAGCCCGACAACGGCGTGATCCTGACCGGCTACCTCGGCTGCCTGATGGTGGCGGGCGCCTACCTCGCGCTCGGCTCCGCCGTCTCCGCGCTGACGCGCAACCAGGTCATCGCCTTCGTCCTCGCCGTCGCAGGCTGCTTCCTGTTCGGCGTGATGGGCAGCCCCATCGTGACCGAGTTCCTGTCGAAGCGGGTGCCGGAGCTGGTGGACATCGCCCGCGCCGTCTCCGTCACCGACCGTCTGCAGGGATTCACGCGCGGCATCGTCTCGGCACGGGACCTCGTCTACTTCGCGTCCTTCATCGCGTTCTTCCTGTTCGCGACGACGGTCGCGGTCGACCAGCGGAAGGCGGATTAGCGCCATGGCACACGCCGTCACGCGCCGCGGCCGCGGCCTCTCCGCGGGCATCGCCCTGATCCTCGCGCTGGTGCTTGCCGTGGGGGTCAACATGCTGGCCGACCGGCTGCTGCCGCGCGCGCAGTTCGACCTCACGGCCAACCGGATCTACACCCTGTCCGACGGCACGCGGCAGGTGCTGCAGGGATTGCAGGAGCCGGTGACCTTCCGCCTCTTCTACTCCCGCCGCCTCGGCGCCACCGTCCCCGTCTACGGCGCCTACGCGGAGCGCGTGCGGGCCATGCTCCAGGAATACGCCGCGCTCTCCCGCGGCCGCCTGCGGCTTGAGGTCCTGGATCCCGAGCCCTTTTCCGAGACCGAGGACCGCGCCGTCGCGCTCGGCCTTCAGGGCGTGCCGGTGGATGGCTCCGGGGAGCAGGTCTATTTCGGGCTCGCGGCGTCGAACACGCTGGACGACGAGCGGACCATCCCATTCTTCCAGCCGGACCGCGAACGCTTCCTGGAATACGACCTGACGCGTCTGGTGTGGGAGCTGTCGAATCCCCGCCGCCCGGTGCTGGGCGTCATCTCCGCCCTGCCGCTGAGCGGCGACCCGCGCGCGATGATGATGCGCGTGCCGGGTGCCGGGCAGCCCTTCGCGGTGATGAACCAGCTCCGGCAGTTCTTCACCGTGCGCGACATCGGGCTCGACGACACCGCCATCCCGGCGGACGTGCAAGTCCTGCTGGTGGCGCACCCTCAGGGGCTGGCCGACGCCACGCTCTACGCCATTGACCAGTTCGTCATGCGCGGCGGGCGGCTGATCGCGCTGACGGACCCGCACAGCGAGAGCCAGGCGTCCCGCCCCGGCCCGGGCGGGCGGCCGCCGGCCGAAACCTCCTCGTCGCTCGACCGGCTGCTGAACGCCTGGGGGGTCGAGGCGCCGGCCGGCCAGGTGGTGCTCGACCTGCGCGGCGCCTGGCGCGTCAGGGCCAGCCCGACGGACCGCGTGCAGGCGGTGGATTATGCCGCCTGGTACAACGTGCCGGCCGCCGGGCTGAGCCGTGAGGAGGTGGCGACCGCCGACCTCCAGCAGGTCACCTTCGCCTCGGCCGGTGAGGTCCGCCAGCGGGAGGGTGCGCCGATCGAGTTCACGCCGCTTGCCGTAAGCTCCGAGCGCTCCATGCTGGTGGACGCCGCGCGCGTGCGCCAGGACCCGAACCCGGCCCGCCTGCTGGCGGAGTTCCGCGCGGACGGCGAGCGACGCGTGCTGATGGCCCGCATCCGTGGCCCGCTCGCCTCCGCGTTCCCCGAGGGCCCGCCCCCGCCAGCCGAGGGTACGGAGCGTCCCGCGGACCTCCCCGCCCACCGCGCCCGGACCGAGGCGCCGGCCAACATCGTGGTCGCGAACGACAGCGACCTGCTGGAGGACCGTTTCTGGGTCCGCGTGCAGGACTTCTTCGGCCAGCAGGTCGCCCAGCCGATCTCCGACAACGGCTCGCTGCTCATCAACCTGGCCGACACGCTGGCGGGGGGCGATGCGCTGATCTCGCTCCGCTCCCGCGGCGAGTCGCTCCGCCCCTTCGAGATGGTCGAGAACATCCGCCGCGACGCGGAGACGCAGTTCCGCCAGACCGAGCGCACGCTGCAGGAGCGGCTGGAGGCGACGGAGCGCCGACTGCGCGAGCTTCGCCAGGGCGAGCGCGGTGGCGCGCAGGCGGTGATCACGCCGGAACAGCGCGCCGAGATCGACCGCGCGCGGGAGGAGATCCTGCGCACCCGCGGCGAGTTGCGGCAGGTGCAGCTCGAGCTGCGCCGGGACATCGAAAGGCTGGAGACGAACCTGCGCGTCGCGAACATCGTGGTGGTGCCCGCGCTGCTGACGGTGCTCGCCATCCTGCTCGGCGTCTGGCGGGCGCGGCGGCGGGCGGAGGCGCGGGCATGAACCGGCGGACGCTGTTGTTCCTCGGCACGGCCGCCGCGGCGACGGTCGGCGCCGCCATCCTGCTGACGCCGGACGTGGCGGAGCCGCCGCCGCCCGCCACGGCGCCGCTGGCCTTTCCGGGCCTCGCGGCGCGGCTCGGCGACGCGCAGGCGATCGAGGTCCGGCGTCATGACGGCACGCTGACCATCCGCCGCGCCGGCCCGGATGCCTGGGTGCTGCCCGACCGCGCGGGCTACCCTGTCCGCCCCGGCCGGGTGCGGGAGCTGCTGGTGGGCCTGACCGAGCTGCGCCTGACCGAGCCGCGCACCGCGAACCCGGACATGCTCGACCGCCTCGGCCTCGAGGATCCGATGCGCGCGGGTGCCACCTCCTCCCTCCTGCGGGTGCTGGACGGCGCGGGCAACCCGGTCGCGGAGCTGGTCGTCGGGCGCCGCCGGGTGCGCGTGCAGGGCGGCGTGCCCGAGAGCGTGAACGTCCGCCGCCCCGGCGAGGACCAGGCCTGGCTCGCCGAGGGCCGGCTGCCCGTGGACGCCGACCCGCAGCTCTGGATCGACCGCGACCTGGCCAACCTGGCGCGGGAGCGGGTGCGACGCGTGGCCGTGCAGCGGGAGGGTGAGCCGCCCCTGGTCCTCGCCCGCGGCCCGGACGCGGATGACCGCCTGGCGGTGGTGGGGCCGGGCGAGCCGCCCCCGGCGGATGAGGTTTCGCTCGACGAGGTGGCGCGTGCCTTCGAGTTCCTGACCTTCCTCGAGGTGCGTCGCGCGGACGACACGCCAGGGACGCGCGCCGGCAGCGCCACCTTCGATCTGACCGACAACCTCGCCATCGCGGTCGAGGCCTTCCGGGCGGAAGAGCAACTCTGGGTGCGGCTGGCGGCCTCGGGCGACGAGGAGGCGGCGCGACTCAACACCCGCTGGCAGGGCTGGGTCTACCAGGTGGGTCAGTGGAAGGAGAAGGCCTTCCTCCCACGGCTCGAGGATCTGCGTAGGCATGACGGCGGATGACCAAGTCGCGCCCCGGCCGCGAGTACCCTGACCGGCCCTGGGTCGGCATCGGCGCGATCGTGTTTCGCGGACAGGACGTGCTGCTGGTGCGCCGCGGCCGCCCGCCGCGGCTCGGAGGATGGTCCCTGCCCGGCGGCGCGCAGCGGCTCGGCGAGCCGGCGGAGATGGCCGCCCGACGGGAGGTGCTGGAGGAAACGGGCGTGGAGGTCGGCCCCCTCTCGCTCGCGGCGGTGGTGGACGGCGTCACGCGGGACGAGGCGGGCCTGGTGCGCTTCCACTACACCATCGTGGACTACTGCGGCGCCTGGGCGGGCGGCGAGGCGCGGCCGGGCGACGACGTGACGGAGGTGGCCTGGGCCGCGCCCGGCGCGCTGCAGGGCTTTGAACTGACCCCGGAAGCCCTGGAGGTGATTGCGCGCGCCCGGGACATCCTCAAGGTGTTCTG
>DASQNQ010000261.1:0-5857 GCA_035644895.1 Acetobacteraceae bacterium | reverse complement strand
CCAGCGGCGCAGAAAGCCGCTGCGGCCCGACCAGGCGGCGGCGCCCCGAGGTCGCCACGACGCCCTGCAGATTGGCCATGAACGCGCCCATCACGGCGCGCCCGCGCCGGCGAGCATCAGGAGGCGCGTCGTGCCGCCATCCGGGCTGAAGGCGAGCAGCGTCGCAATGCCTCCGTCACGGATGCGGGTCAGGCCATCGGGGTTCATGGGCGCCGTGCCCGTGAACCCCGTCAGCGCGACGGGGAGCTCCGCCCCCGTGCGGTTGACGACGAGGCAGGAGAAGCCGTCACCCGTCGCGGCCCAGGTGAGCGAGAGCGTCGTGCCCGGGTTGGCGACCAGCAGCCGCGCATTGTGCGCCGCCAGCGTCACCGCCGTCGCGGAGGCCGCCGTGACGACCGACAGCCGCCGCGCCGTGAACTGCCCGTCCACGTAGGCGCGCGTGGCTGCCTCCATCGCGGTGGCCGGCGCGCCAGGCAGCACCAGCGGCCCCTGGAAGGTCGCCGTGCCGTCGGGTGCGATGCGCAGCCGCTCGGCCATCGTGCCGCCCAGCCGCGTCTCGAACACCAGGGCGCCGGCCTCCGCGCCCGCTGCGACTGCGTCGCTGACGCTGCTGATGCGCGCGAACTCCGTCTCCACGCCTCCCGCGTTGCCGCCGCTGAAGCCGACCCGGCCGAGCACGTCGCCGGCCGTGGGCGCGGAGGAGGCGCGGCGCAACGTGAGCCGCATCGGCTGCGTCATCGATGAGGGCGCCCCGAGCACCACCGCGCCGTTCGGGTTGACCAGCGGCTCGCCGCCGATCTCGATCGGCGCGAGTGCGCCGGCGCCCACCTGGATCGAGTAGCTCACCGCCCCGTCCGCGTTCTCGAATTCCAGGTCGGCGCCCTGAGTTTCGGACCGCCGGTGCAGCACCGAACTCAGCTGGTCCGGCGTGGAGCCGAGCGCCTGCTGCCGGTTGCCCACCAGTATGATGCGGGCGCGGTCCGCCGTGGTCTGGCCGAGGAAGGTGGCGGAGCGCGTGTCGCAGGCGGTGACCGAGAGGCTGTCGCCCGCGCTGCCGAGGAAGACGGTGGCGGCGGGCAGGTCGCAGGCCACCAGCGTCAGGCCGCCATCCAGCACCTCCACCGTCGTGCCCGGGCCGCCGCCGCCGACCATCACGCCGACGAACTGGTTGTCGCCGTTGCTGGGGGCGGAGGAGTTCACCCGGATGGCCGTCGCCATCGAGGAGATGAACCCGCCCACCCACTTGGTGCGGAAGGCGTCTCCCCGGATGTGCGCGCCGCGCGTGAGCTGGTCGCGCAGGTCCAGCCGGTCGTCCACGCTGCAGTTGTGCAGCTGGATGGATTGGCTCCCCGGGCCGAGGTCGAAGCCCGTGTCGTAGCCGTAGGCGAAGCAGTTCACGAACTCCGCCACGTCCGAGTTCTCCACCCGGAAGGCCGTGCCCGCGCGGCGGTTGTTCCAGACCGACAGCGTGCCGCCGCCCGTCCAGGCCCCGGAGAAGGTGCTGCCCTGCAGGTCGATGCGCGTCGCGTCCACCACGCTGGCCGTGAAGCGCCCGTTCGCGCCCGGCACGCCGCCGATGCCGTGCAGGTTGACGACATCGCCCGTCACCAGGCCATGCGCCGCGCCGGCCGTGACGCGCACCTGGCCCGAGCCGCCATTCACCACCGCCGCGACAGCTTGGCTGACGAGCGAGACGTTCGTCAGGTTGCCTGTCAGGAAGGGCCAGAAGTGGACGTCGTGGATGCGCGTGATGTCATAGGTGCGCGAGAGCCAGAGCCCGTTGCGGTTGTCGCCCCGGACGCGGCGCATGTTGAGGCGCTGGCTGTTGTCGGACCGCACCGCGAGGTCGAAGCCGAGGATCAGCAGGTCCTCGACCACCGCGTCGTGGTGCGAGCCCGACCCGTCGCCGATCGTGACCGCCGTGCCGGCCATCGCCGCGCGCAGCTGGATCGCGTCCCGCATGGAGGCCGGCGGTGCGGCGATGCCCTCGCGCAGCAGCGCCATGCAGCGCAGCGATGCGCCGCGCATGACGCGCACGGTGCGCGTCGCGGCGACGAGCAGCGTGCCGGGGATCGCGCGGTAGTCGCCGCCGGCGCGCTGCCCGCCCGGGAAGCCCGGCCCCTCGAGCACGACGTTCTCCCGCACGACCAGTTCGGCGCCCGCGATGCGGTAGCGCCGCGGCCCGAGGCGCACCACCCCGCCGCCCGAGGCCTGCGCCGCGTCGATGGCGGCCTGGATGGCGGCCGCGTCGTCCGTCGTGCCGTTGCCGGCCGCGCCGAAGTCGCGGACGTGGAACATGCGCTCGGCGTGCACGCCGGCGGTGATCTGGGCGAAGGTGGCGCGCCGCGTCTGTGCCGCCGTGCCGGCGCCCTGGACGAAGGGCGAGAGGTCCGCGGCCGAGAGCGCGGACGCGCTGGGCAGATCGGTGATCCTGCTGTCGGGCATGGGCTGGTCCTTGGCTGTTGTGTCGAAGGGAGGCAGCGGCTGCCGCGTCAGATCAGCAGGCGGGATCCGTCCTGGAGGAGCAGGGCGCCGCCCGACTGGGTCAGCAGCCCGAAGGGGGCCGAGACGGCGAAGGGCGGAGAGGTGTCGGCCACCAGCGGCTCGCCCACCGCCTCGGCCCGCATGCGGTATCCGGTGCCCGCGGGCGGGGCCGCGAAGACCGTGCTCGCCACGCCGGCCGCGACGGGCACCCTGGCCGGTCCGCGCACCGTGACCCCCGCGCCGTCGCGCAGGCTGAACACCACCTCCGCCACCGGGCCGGCGACCGTGGCCCGCGCCTCCACCGTGCCGTTCGCGACGAGGCCGGCTGCGAGCGGCGCGAGCACGATGGTCTGCACCACCGCCGCCGCGGCCTGGCGCAGCGAGAAGCGCTGGGCGGCCGCACGTTCCGTCCGGAAGGGTGCGGCAGCGGTGTCCACCACGAGGCCGGAGGCCACCACGTCGCCGGCCCGCACCGGCAGCAGGGCGACGGCGTCTGCCGCCTGGAGCAGGATGAGGTCGCCGGTTTCCAGCCGCTCGCCGGCCGGGGCGAAGTAGCCGGCGGCGACGGCGGCGGCGCGCGGGTCCGGCGTGCGGTAGAGCCAGAGCGTGAACCCGGCGCCGGTGACGAGCGGCGTCAGCGCGGTGGCATCGAAGGGCATGCGGCGGGCGCCTTTCGGGCATGGCCGCGCATCCGCGGGCCCAGGGGTGGGCCTGCGGTGGCGTGCGGCGAGGTGTCGGGGGAGGGGCCCGGGCGCATTGCGCCCGTTGGCGGCCCTGTCAGTACCCGAACGAAACAGGTACGTCAAGGACGAAATACCTAGATCGCCGAAGCCCCTTGCGCCCTCCCGCCCGCACGGCATGGTTCGGCGAGCAACGGGAGAAAGCGATGCGTCGTCTGGCCCTGATCGCCGCCGCACTGGCGGCGCTGCTGCTGCCGCACGCTGCGAGCACGCAGGAGCGCGTCGCGCAAGGCGCGCAAGAGCGGTTCGTGAACGTGTTCAACTGGAACGACTACATCGATCCCTACGTGGTCCAGCGCTTCACGCGCGAGACGGGCATCCGCGTGCGCTACGACGTCTATGACAGCCTGGAGACGCTGGAGGGGCGGCTCTCGGCCGGACGGTCGGGCTTCGACATCGTGGTGCCGACGAACGAGCCGACCTTCTCCCGGCTCGCCCGCGCGGGCGCCTTCCAGCCGCTCGACCGCGCGCTGATCCCGAACCTCGCCAACCTCGACCCCGCGCTGATGCGGCAGGTGGAGGCGTCGGATCCCGGCGGGCGCTTCGGCGTGGTGTACCTGTGGGGCACGATCGGCCTCGGCATCAACCCGGACCGCGTCCGCGCGCTGGCGCCCGACGCGCCGCTCGACAGCCTGGCGCTGCTGATGGACCCGCGGCATGCGTCCCGCATCGCGCGCTGCGGCATCACCATGCTCGACAGCCCGGCCGACGTGATCCCGACGGTGCTGCGCTACCTCGGGCGGGATCCGAACAGCGGCAGCGCGGAGGACCTGCGGGAGGTGGAGCGCGCGCTGATGACGATCCGCCCGCACATCCGCAACTTCGCCTCGGGCGGCACGATCGAGGCGCTGGCCTCCGGCCAGGCATGCCTCGCCTTCTCCTACTCCGGCGACGTCATCCAGGCCTCCGTCCGCGCGCGGGAGGCGGGGCGGGGCGTGAACGTCGCGTATGTGGCACCAAAGGAGGGCGCGCAGCTCTGGTTCGACATGCTGGCCATCCCGGCCGATTCTCCGAACGCGGCAAACGCGCATGCCTTCATCAACTTCCTTCTGCGGCCGGACGTGATGGCCGACATCACCAACCACACGCGCTATGCCAACGCCGTGCCGGGCAGCTTCGGCGCCGTCCGGCCGGAGGTGAAGGGCGACCCGAACGTCTTCCCGGACGAGGCGATGCGCGCCCGCTTCTTCACCATCGGCCCCGTGCCGCAGGCCGTGGACCGCGCGCGTTCGCGCATCTGGGCGCGGTTCAAGGCGGGGCGGTGAGCGGGGCGGCGCCCTTCCTGCGCATCGAGGGCGTGACCAAGCGCTTCGGGTCGCAGCTCGTCCTCGACGACCTCTCCCTCGACATCGCGCGCGGCGAGTTCTTCGCGCTGCTCGGCGGATCGGGCTCGGGCAAGTCCACGCTGCTGCGCATCCTGGCGGGGCTCGAGACGCCGGATGCGGGGCAGGTGATGCTGGACGGGCAGGGCATGGCGGGCGTGCCGCCGCATGCGCGGCCCGTCAACATGATGTTCCAGTCCTACGCGCTGTTCCCGCACATGACGGTCGAGGGCAACATCGCCTTCGGCCTGCGGCAGGAGGGCGCGGCGCGAACCGCCATCCGGGACCGGGTGGCGGAGATGCTGGCCCTTGTGCGGATGGAGGGGTTGGGCGGCCGGCGCCCGCACCAGCTCTCGGGCGGGCAGCGGGCGCGGGTGGCGCTGGCCCGGGCGCTGGCCAAGCGCCCCAAGCTGCTGCTGCTGGACGAGCCGCTCTCGGCCCTCGACAAGTCGCTGCGCGAGAGCATGCAGTTCGAGCTGGTGAACATCCAGGAGCGCACCGGCACCACCTTCGTCGTCGTCACCCACGACCAGGCGGAGGCGATGACGGTGGCCGGGCGGCTCGGTGTGATGCAGCACGGGCGCCTCGCGCAGGTCGGCACGCCGGCCGAGGTGTACGAGGCGCCGGCCAGCCGCTTCGTCGCGGAGTTCTTCGGCAACGCCAACATCCTGGAGGGCGTGGTGGCGGAGAGCGGCCCCGGCGCATGCCGCATCGCGCTGCCCGCGGGCGGCGCCGTGCTGGCGGATGCGCCCGCGCCCCACCCGCCAGGCAGCGCGGTGCTGGCGGTGATCCGGCCGGAGCGCCTGCGCCTGTCCCATGCCGCGCCGGATGTTGCGCCGGGCGAGAACCGGCTTGTCGGGCGCGTGCGCGACATCGCCTACCAGGGCGACGTCTTCGTCTACTTCGTGGCGGTGGAGGGCGGGCCGGTGCTGCGCGTCTCCCGCCCCAACGTGACCCGCACCACGGCCCGCCCCGCGGAGTGGGAGGAGCGTGTCGAGGTCACCTGGGACGCCCACGCCGCCGTGGTGCTGCCGGCATGAGGCGCGCGCTGGTGCTGGCGCTGCCGGCGGCCTGGATGATGCTGTTCTTCGCCGCCCCCTTCGCCATCCTGCTGGCCATAGCCTTCGGCGAGGTGGCCGAGGGCCTGCCCCCCGTCGCCCCGCCCTTCCGGCCGGGCGAGGGGCTGCAGCTGAACTGGGAGAACTTCCGGCTGCTGCTGGAGGACCCCTTCTACCTGGACGCCGCGCTGCGCAGCTTGCGCGTGGCCGCCGTCTCCGCCGCGCTCTGCCTGCTGATCGGCTATCCGATGGC
>DASQNQ010000260.1:0-12843 GCA_035644895.1 Acetobacteraceae bacterium | reverse complement strand
CCCGGCAGACCGGCGCGGATGCACGAGAGCGTTGCAGCCGCGCGGGCGCCTCCCATAGGCTTTCTCCCGCATCGTGCCGGGCGACTGCCCCTCCTGCGGCGGGTCCGGCCGGGCAGGGGAGGAGAGAACATGAACCGGGAGACAACGCCTCCGGCGGCGCGGCGCCGTGGGCTTATGAAGGCCGTGGCCGCCGGCGCCGTGGGCGCGGCGGCGATTGCCACGCCGCGCGTGAGCCGCGCCCAGACGACGACGCTGCGCTTCCAGTCCACCTGGCCCGCGCGCGACATCCTGCATGAGTTCGCGCAAGACTACGTCACACGCGTGAACCGCCTCGGCGGGGGACGCCTGCGGCTCGAGCTTCTGCCGGCGGGCGCCGTGGTGGGCGCGTTCCAGCTTCTGGACGCCGTGCATGCCGGCACGCTGGATGGCGGGCACGGGGTCTGCGCCTACTGGTTCGGCCGCAACCGCGCCTTTTCCCTGTTCGGCACCGCGCCGCCCTGGTTCAGCGACCCGAACATGCTGCTCGGCTGGTTCTACTACGGCGGGGGCGAGGCGCTGTACCGCGAGCTGATGAACGAGCTCGTGCGGATGAACGTGGTGGGCTTCCTCTCCGGGCCCATCCCCAGCCAGCCGCTCGGCTGGTTCCGCAACCCGGTCGAGCGGGCGGAGCAGATCCGCGGCCTGCGCTTCCGCACGGTCGGGCTGGCCGCCGACCTGTTCCAGGAGATGGGGGCCGCCGTCGTCTCCCTCCCCGGGGCGGAGATCGTGCCGGCGCTGGAGCGCGGGGTTATCGACGCGGCGGAGTGGAGCAACCCCTCCTCGGACCGCGGGGCCGGCTTCAGCGACGTGGCGCGCAACTACATGCTGCAGAGCTACCACCAGCACACCGAGGCCTTCGAGGTGCTGTTCAACCGGCAGCGCTTCGAGGGGCTGCCGGAGGAGCTGCAGCACGTCATCCGCCATGCGGCGGAGGCCGCGTCCTCCGACATGTCCTGGAAGCAGCAGGACCGCTTCTCGCGTGATCTTGCCGCGATGGCGCAGGCGGGCGTGACGGTGCGGCAGACGCCGCGCCCGATCCTCGACGCCCAGCTCCAGGCATGGGACCGGGTGATCGCGCGGATGGAGGGCGACGCCTCCTCGCCCGCCGCGGGGCCGTTCTTCAAGCGGGTCTGCGACAGCCAGCGGGAGTGGTGCCGGCGGGTGGCCGGGTTCTACCTGCGCTACCAGGCGAGCCCGGTGGTGGCCTTCAACCACTTCTTCGCCCGCCAGGGCTGAGGCCGGGAAAGGGACTGGACAGGCGGCGGCGGGACGGCTATACGCGCCCGCTCGCCGAGGCGGCCCGGGTTGCATGACCCGGGCCGTTCGGCGTTATCCGGGAACGCGGGAGATCCTGGCCCTCCTGATTTAGGGGCGGGGTCGCTGGTACCGCGGGCCTCTGACCGCCAGAGGACTTAAGTATGGCAAAGAAGATCGTCGGCTACATCAAGCTGCAGATCCCGGCCGGCAAGGCGAACCCTTCGCCGCCCGTTGGTCCTGCGCTCGGCCAGCGCGGCCTGAACATCATGCAGTTCGTGAAGGAGTTCAACGCGGCGACGCAGGGCATGGAGCCCGGCACGCCGACGCCCGTGGTCATCACGGCCTACTCCGACCGTACCTTCGCCTTCATCACGAAGACTCCGCCGAACACCTACTTCCTGCTGAAGGCTGCCAAGATCGAGAAGGGGAGCCTGACGCCGGGCAAGGGTGCGACGGTCGGGCGCGTGACGAAGTCGCAGCTGCGGGAGATCGCGGCGGTGAAGATGAAGGACATGAACTGCACGGACGTCGAGTCGGCGGTTCGCATGCTGGCGGGCTCCGCCCGCTCCATGGGCATGACGGTGGTGGAGGGCTGACGCCATGGCGAAGATCGGCAAGCGCCTTAAGGCCGCCCGCGCGGCAGTGGAGCTCGACAAGGCCTATGCGCTGGAGGAGGCCATCCGCCTCGCCAAGACGAATGCCAAGGCGAAGTTCGACGAGACGATCGAGATCGCGATGAACCTGGGCATCGACCCGCGCCATGCCGACCAGATGGTCCGTGGCGTGGTCGGGCTACCGAACGGCACCGGAAAGACGGTGCGCGTGGGCGTGTTCGCCCGCGGCGCGAAGGCCGACGAGGCGCGCGCGGCCGGCGCCGACGTGGTGGGGGCGGACGACCTCGCCGCGGCGGTGCAGGAGGGCAAGATCGACTTCGACCGCTGCATCGCGACGCCCGACATGATGGCCCTGGTCGGCCGGCTCGGTAAGGTTCTCGGCCCGCGCGGGCTGATGCCGAACCCGAAGCTTGGCACCGTGACCATGGACGTGAAGGGCGCCGTCACGGCGGCAAAGGCCGGTCAGGTCGAGTTCCGGGCCGAGAAGGCGGGCATCGTGCACGCGGGCATCGGCAAGGCATCGTTCGGAGAGGGCCAGCTGCTGGAGAATGCGCGTGCCTTCATCGATGCCATCCAGAAGGCGCGGCCCACGGGGGCGAAGGGCACCTACGTGAAGAAGGTGGCCCTCTCCTCCTCTATGGGTCCTGGCCTGAAGGTGGATCTCGCCACCCTCGGCGCCTGAGGAGATACGGCCGCCCGGACAGGGCGGCCGGGCAGGGGGGCGGTTGCCCCCCGGAACCTGTCGGAGACCTCCTGTGGCCTGGCCGGCCTGCCGGCCGGGCCTTGAAGCGGAAGCGCAGGGGATAGATGGGGATGCCGAAGCAATGCGGCCCGGATCCGATCCGGGACGGACTGGCTTGGTGGTCCCGTTCCAACAGGAAGTACCCAAGGGTGGGCAGTCTGCCCTCCCTCATCACCGGTCGGGACCCCTCCATCAGGTCCTGGCCTTGAACGGAGACCGGACGTGGACCGTACGGAAAAGCGCGCCTTCGTGCAGGCGCTCCAGGCGGTGTTCGCGGATACGTCCTTCGTGCTCGTCAGCCGGAACGACGGCTTGACGGTCGCGGATGCGACAAACCTGCGGCGCCGCATGCGAGATGCCGGCGCGACCTACAAGGTGGCGAAGAACCGGCTGGCCTCGCTCGCCCTCGATGGCACCCGTTTCCAGGGCGTCCAGCCCCTGCTGAAGGGCCCGACCGCGCTCGCGTGGTCCCGGGACCCGGTGGCAGTGGCGAAGACCGCCGTGGAGTATGCCAGGACGAACGACAAGTTCGTGATCCTGGGCGGGGCGCTCGGCACCCAGACCCTCGACCTCAACGGGGTCAAGGCGCTGGCCGAGCTTCCCTCGCTCGAGACCCTGCGTGCGCAGCTGCTGGGGCTGATCCAGACCCCCGCGACGCGCATCGCCGGCGTTCTGCAGGCCCCCGGCTCGCAGCTCGCCCGGGTGTTCTCGGCCTATGCCAAGAAGGACGAGGCGGACGCCGCCTGACCTGCCTTGTGCCCATGAGGGCGCGAAAGCGTGAACCCCTCTCCCGGGCGGGAACCGTCCCGGGAGTTGCAAACACCAAGCCAAGCCACTAGATCAAGGATTACCCGAAAATGGCCGATCTCGCTCGACTGGTTGATGAGCTCTCCAGCCTGACCGTTCTGGAGGCTGCCGAGCTCTCCAAGATGCTGGAGGAGAAGTGGGGCGTCTCCGCTGCGGCTCCGGTCGCGATGGCGGCGGCGCCCGCTGCTGGCGGCGCTGCCGCGGCGGCTCCCGTTGAGGAGCAGACCGAGTTCACCGTGATCCTCGCCACCGCCGGCGACAAGAAGATCAACGTGATCAAGGAGATCCGGACGATCACGGGCCTCGGCCTCAAGGAGGCGAAGGATCTGGTCGAGGGTGCGCCCAAGACCGTCAAGGAGAGCGTGAACAAGGACGAGGCTCAGAAGATCAAGAAGGTTCTGGAAGAGAACGGGGCCACTGTCGAGATCAAGTGAGCCCGAAGGCCCTGGGCGGCGTCCGCCGTCGCCCGCGGCTGGCAGACTTTTCGGAGTGCGGGCGGGGATCCCCTGGGTCCCCGCCCGTCTCTGCGTTTCATCGCTCGGCGTAACGTCGCGCCGTGCTGTGTGACGCAGGGACGAGTGGCGGAAAAACCCCTCCGGCCGGGGCTTAGGGCCGGGAGACGGGAAGCGGGACAGGCATGAACGCTATCACGAAGTCCTTCACCGGGCGCAAGTGAATCCGGAAATCATTTGGCAGGCTGCCCGAGGTGGCGCCGATGCCGAACCTCATCGACGTGCAGAGGGCCTCCTACGAGGGGTTCCTGCAGATGGGCGTGGACCCGGACGCGCGGACGCACACGGGGTTGCAGGAGGTCTTCAAGTCGGTCTTCCCGATCGACGACTTCGGCGGCCGCGGGCGCCTCGAGTTCGTGCAGTACGAGCTCGAGGAGCCGAAGTACGATGTCGAGGAGTGCATGCAGCGCGGCATGACGTTCGCCGCGCCGCTCAAGGTGCGCCTGCGCCTGATCGTCTGGGACGTGGACGAGGACACCGGCGCGCGCTCCGTCCGCGACATCAAGGAGCAGGACGTCTACATGGGCGACATGCCGCTCATGACGGACAATGGCACCTTCATCATCAACGGCACCGAGCGCGTCATCGTCTCTCAGATGCATCGCAGTCCGGGCGTCTTCTTCGACCACGACAAGGGCAAGACGCACAGCAGCGGGAAGTACCTGTTTGCCGCGCGCGTCATCCCCTACCGTGGCTCGTGGCTCGACTTCGAGTTCGACGCGAAGGACATCTGCTACGTCCGCATCGACCGGAAGCGCAAGCTGCCGGCGACCACTCTGCTCTACGCGCTCGACAGCGCGTGGACGGCGGCGGAGCGTGTGCGGCGCGTGGCGGAGGGCCTGCCGAACCTGGAGCCGCATGAGATCCGCGGCATGGATGCCGAGGAGATCCTGAACGCCTTCTACGGCCAGGTCGTCTTCTCGCGCAACGACAAGGGCTGGTCGCGCCCCTTCGACCCGGAGGCGTTCCGCGGCGTGAAGCTGGCCGAGGACCTGGTGGACGCACGCACGGGTCAGGTGGTGTCCAAGGCCGGCGACAAGCTGACCCCGCGCACCGCCCGCAAGATCGCCGAGGCCTGCACCACCGAGGTGCTGGTTGGCCGGACGGACCTGCTCGGCCGCTATGTCGCCGAGGACATGGTCAACATGCAGACCGGCGAGATCTGGGCCGAGGCGGGCGAGGAACTGACCGAGACGCGTCTGACCGCGATCGAGGAGGCCGGGCTCGACCGCCTGCCGACGCTCGCGATCGACCAGTCCGTCGGGCCCTGGATCCGCTCGACACTCGCGGTGGACAAGAACACCAACCGCGAAGAAGCGCTGATGGACATCTACCGCGTCATGCGCCCCGGCGAGCCGCCGACGGCCGAGACGGCGGAGACCCTGTTCCGCGGCCTGTTCTTCGACGGTGAGCGCTACGACCTCTCGGCCGTGGGCCGGGTGAAGATGAACATGCGCCTCGGCTTCTCCGCCGAGGAGGTGCCCGACACGCAGCGCACGCTGCGCAAGGAGGACATCATCGCGACCATGCGCGTGCTGATGGACCTGAAGGACGGGCGCGGCCAGATCGACGACATCGACAATCTCGGCAACCGCCGGGTGCGTTCGGTCGGCGAGCTGATGGAGAACCAGTACCGCGTCGGGCTGCTACGCATGGAGCGCGCGATCAAGGAGCGGATGGGGTCTGTCGACATCGACACCGTGATGCCGCACGACCTGATCAACGCGAAGCCGGCGGCGGCGGCGGTGCGGGAGTTCTTCGGCTCTTCGCAGCTCAGCCAGTTCATGGACCAGACGAACCCGCTGTCCGAGGTGACGCACAAGCGCCGGCTTTCGGCGCTCGGCCCGGGCGGCCTGACGCGGGAGCGCGCGGGCTTCGAGGTGCGCGACGTGCATCCGACGCATTACGGCCGGATCTGCCCGATCGAGACGCCGGAAGGGCCGAACATCGGCCTGATCAACAGCCTCGCCACCTTCGCCAAGGTGAACAAGTACGGCTTCATTGAGACGCCGTACCGCCTGGTCCGCGATGGCCAGGTGGTCGGCGCGCCACGCTATCTCTCCGCCATGGAGGAGGAGCGGCTCGTCGTGGCCCAGGCCGATGCAGGCCTCGACAAGGAGGACAAGCTGACCGGCGAGCTCGTCTCCGTCCGCCAGGGCGGCGACTTCCGCCTCGTGAAGCCAGAGGAGGTGACGGCGATCGACGTCTCGCCGAAGCAGCTCGTCTCGGTCGCTGCCGCGCTCATCCCGTTCCTCGAGAACGACGACGCGAACCGGGCGCTGATGGGCTCGAACATGCAGCGCCAGGCGGTGCCGCTGATCAAGTCCGATGCGCCGCTGGTCGGCACGGGCATGGAGGCGTCCGTCGCGCGCGACTCGGGTGCATCCATCGTGGCTCGGCGCGACGGCGTGGTGGACAGCATCGACGGCGCGCGCATCGTGGTGCGCGCGACGGGCGATGAGGGCACGACGCGCGGCGTTGACATCTACCGCCTGCGCAAGTTCCAGCGCTCGAACCAGAGCACCTGCATCAACCAGCGGCCGCTGGTCCGCGTGGGCGACCGGGTGCGTGCGGGCGACATCATCGCGGATGGTCCCTCCACGGAGCTCGGCGAGCTCGCGCTCGGGCGGAACGTGCTGTGCGCATTCATGCCCTGGAACGGGTACAACTTCGAGGACTCGATCCTGATCTCCGAGCGGATCGCGAGCGACGACGTCTTCACCTCGATCCACATCGAGGAGTTCGAGGTCAATGCGCGTGACACGAAGCTCGGCCAGGAGGAGATCACGCGCGACATCCCGAACGTCGGCGAGGAAGCGTTGCGCAATCTCGACGAGGCCGGCATCGTCTACATCGGCGCGGAGGTGAACCCGGGCGACATCCTTGTCGGCAAGGTGACGCCGAAGGGCGAGAGCCCGATGACGCCAGAGGAGAAGTTGCTGCGCGCCATCTTCGGCGAGAAGGCGTCCGACGTGCGCGACACGTCGCTCAAGCTGCCGCCGGGTGTTTCGGGCACCATCGTCGACGTGCGCGTCTTCTCCCGCCGTGGCGTGGACAAGGACGAACGCGCGATGGCGATCGAGCGTGCCGAGGTGGAGCGTCTGGCGAAGGACCGCGATGACGAGAAGGCGATCCAGGAGCGCTCCTTCTACTCGCGCCTGCGCGAGCGGCTGCTGAACCGGAAGGCCGCAGGCAGCTTCAAGAACATCAAGCAGGGCACCGTCATCACGGACGAGGTGCTGGACCAGTTCGCCAAGGCGACCTGGCGGCAGATCGCCGTGCAGGACGATGCCGCGATGTCGGAGATCGAGGCCCTCAAGCGGGAGTTCGACGCTGCGGTCGAGCGTCTGCAGAAGCGCTTCGAGAGCAAGGTCGACAAGCTGCAGCGCGGTGACGAGCTGCCGCCCGGCGTCATGAAGATGGTCAAGGTCTTCGTGGCTGTGAAGCGGAAGCTGCAGCCGGGCGACAAGATGGCAGGACGCCATGGCAACAAGGGCGTCGTGTCCCGTGTCGTGCCGATCGAGGACATGCCGTTCCTCGAGGATGGGACGCCGGTGGACCTCGTCCTGAACCCGCTCGGCGTTCCGTCGCGGATGAACGTGGGGCAGATCCTGGAGACGCATCTCGGGTGGGCCTGCGCCAACCTTGGCAAGCAGATCCATGCCGTTGTGGAGGAGTACCGCCGGGGCGGCGCGATGCGGGAGGAGCTGCTCGCGAAGCTGCGCGAGGTCTATGGCGACGAACTCGTTGCCCAGGAGATTGCGCCGATGGACGACGACCAGCTCATCGAGCTGTGCGAGAACCTGCGCAAGGGGGTGCCCATCGCCACGCCGGTGTTCGACGGCGCCCGCATGGCGGACATCGAGGGCATGCTGACCAGGGCTGGGCTCGATGCCTCCGGGCAGGTCTGGCTCACGGACGGCCGCACGGGCGAGATCTTCGAGCGCAAGGTCACGGTGGGCTACATCTACATGCTCAAGCTCCACCACCTGGTCGACGACAAGATCCATGCACGCTCGATCGGGCCGTACAGCCTTGTCACCCAGCAGCCGTTGGGAGGAAAGGCGCAGTTCGGCGGGCAGCGCTTCGGCGAGATGGAGGTCTGGGCGCTTGAGGCCTATGGCGCCGCCTACACGCTGCAGGAGATGCTGACCGTGAAGTCCGACGACGTGTCGGGCCGCACGAAGGTCTATGAGGCGATCGTCCGCGACCAGGACAACTTCGAGGCCGGCGTGCCCGAGAGCTTCAACGTCCTGGTGAAGGAGTTGAAGTCACTGGGCCTGAACGTGGACCTCGAGAACCGCGCCTCCTGACCATTTCAAGCACATCGCCGCGCCGCCTTCGGGCGGTGCGGCGTCCCCTTTTCGTCGCCCCTCGCGGGGCGCGCCGGACGGAGTGGACGGCATGAACGAACTGATGAAGATCCTGGGCCAGACCGGCCAGGCTGTCACCTTCGACCAGATCCGCATCTCGATCGCCTCCCCTGAGCAGATCCGCTCCTGGTCCTATGGCGAGATCAAGAAGCCGGAGACGATCAACTACCGCACCTTCAAGCCGGAGCGGGACGGCCTGTTCTGTGCACGCATCTTCGGGCCGATCAAGGACTACGAGTGTCTTTGCGGCAAGTACAAGCGGATGAAGTTCCGCGGCATCATCTGCGAGAAGTGCGGCGTCGAGGTGACGCTAGCGAAGGGGCGCCGCGAGCGCATGGGCCACATCGAGCTCGCCTCGCCCGTCGCGCACATCTGGTTCCTCAAGTCCCTGCCCTCGCGCGTTGGGCTGCTGGTGGACATGAGCTTGAAGGAGCTTGAGAAGGTCCTGTACTTCGAGAGCTACGTGGTGCTGGAGCCGGGGTTGACGGACCTGAAGCTGCACCAGCTGCTGAACGAGGAGCAATTCCAGAGCAAGCAGGACGAGTTCGGCGAGGACGCGTTCTCCGTCGGCATCGGCGCGGAGGCGGTGAAGCAGATGCTTGCCGGCCTCGACCTCGAGAAGGAAGGGCCGAAGCTCCGCGCGGAGTTGAAGGACACGACGTCGGAAGCGAAGCGCAAGAAGCTCGTTAAGCGGTTGAAGCTGATCGAGAGCTTCGCCGAGGGTGGCGCGCGTCCGGAATGGATGATCCTGGATGTGATCCCCGTGATTCCGCCGGAGCTGCGCCCACTCGTCCCGTTGGACGGTGGGCGCTTCGCGACCTCGGACTTGAATGATCTCTACCGCCGCGTCATCAACCGGAACAACCGCCTGAAGCGGCTGATCGAGCTGCGCGCGCCGGACATCATCGTGCGCAACGAGAAGCGCATGCTGCAGGAGGCGGTCGACGCCCTGTTCGACAACGGACGTCGCGGCCGCGCGATCACGGGTGCGAACAAGCGTCCGCTGAAGTCGCTGTCCGACATGCTGAAGGGCAAGCAGGGCCGGTTCCGCCAGAACCTGCTCGGCAAGCGCGTTGACTACTCGGGCCGCTCCGTCATCGTCGTCGGCCCCGAACTGAAGCTCCACCAGTGCGGGCTGCCCAAGAAGATGGCGCTCGAGCTCTTCAAGCCCTTCATCTACTCGAAGCTGGAGAAGTACGGGCACGCCACCACCATCAAGGCTGCAAAGCGGATGGTGGAAAAGGAGCGGCCGGAGGTGTGGGACATCCTCGAGGAGGTGATCCGCGAGCATCCGGTGCTGCTAAACCGCGCGCCCACGCTGCACCGCCTCGGCATCCAGGCCTTCGAGCCAGTTCTCGTCGAGGGCAAGGCGATCCAGCTGCACCCGCTGGTCTGCACCGCCTTCAACGCGGATTTCGACGGCGACCAGATGGCCGTCCACGTCCCCCTGTCGCTCGAGGCACAGCGCGAGGCATGGGTGCTCATGATGTCGACGAACAACATCCTGAGCCCGGCGAACGGCAAGCCGATCATCGTGCCGAGCCAGGACATCGTCCTCGGCCTGTACTATCTCAGCCTGGAGACACCGGAGTACCGGGCGACGGAGGAGAAGGACACGCCGGCCTTCGCCTCGCTCGGCGAGATCGAGCAGGCATTGGCGGCCGGCGCCATCAAGCTCCACAGCAAAATCCGCGCACGTCGCAAGGCGATGGACGGGGACGGCCGCATCGTGACGGAGCGCGTCGTCACCACGCCCGGACGCATGATGATGGGCGCGCTCCTGCCGCTGAATCCGCAGGTTCCGTACAGCCTTCTGAACCGGCAGCTCACGAAGAAGACGATCTCCGACGTGATCGATGCTGTGTACCGTCACTGCGGCCAGAAGGAGAGCGTGATCTTCGCCGACCGGCTGATGGGGCTCGGGTTCCGCCAGGCTGCGCGCGCTGGCATTTCCTTCGGCAAGGACGACATGGTCGTTCCGGTCACGAAGGACGAGCTCATCGCGAAGACGAAGGCGGAGGTGAAGGAGTTCGAGCAGCAGTACCTCGACGGCCTGATCACCTTCGGCGAACGCTACAACAAGGTGGTGGACGCCTGGTCGCGCTGCACCGAGG
Organism: Acetobacteraceae bacterium; assembly: GCA_035644895.1. Lineage (GTDB taxonomy): Bacteria > Pseudomonadota > Alphaproteobacteria > Acetobacterales > Acetobacteraceae > Falsiroseomonas. The sequence goes on along the minus strand of DASQNQ010000260.1, from coordinate 2,385 downwards.
AAGTGGCCCAGGCCATGATGAAGGAGATCTCGAGGCAGGAGATCGGCACGCCCACCAATTCGGTCTGGATGATGTCGCACTCCGGTGCACGAGGCTCGCCCGCGCAGATGCGCCAGCTTGCCGGCATGCGCGGCCTGATGGCCAAGCCGTCGGGCGAGATCATCGAGCAGCCGATCATCTCGAACTTCAAGGAAGGTCTCACCGTGCTGGAGTACTTCAACTCCACCCACGGTGCGCGGAAGGGCTTGGCGGACACGGCGCTCAAGACAGCGAATTCCGGCTACCTTACCAGGCGCTTGGTCGACGTGGCGCAGGACTGCATCATCGTGGAGGATGATTGCGGGACGGAGCGGGGCATCACCGTGCGCGCCGTGCTCGACGGCGGCGAGGTGGTGTCCTCGCTCTCGGAGCGCATCCTTGGGCGGACGGTGCAGGACCCGGTGCTCGACCCGGCAACGGCCGAGGTGCTGCTGGAGCGTAACACGCTGGTGACGGAGCCGGAGGCCGAGATCGTCGAGCGCGCAGGCGTGGAGGCGGTGAAGATCCGCTCCGTGCTCACCTGCGATGCCCGCGTCGGCGTGTGCGGCCACTGTTACGGACGCGACCTCGCGCGCGGCACGCCGGTGAACGTCGGCGAAGCAGTGGGCGTCATCGCCGCGCAGTCGATCGGCGAGCCCGGCACGCAGCTCACCATGCGGACGTTCCACATCGGCGGCGCCGCCCAGCGTGGGGCGGAGCAGTCGGCCGTGGAGGCGATCTCGGACGGCACTGTTAAGGTGCTGAACCGCAACGTCGTGGCGAACAGCCAGGGCGTGCCCGTGGTGATGAGCCGCAATTGCGAGATCATCCTCTCGGACGGCCAGGGGCGGGAGCGCGGGCGCTTCCGCGTGCCCTACGGCGCCCGGCTGCTGACCGATGAGGGGGCTGCCGTCACGCGCGGCCAGAAGCTGGCCGAGTGGGACCCCTTCACGCTGCCAATCATCACGGAGAAGGCCGGGTCCGTGGAATACGCCGACCTCATCGACGGCGTCACCCTCGTCGAGCGGATGGACGAGGTCACGGGCATGTCCTCCAAGGTGGTCGTGGACTACAAGCAGCCCTCGAAGGGCGCGGACCTGCGGCCGCGGCTGATCCTGAAGGATGACCGCGGTGAGATTCTGCGCCTCGCGAACAATGCCGAAGCCCGCTACTTCCTAAATCCCGACTCGATCCTTTCGGTCGAGAACGGCGCGAAGGTCAACGCCGGCGACGTGCTTGCGCGCATCCCGCGCGAGTCGTCTAAGACGCGTGACATCACGGGCGGTCTGCCACGCGTGGCGGAGCTGTTCGAGGCGCGCCGTCCCAAGGACCACGCCATCATCTCCGAGATCGACGGGCGCGTGGAGTTCGGCAAGGACTACAAGGCGAAGCGGCGCATCCTGGTGGTGCCCGAGCAGGTGGGCGACGAGGCCCCGGTGCCGCGTGAGTACCTGGTGCCCAAGGGGAAGCACGTCTCCGTTCAGGAGGGCGACTACGTCAAGGCCGGCGACCCGCTGGTCGACGGCCCGCGCGTGCCGCACGACATCCTGCGCGTACTGGGTGTCGAGGCGCTGGCAAACTACCTGGTGAATGAAATCCAGGATGTCTATCGACTGCAGGGCGTGAAGATCAACGACAAGCACATTGAGGTTATCGTCCGGCAGATGCTGCAGAAGGTCGAGATCCTCGACCCAGGCGATACCACCTTCCTCGTCGGGGAGCAGGTGGAGCGCATCGAGTTCGAGATTGAGAACGAGAAGCGGCTGGCGGCGAAGGAACGTCCGGCGCGGGCCGAACCCGTTCTGCAGGGCATCACCAAGGCGTCCCTGCAGACGACGTCCTTCATCTCTGCGGCATCGTTCCAGGAAACGACACGGGTGCTTACCGAGGCCGCGACCGCCGGCAAGGTCGACAACCTCGCGGGCCTCAAGGAGAACGTCATTGTCGGCCGTCTCATCCCGGCTGGCACCGGGTCTGTGATGAACCGGCTACGGGCCATCGCCGCCCAGCGCGACCGGGGCCGCATCCAGCAGAACCCTGCGCCGCTTCCCGGTCCTGCGAAGGCGGCCGAGTAGCGCTGCTCCGATAGCTACCGAAGAAGGCCGGTTTCCCGCCAGGAACCGGCCTTCTTCATTTTCATGTTGCCGTTTGCTTGACTCGCCCGCAGGCGACGGATATATCGCCCGCCCTTGGCCGGTGCAGGCGTCCTATCGGGCGCTCAACGGGTCAGGCCTTTTTTGGTCCACAGCGCAGCGCTGCAGGTACCGCGTCGTCCCGTATGAACGACGCTGAGACCGGCGGTTTGGCAGGAGCCCGCAGGGTGCCCGTTGAGGTGCGCCCGTGCGGGTGAAGCCCTGTTGAGCGGTG
>DASQNQ010000259.1:0-1738 GCA_035644895.1 Acetobacteraceae bacterium | reverse complement strand
GCAGCATGGCCTGATGCGAGTGCGCCATCAGCGCACTGCCTACCAGCGGCGACACCGCGGCGTTGCCCATCAGGAACGCTAGCAGGAGGTACTGCTCATTCCATCCATAACCGCGCCCGACCACCCAGTCAGCCGGGTATTCATGAGGGAGGAAGATGTCGTGGAAGTGCATGAGGACCGATGCGCGGAGCGCCGGCAGGATCTCGAACAGAATGTGGTTCAGGTCCGAGCCGGTCTTGCAGACATGGCTGGAATCCACGAACAGCACGTCCCCGTCCTCGAGTTGCGCAAAGAGATCGCTCGGCACGTCCTGGATCTTCGCCTCGTACATCTCGTCGAGCCGCCCGAGCAGTTCGCGCAGTTTCGCCGTTGGGTAGGGCTCCACAACATGCAAGCGGCCCATGCCGTTGCGCTCCAACGCGCGGCGCGCGATGTGAGTAGAGAATCCGGAGCCGATCTCGATGATTCGGCGCGGGCGGTTACGGCGGAGCATGCAATAATAGATGATGGCATCAAGGTTCGGGAACATGTTGTTGTCCCAATGGAAGCCATTGTCACTCTCGCGGGGTAGGTCGGCGAGTTCGTGCGCGAAGCTGCGGATGTCCCCCCAGGTATCAGCGAAGGCACTGGCCGAAAGCATATGGGATGCGGCCGTCAACGGAACTTGGCGGGCCAAGTGCCGCGCGGCCAGTGCCGTGTCGGGCAGCGGCGAGTAGAAGTGGTTCCGCGTGATGTGGAGACCTTCCTGCTCGAAAGCTCGATAGACCTGCGGTCGAGTCCACCAGTGCTCAAAGCCGTGGCGGTTCAGCAGGCCTGCGATGGCGGGCAACAATTCCTGCAGATCGTCGGCATCCATTCGGCCCAGGATGTTACGCACCTCCTCACGGAGTTCGCTTCGCACGCTGAACGTCATGGCGTGGCTCCTGATGTGCCTAATGGACGGGTCAGACGCTCGACACCGTCACAGATGCACGAGCTGGGCAAGATGACTTTTCGGCAGAACGAGGTGTTGGTGCCGCAGCCGCATGATGGTGGTCGTGACCCTTGGCGCAACGACGGCACGAAGGCACGCTAAATCGTCAAAACAATTGCGCTCTGGTGATCGTGCGCGAGAGGAAACAGGCTGTAGCCGTTGAACAGCGGCGCCCAGTGCCGGTCGATGTAGTCCGCGCCCAGGAAGACGTTGCACTGGTAATCCGCGGCGTCGTTGTAGGTGTGCACCTTCCGTCCGGTGAGTTGCGGGTTCTCCGCGTGGTGACGACGGAAATTCTCGTTGGAGAAGCTCAGGCCGGCGATGACTGTGCTGGGCAGGATGTCCCAGGTCGCCTGGTCATGGATGGTGACGTAGAGGTGACCTCCCGGCTTCACCACGCGCCGCAGCTCCAGCAGCCAGGCGGTGTCCTCCGCATCGATGTGCGTGAAGACGGAAAAGGCGGTCACGCAGTCCAGGTAATGGTCGGGAAACGGCAGCGTCGGCAGGCCACGGTTGCGGAACGACGTCACGCGGCTGCCGAACAGGTGCTTGCACAGCAGGATGTGCTGCGCGTTGATGTCGCAGTTGAAGACCTCCGCCTCCGCGCGCCAGTTCGCGAAGTGCCGGACGACCCGGCCGGAGGCACCGCCGAAGTCCAGGATGCGCGGCGCCGCGACGCGGTCGAGGCCCGTCGCGGCCATGACCTTCCGCATGTCGCGCAGCCCCGACAGCCAGTACTCGAGGTGGCGGGGACCGAAGTACCCC
>DASQNQ010000258.1:0-13079 GCA_035644895.1 Acetobacteraceae bacterium | reverse complement strand
GGGGCGGCCGGTGAGGTCAGGCCTGCCGCAGGCGGTGGAGCCTGCGGAGGTGGAAGCGGGTGAAGCCGGGGGCGCTGCCTCGATGACGCCGAAGACGGGTTGGACGGTCTGCTTGCGGCGGGCATAGCGGGCTTTGGCATCGGAGGTGTCCAGCTTGGCCAGCATGGCGAGGCGCCAGGGTTCGGCGATGCGACGCGGGGCCTGGGGCGGGGGCCGGACGTCGTAGGCGCGGTGCGGCTGGGTGCGACCGATGGCGACGAGCGGCTCGATCTCTCGCGCCTGGAGGGCGGCGACCGCCACTCCTGAAGCGAAGCCGGTGTCGGCGAGGACAGTATTGGGGAGGCCGACGCCGCGCTCCATGCCGAGGATGGTGCGCGCGAAGCTCGGCCCATCGGCGGGCGTGGCAACGACGGCGGTGGCGAGGATCGGCTGCGAGGCTTCGGCGCAGACCACGGCCGGGGCGTTGTAGGCCTGGCGGTACTCGTGGGCGTCGGAGCGCCGCATCAGCGCGCTGTCGGGATCGGCGAGACTGGACTGGCGGGTCGTCCTCTGGCGGCTTGGGCGGACGGCCGCGGCGGCCCTTCTTCGCCTCCCAGGCGGCGCGCTTGGCCTCGTACCCCGGCCGCGCGGCCACGGCCTCGGCGCGGGCCTGCCCGACGCGCCGCGTCGCGGTGCGCCGCTACTCCCCGTCCACGTTCCTGCCGGCCAGCACGGCCTCGAACAGGCGGGTCTGCCGCCGCAGCTCGGCGGCCAGCGGCGCGTGTTCGACACGCCGGTCGCCCTGGACTTCCATCTCCAGCAGCCCGTTCGGGCAGTACCGGTCATCGTCCCACCCCGGATGGCTCAGGACGGGATAGAGGCACACGCCTTCCAGCGGCACGCCGGCGACCATGGCGGCGCGCGCCTCCGTGCAGACGTGACGCAGCCAGGCGGCGCGATGGTCCCCTTCGATGCTCGTCTCAGCGATCAGCACCGGCCTTTGGTAGCGCTGGTGCACACCCGCGAGCAGGTCGCGCAGCGGCCGCGCACGGGGATCAAAGGAGGAGATCGGCTCCCCGTCGCAGAGCCACTGCTGCTCCACCTGCCGCGCGGAGGTGCAGAGCCACTGGTTGTTCCAGTAGTAGTTCACACCGACCACGTCGAGCAGCTCCGGCGCGCCGCCGAGGCCAGGCGCGGCGCGGCCCGCGATCATGTCCCAGGCCTGGAACGCGGCTTCCACGTGCGCCGCAGCGATGGCGGGGTCCTGGCCAACGATCGGCGCGATGTGGATCACCGGTTCGATCGTCAGCACGCGCGTGCCGGGCACCGCCTCCTGCATCGCGCGCGTCGCCGCGATGGCGGCGCGGACGAGCTGGACCTTGAGCTCACCCCCGCGGTCGCGCGTGGCGGGGTTCATGCGTCCCATGTCACCGCCCGCCCAGGCGAGGAAGGATATCTCGTTCACCGGGCAGGTCACCGGCGCGCGCCCCGTCTCCGCGAGGTGCAGCCGCGCGAAGGCGGCCGCATAGCGCGAAAGGCGATCCACGAATGCCGCCGAGAAGACGTCGAGCCCGTCCGGCCAACCGTAATGGCAGAGATCCCAGGCGACGCGCATGCCCTCCGCCTCCGCCGCGCGCAGCATGGGGAGGAAGGAGGACCAGTCGTAGCGGCCCGGCGGGCCGGGCTCGACCAGATGCCAGCGCACGCCGTCGCGCGCCGCGCGGATGCCGTGCCCGGCGAGCTGGCGGTAATCCTGCCGGGCCAGCACGTCGTGCCGCGTCGAGGCCAGCAGGTCGAGCCGCCGCCCGTCGGCCCGGCGATGGGAGGAGCATTCGAAGCCGCCCAGGAAGACGCTCCGCGGGGCGTCGGCGCCGAAGAGCGGACCGGGCACTGCGCCACCTGCCCGCGGTGTCGGGACGCCGAGGAGGGCAGCCGCCGCGAGCAGGCCTCGGCGCGTCGTGAGGGACGGCATCGGCAGATCAGCCGCCCGAGTGGCCGCTGATCTGCCGCATCGCCGGCGCGCGGCCGCGGAGCGCGGCGAGCCGCTCCGACAGGCCGGTCGGCGCCGGCCCCTGGCCGGAGGCGGTGCGCAGCGCGTCGGCGATGTTGCGGTCCTCCTCCTCGGGTCTGGTGGGCGCAAGGAGCTTCGCCTTGGCGTTCGCTGCCTCCGCCTCCGCCAGGTTGCGTGCGGCATTGTCCTGCATCGCCTTGAGTGCGACACTGAGGCCGCTGGTCGCGCCGGAGAGGCCGGCGGCCTGGCGCGCCGCCTCGGCCCGGCGCTCCGCCAGTTCGCGCTGCTGCTCCGCGCGGCTCATGTCGCGCTGGGCGCGGTTCAGCTCGTCGCGCGCGCTCTTCAGCTTCTGGCCGGCCTGCGAGTAGGTCTGCTCCAGCATGCGGAGGAACTCCTCGGCGTCCGTCGCATCCTGCCGCTCGCGCTCCACCTCCGGTGCCATCTGCTCGAGCATGCCGACGAGGGTCGCGAGGCTGCGCTCGAGTTCCGTCTTCCTCGCGGGGTCCGTCTCCGCGCCCATCCGCCGCTCGATCAGCTCGGCCGCGGCCATGCGCTGCTGGGAGAGGGACTGGATGGCATCCGCCTCCTTCCTCTCACGGTCGAAGGCCATGCGCGCCTCGGCGACCTGGCGGCCGAGATGGTCGAGGTGCTGCTCCATGGTGCGCAGCTCCGCCTCGGTTGCCGAATGCGGATCCCACCGCACGATCGCCTCGATGGCGGAGTTGACGGCCTGGTCGGTCTTCACGCCGACCATGTTGCGCATGAAAGCGAGCATCTTCTGTCTCCCGATAACGGATTGTTCAACCGGCCATCGCGCCGGCGTTGAGCAGCGCGACGGAGAGCTGCACGCCGACGAGGACGCAGGCTGCGGCCGGGTTGTCTGCCTCGATCATGCGGCGCAGGCCGGGAATGAGGTGCGAGGCGAGCAGGAAGGCGAGGAGCTGCACCACCAGCGCCACCAGTCCCCAGAGGAGGATGTCGAGCGTGACGAGGCTGGTCGCGAGCGTCGCGGCGAGCGGGATGGCGAGCGCAAGCATCGTGCCCGCGAGCGAGATGCCCGCTGCCACGTTTCCCTCCCGCACCAGGCGGAACTCGTGGAAGGGCGTCACCGCCGTGTAGATCGCCGAACCGAGGCCAAGCAGCGCCAGCGTCACCGCGAGTTGCAGCAGCAGCACCGGCAGGCCCGTCGAGAGCGTCTCCAGGATGGTGTCCATACGGCGGGGATCCTCGGTTCAGGCCAGCGAGAGTGAAGCGGGGTTGATGTCGATGCCGGCGCGGATCTCGACCCAGGCGCGGCCTCCCTCCTCGACAGCGGAGACGAGGATGTACTCGGTCGCCGGCGCCGGGGCGGCCTGGCCGGTGCCCGCGGCATAGAGCATGGCGAAGTGGCGCCGCTGGCGCGCGCCGGCCGTGGTTTCGATCACTTCCTGGAACTCGCGCGGCTCGATGCGCGACGCGCCGGGGGACCAGGCTCGGGCGTACAGCTTGCCGTCCCTCGTCTCGAACTCCGGCCAGCCGATCAGCCCTTCGGCCGGATCGAGCCAGACGGCCCATTCAGCCTCGTCCGCCGGCGTCACCTCGTCGATCAGCCCGAGGAAGCGGCACTCGTCCGGGCGGCTGCCGGCGTCGAGGTGAAGCTGGAAGGCGCTCCGCCCGTCGGGCAGGTAGAGCCGTGTGAGCTCGACCCCGGCGCCGCGCAGACGCCCCACCTCCTGCACGGAGAGCAGTTGGCTCGCATCGATGCCCTCCGGCGCACGGACCTTGGTGGAATCCGCGGCCAGGATGAAGGGCGTCGGGTCCGCCTGCAGCGTCATGCCGACGCGGAAGGGGGAGGCGGGCGGCGCCCCACCGCCCGCGACGGTGGTTCGCAGCATCGCGCCTGCGCTGCGGATGCGATCGCCGGTGCCATGGCCCGTCATGCCGCCTCCTCCTTTGGTGGTCGAGGTGCGGCGACGCCGCGCAAGCAGGACCAGGCCACCACCGCCAATCAGCAGCACGGGCAACGCCCAGGAGCCGATGCCGCCACCCTCCGCGTCCTGCACGCCGGTGGTCGGGGTGCGCGCGTCATCGCGCGGCGCGACCGCGACCTCGGGCGGCACGCCGGGGGGAAGGTAGTTCGGGTCGGCCGGCGCGTCGGGCTGGCGCGCGATCTCCTGGTCCAGCTGATCCAACCGTCCGCGGATGTCGGCATTGTCGCGCGCCAGGCGGTCGGCTTCGGCCCGCCATTCACGGATGGCAGGGTCGTCGCGGTGGTTACGGAAGAAATCCACCGAGCCGGCGCGCGTCAGGTTGTCGAGCAGGAACCACAGGAAGAGGCCATCCCAGATGCCGAAGCTGCGGCCGGCGCCGAAGATGCCGGGCTGGGGGACCCAGCCGCGGTCGCGGTACCAGTCCGGCCGCAACGGCCGGCTGTAGCCGGGCCCGCCCGCATAGCCACCGCGCGGGACGCCGAAACCGCCGCCACTCGGGGCTGGCGCGGGAAGCGGGGTGGGCATGGGCGGGCGCTGCGCGGCCTCGCCTCGCCGGCGAAGTTCGTCCTGCTGCGTACGGTAGCGGCCGAGGGCGCCTCCCGACTGTTCGCGCGACAGCGCACGATCTCCGGCCGAGCGGGTGTCGAAGGCAGGCGGCGGGACGGAGGGGCGGCGGGGCTGCGCCGCCGATCCGAAATCGGGCCGCCGGTAGCCGCCGCTGGTGGACGGCGTGCGCGGCGTGACGCGCGGCCCACGGGTTGAAGGCGTGCGGCCGTAGCTGCCGGAGGAGCGCGGACGTGAGTAGCCGCCCGAGGAGCGTGCCTGGGCCGCTGCCTCGGACACGACCAGTGCACCCGCCACCACAACCGACAGGCCCGGAATGCCAGGCGACAGCAGCAGAAGGCCGAGGAGGCAAACCCCGGCCTTGCTGACACGTCGCACGAGGAACCGGCTGCTCGTCGGGCGGGCGGCGTGCCTCATTCGGGGTATCCATCGCAGCCTTGCGGCAGGGGGAGCGCGTTGGCGCTCCGAAGGTTGCCGGGCCCGGGTGCGCCGGAACGCGAGCAACGGCGGAGGCGCTCCAGGAAGGGGATCGGCACGCCTGCGGGTCAAGGGTCTTGATGGTCCTGCTGCCTGATCTGGTCCGGGGTCTACGCAACTCCTCGGGCTTGCTGAGCCTGCCTGGCGAACGCCCGCGGGATCAGGTTCCCCGGTGACCCATGCGGCCGTTCGTTGGCGCACTCCTGCCGCCATGCCTCCAGCCGGTCCCGGGCATCGGCAAGGGACACGAACCAGGAGGCGTCGAGGCACTCCGCCCTGAGGCGGCTGTCGAACGCCTGGGACTGTCAGCGTTTTCGTGTGTTGCCGGTCATCAGGGGGAGCTGTCTGCCGCCAGCACCAGCACGGCCTTTGACCAGGGCGGGCTGCTGGATCGGTCACAGACACCGGCCGGATTGCGCTGGAGGTGCCGCGGGACCGGCAGGGCAGCTTCGATCCGCGGCTGATCGCCAAGTACCAGCGCTGCCTTCCCGGCCTTGGCGAGAAGATCGCTGAGCGCCTTTGGCGCTCAACCGATGTACGCGCGCGGCATGAGTGCGCGGGAGACCGCAGGTCACCTCGAGGAGCTCTACGGCCTGGAGGTCTCGCCCGACCTGGTCAGCACGGTTACTGACGCCGTGCTGGACGAGATTGCGACCTGGCAGGCGCGGCCACTGGAGGCGGTGTATCCCTTGGTCTTCTTCGACGCACTGCGGGTGAAGGCCCAAGACGAGGGCGTCGCTCGCAACAAGGCGGTGCATATCGCACTCGGGGTGCGCGCCGACGGCACCAAGGAGATCCTCGGTCTCTGGCTCGGGCAGAACAAGGGCGCGAAGTTCTGTCTCCGCGTCATGAACGAGCTCCGCAACCGCGGCGTTGAGGATGTGCTGCTGGCCGTGGTGGGAAGCATCGTGACCGCAGCCATAACTGCGCCTTTCCACCTGCCCCGGGGAGCCGGTGGAAAGGCGTCAATCCATGGCCCGACGAGCATTCGCCACATGTGCTCCCAACCGCAACCCGATGCCCAGCGGCGTTGGCTGTCAGCGCTGCGATGGGTGCGGTGACGTCGTTTCCAGCGAGTTCTGCAGCATCGCCTCGGCGCCTTGCCGGAGCACCTCCGCCGCGCGAGCCGCGCCGAGGTACGGCATGGTTGCCCAGGCGCCGTCCATGAGCATGGCGAGCGTGTCGGCCAGCATCTCCGGGTCACGCGCGCCGGCATCGCGGGCCAGGGCGACCACACCCTCGCGCGCCCGCTGCTTGTGCTGCGCGACGAGTTGGTGCGTGGGGTGGGAGGGGTCGGGAAACTCGGCCTGCGCCAGCAGCAGGGGGCAGCCGCGGTACTCCGGGTGCTGGATCTTCTCCGCCACGGCGTGGACCAGTGCGCGGAGCTTGCCGGCCGCGTCGGGCGCCCTGCCCGTGACCTCCGCGAACCAAGCCTCGTAGCAGGCGGCATCGTCGCAGAGGATGGCCGCGACCAGGGCGTCCTTGCTCGGGTAGTTGCGGTAGAGGCTCATCTTCGTGGCGTCGGCCACGCGGCAGACCTCCTCCACGCCGGTGGCGCGGATGCCCTGCCGATAGAACAGGTCCTTGGCCGCGGACTGGATGCGCTGCGCGGCTTTCGGGCGCTCGGCCGTGGCACTGGCCATGGGACGACCTCTCCTCTCACACCCCTTGGTACATCGCGAAAGCGTGTCTGGCGATGATACCGACCGGTCACTTATCTGTCGCGACGTACCGGTCGGTATCATCCGGCCCTGGAGATTGGCGATGCAGCCCGACCAACTCAAGCCCGAAACCGCAACGAGCGCTGGAAATCACTGGATTGATTGGCTGAACCGCACGCAGGGCCGCACCGCCCTGATGCGTGGCGCAGCCGCGCTCGCCCTGCTGGCCGGGACGGCCACGGCCAGCCCCGCGGCCGCGCAGGGTGGCGCACCGCCCACCGTCACCGCCGCGGCCCCGCTCTCCCGCCAGGTCACGCAGTGGGACGAGCACACGGGCCGGATCGAGGCCTCCGCCCGGGTGGAGATCCGCCCCCGCGTGTCCGGCCAGGTGGAGCAGGTTCACTTCCGCGACGGTGCGCTGGTCCGCACGGGCGACCTGCTCTTCACCCTCGACCAGCGGCCCTTCCGCATTGCGGTCGACACCGCCCGCGCCGAGGTGGCGCGCGCCGAGGCCCGCCTGACCCTCGCCGAGCAGCAGGTGGCCCGCTACACGCCGCTGGCCCAGCAGCGCATCGCGCCCGAGTCCGAGCTCGACACGCGCCGCAGCGCGCTGCGCGAGGCGCAGGCCGGCCTTGCCGCGGCGCGCGCCGCGCAGCGCCAGGCGGAGCTGGACCTGGAGTTCACCGAGGTCCGGGCCCCGCGTCCCGGCCGGGTGAGCGACCGGCGGGTGGACGCCGGCAACCTGGTGGCCCAGGGCGAGACGCTGCTGACCACCCTCGTCGCTCTTGACCCCGTCTACGTCACCTTCGACGCGAGCGAGGCGCAGTACCTCCGCCTCGCTCGCGCCGCCCGCGGCGGCATGCGGGGGGTGGACGGGACCAGCGGCGTGCCCGTGCAGATCCGCCTGCTGGACGAGGCCGAGTTCTCGACCGAGGGCCGGCTCGACTTCGTGGACAGCGCCTTCGACGCGCGCAGCGGCACCATCCGCGGCCGCGCGCTGGTGCCGAACCCCGACCTGTTCCTCACCCCCGGCGCCTTCGCGCGCATGCGGCTGTTCGCCGGCGATGCCTCGTCGCTGCTCGTGCCGGACGCCGCCGTGCTGGCCGACCAGTCCGGCCGCATGGTGCTGACCGTGGGCCAGGACGGCACCGTTGCGCCGCGCCCGGTCCAGCTCGGCCCCCTGGTGGACGGGCTGCGCGTGGTGCGTTCGGGCCTCGTGCCGGAGGACCGCGTGATCATCGGCGGGCTGCACCGGGCGCGCCCCGGCACGCGCGTCGTGGCCGAGCAGGGCCGCATCGGCCCGAGCCCGCTGGCCTCCGCCCAGTAATCCCTCCTTCCTCCCGCACACGAAAGGCCTCGTGCCGTGCGCCTCGCCCGCTTCTTCATCGACCGGCCCGTCTTCGCCGCCGTGCTGTCCATCGCCATCACGCTGGTCGGCGCCATCGCCGCGCTCCGCCTGCCCGTGGCCGAGTATCCCGAGATCGCGCCGCCGAGCGTCCAGATCACGGCGATCTATCCCGGCGCCTCGGCCGAGACCATCGCGCAGACGGTGGCCAGCCCGATCGAGCAGGAGGTGAACGGGGTGGACGGCATGCTCTACCTCTCCTCCCAGTCCACCGGCGACGGCCGCGTGGCGATCAGCGTGGTGTTCCGCCAGGGCGTGGACGTGGACCAGGCGCAGGTGCTGGTGCAGAACCGCGTCGCCATCGCCGAGCCGCGCCTGCCCGAGGAGGTCCGGCGCCTGGGCATCACGGTCGCCAAGGCCTCGCCCGACCTGCTGATGGTCGTCCACCTCACCTCGCCGGACGGCACGCGGGACCAGGAGTACATCTCGAACTACGCCACGCTGAACATCCGCGACCGGCTCGCGCGGCTGGACGGCGTGGGCGAGGCGCGGGTCTTCGGCGCGCGCGACTACGCCATGCGCGTCTGGCTCGACCCCGACCGGCTGGCCGCCCGCGGCCTCTCGCCCGGCGAGGTGGTGGAGGCGCTGCGGCGCGCCAATGCGCAGGTCGCGGCCGGCGCCATCGGCCAGGCGCCCCGCGCGGCGGAGGCCGGGGCCTTCGAGATCAGCGTGCAGGCGCAGGGGCGCCTGACCTCGCCCGAGCAGTTCGACGAGCAGGTGGTGGGCACCTGCGCGGGCGGCGCGCCCATCCGCCTGCGCGACGTCGCGCGCACCGAGATCGGCGCGGCCGACTACACGGTCAACGCCCTGCTGAACAACCAGGTCGCGACCGCGATCGTCATCTTCCAGCGGCCCGGCTCCAACGCGCTCGAGACCGCCGCCGCCGTGCGCCGCACCATGGCGGAGGCCGAGCGGTCCTTCCCGGCCGGCATCGGCTACAGCGTGGTCTACGACCCGACGCGCTTCATCGCGCAGAGCATGGAGGCGGTGCTGACCACCTTCGCCGAGGCCGTCGCGCTCGTCGTGCTGGTGGTCATCCTGTTCCTGCAGAACTGGCGCGCGGCGGTGATCCCGCTGCTGGCGATCCCGGTTTCCATTGTCGGCACCTTCGCGGTGCTGCTCGCGCTCGGCTTCACGCTGAACTCGTTGACCATGTTCGGCCTGATCCTGGCCATCGGCATCGTGGTGGATGACGCGATCGTGGTGGTGGAGAACGCCGAGCGGCACATGGCCGAGGGCCTCTCGCCGCTCGAGGCCGCGCGCCGCACCATGGACGAGGTGGGCTTCGCGCTGATCGCCATCGCGCTGGTGCTGGTGGCCGTCTTCGTGCCGACCGCCTTCATCAGCGGCATCTCCGGCGCCTTCTACCGCCAGTTCGCGGTGACCATCTCGGTCGCGACCATCTTCTCGGCCATCGTCTCCCTCACCCTCTCCCCGGCGCTGGCCGCCCGGCTGCTCAAGCCGCATGGCCACGCGGCGCCGCGGAACCGGCTGCTCGCCCCCGTCGGCGCGTTCTTCCGCGGGTTCAACTGGCTCTTCGAGCGCATGTCGCTCGGCTACGGGTCGATGACCCGGCGCCTGGTGCGGCTGCCCGCCATCCTGCTGCTGCTCTATGGCGGGCTGCTGGCCTGGACGGGGCAAAGCGTGCTGACGACGCCGACGGGGCTGATCCCGCCCCTCGACCGCGGCTACTTCATCACGGCATTCCAGCTGCCCCCCGGCGCCAGCCTCAGCCGGACGGACGCGGTGGTGCGCCGGGCGTCCGACGCCATCCTGGCCACGCCGGGTGTGGAGAGCGCGGTGGCCTTCGTGGGCTTCGACGGCGCGACCTTCACCAACGCCCCCAACACCGGCGTGGTCTTCGCCAGCCTCAAGTCCTTCCAGGAGCGGCAGGCCCTCGGCCTGACGACGGGCGGCATCCTGCAGGACCTGCAGGGCCGACTGATGGGTGACCCCGACGCGCAGGTGCTGGTGCTGCCGCCGCCGCCCGTCCCGGGCATCGGCACCGGCGGCGGCTTCAAGCTGATGATCCAGGACCGCGCCGGCCGTGGCCCGCGGGACCTGGAGGGCGCGATGCAGCAGGTGCTGGCCGCCGCCAACCAGGCCCCGGGCATCGCCTTCGCCTTCGGCCTGTTCAACACCGCGACGCCCCAGATCCGCGCGGAAATCGACCGCACGCGTGCCGAGATGCTGGGCATCCCGATCTCCCGCGTGCACGAGGCGATGGGCATCTATCTCGGCTCGGCCTTCGTGAACGACTTCAACCTGCTCGGACGTACCTGGCGCGTGACCGCGCAGGCCGACCAGCAGCACCGCACGGGCGTCGAGGACATCGCGCGGCTGCGGACCCGGACCAATGACGGCGCGGTCGTGCCGCTCGGCTCCATCGCCACCTTCCACGAGACCTCCGGCCCCTACCGCGTGCCGCGTTACAACCTCTACCCCGCGGCCGAGGTGCAGGGCACGGCGCTGCCCGGCATCTCCACCGGACAGGCGATCGCCGCCATGGAGGAGGTGCTGCGCACCAGCCTGCCCGAGGGCTTCGGCTACGAGTGGACGGAGATCGCGCTGCAGGAGACGACCCAGGGCAACACCGCGCCCATCGCCTTCGGGCTCGCGGTCGTCTTCGTCTTCCTCGTGCTGGCCGCGATGTACGAAAGCTGGCTCCTGCCGCTGGCCGTCGTGCTGATCGCGCCGATGTCGGTGCTGGCCGCCCTGCTCGGCGTGAACCACGCCGGCCTCGACAACAACGTCCTCGTCCAGGTGGGCCTCGTGGTGCTGGTCGGCCTCGCCGCGAAGAATGCGATCCTGATCGTGGAGTTCGCCCGCGCGGCGGAAAACGAGGGGGCGAGCCGGTGGGAGGCCGCCGCCGCTGCTGCCCGCACCCGGCTGCGGCCGATCCTGATGACCAGCCTCGCCTTCATCCTCGGCGTGCTGCCGCTGACCATCGCCACCGGCGCAGGTGCCGAGATGCGCCAGAGCCTGGGCGTCGCGGTCTTCTACGGCATGCTCGGGGTCACGCTCTTCGGCCTGGTCTTCACGCCCGTCTTCTACGTGGTCGCGCGCGCCCTCGCGCGGCGGCGCCCTGCGCAGGTGGATCAGCCACCTGCGGCAGTCGGCGCAGAGCAATAAGGGAGTGGGTGTTGAGTCCCGGCATTTGGTGGTGTGGGTTTGCGGCGAAGCGATGGGGCTCGGCGGCCCACACCTTCAGATGAATTCGTAGGGGAAGAGGCCGCGGAGGCGCCTGAGGCGGTGGCCAAAGTTGTAGGCGGCGACGAAGTCGTCGAGGTGCCGCCGGAGCTGATCGAGGCTGTCGCAGTGGGAGCGCTTGACGGTGGCATCCTTGATGGTGCGGTTGATCCGCTTGACCTGACCATTGGTCCAGGGATGGTCGATGCGCGTGAAGCGGTGCTCGATGCCGTCTCCGCCCGCGGCGGCACCTGATGACCGTCGCCCAGTACCGGCGCGCCCGGGCCAAAGACTTCCCGGTCTGGCGCGAGGAGACCTGCGGCCGGATCGCAGCGTAACACCCCGTGCTCCGTCTGCCCCGCGGCGATCCACACCTGCTCGCCAGTACGGTGACAATCCCCCCCGCAGGGCATTGCCCCTATTTGTCTGGTCGCGAAATCTTCTTTACGCCTCCGACCACGAGGTCAGCCCGATGAAGCTCTGACTAGGTCGAGACGGCTCGCTTCCGTTCGATCTCTGCCCTGTCTTCGCGCGCCGCAAGGTCCGCCAGCAGCCTGCTATCCAAGCTGTGCGAGGTGCGGCTTGCCAGGTCGGCGCCGACGTTCGGAACAACGCCCTGGTCTCCGGCGAAGGCGCGCCCACCAACCACGACCAGCAGCGCCGAATTGCGGGACGCCTGACGCGCAAGCGCGATGGTCTGGCGGAGGCTCGACAACTTGTCCTCCCGACGGAATGCTGCACTCAGCGATAGATCGAGCACGTCGACCCACGCGTCCGAGAGTAGGTCCTGCAGCGCACGGTCATCCGCCGGGAAGTCCTGCTGGGGCGCCCACCCTCGGCTCCAAAGCCACTCGGAGTCGAGCGACGCCACAAGCCCATGGGGCTCTCCAGGCGCCGGCGTGACCAGCACGTTGGGCCGGAGACCACGCCGAAGCAGCGGATGGACGTCCATGCCGAGCAGGCGGACGGCCGTCTGCAGCCGGGTGAGGCCCAACGCGACGTCGAATTCACTGCAGACGTCATCGGTCCACAAATCGCCGAGCTTCCGGGCCGCCGGCTCGAACAGGGACGTATACAGGTCGTCGAGGACATTACCATCACCGCGCAGCTCCCGGATGAGTTGCAGCGATGCCTCTTCGTCGCTGGAGATGAGAAGCTCCGCAAGATCCACCGCCCGGGAGGAAAGGCGTGCAGATCGCGGCTGAACGCCCGTTCCATGCCGATGAAGAAGTTCTGGAACGACCAACTCCAGAAAGGTGGTTCGCAGCACCGAAGCTGTTGCTCGCGCAACCGGCGCTCGTGCACGAGATCGGTCCGGGGCGGCGGGTGCATGTGCAGAGCCGTCAGGTCGATCAAGGAGGCGGAGGAGAAGACCTGCGGCACGCTTTGGATGCCGCCGCAGGCTATCGATGATGTCGGACGAAGGCTCAATCACGTCGCTGCGCCACAAGGCGCGTCCCATGTCCCGCGTGGCGAGCCTCATGTCCCAGTCACCGAACCTCCGCTCTGATGCGGGGACGTCACTGAGGATCTCGAGATCCGTGTGACGCGGATCGCCGTGGATCGAGTGCATGACCCTGCCCACCCCTTCGGCGGGTCCCTCCAGCCATTGGTAGAAGCGGCTGTCGTCGTACAGCATGACTCCGGTAATCGCTTCGCGTCGGTTCCGCGCTTGCGCCGCCTGCATCAGACCCTGCAGGTCCTGCCCGGAGAGCGGCAGGACTGCTCGACTGCGGTAGACCACGGTGGAAAGAGCAGCCGAGGAGTTCGTCTGTCGCGTGCCGAGATCAGGCGGCGCACTCGACGAAAACCACATGGCGGCG
>DASQNQ010000257.1:0-30982 GCA_035644895.1 Acetobacteraceae bacterium | reverse complement strand
ACACGGACGAGGCGCTGCGCGAGGTGGCGCTGGACCTGGCCGAGGGCGCGGACATGGTGATGGTGAAGCCGGGCATGCCCTACCTCGACATCATCCGCCGCGTGAAGGACCGTTTCGCGGTGCCCACCTTCGCCTACCAGGTGAGCGGCGAGTACGCGATGATCATGGCCGCCGTGCGCAACGGCTGGCTGGACCACGAGCGCGCGATGCTGGAAAGCCTGATGGCCTTCAAGCGCGCCGGCGCCGACGGCGTGCTGACCTACTTCGCGATCGAGGCCGCCACACGGCTCAGGGACGCACGGTGAACGAGCTGGCCGCCATCCGCGCGCACCGGGCCGAGGTGGAGGCGCTGCTCGCCTACCGCCACGCCTCCGGCCCGGTTCGGGCGGCGGCGTGGTGGCGGTTGCAGCAGGCGCGGCGCGCCCGCATCGCGATCCTTCCGCCGGAGTACCTGCACGCCCTGCCCGCCCTGCCCCCGCCGCCGCCCGAGGCGTTGTCGCGGACGCAGCAGATCCGCCTGCGCCTCGGCTGGCTGCGCCCGGAGAGCGCGCGCCCGCCGTCCCGCCTGCGGCGCGCCCTGCCGCCCGGTTGAGCGGCCCTGCACGGCTCACGGGCCGGATCGGGGGCGCATCGCGGCCCTTCGGGCGGTGGAGGCCGCCCTATGCCCCCTGCTCCAGGAAGTCCGAGACGAGCGCGACCTGGGAGGCATCCATCAGCGCGGGCGCATGACCGATGCCCGGCAGGGTGGCGAGTTGCACGCCCGGGCGCTCCGCCATGGCGCGGGCGGTCGCCTCCTCCAGGATGTCGCTCTGCTCTCCGTGGATGACCAGCACCGGCACATCCACGCGGCTCCAGATCGGCCCGAGGTCGAGCGTCCCGTCGCTGCCGGCGGAGAAGGGCTCGCCGATCCGCGGGTCGTAGTGCATCACGTGCTGCCCGTCCGGCAGGCGCCGGGCCGAGGTCTCCGCAAGGTGACGCCACTCGGCGTCGGTCAGCGGCCCGAAGGGCGCGTGGACCTGGCGCAGATGCGCCTCCAGCGCCTCGATGCTGGCGAAGCGGGGCGGCGGGATGCGGACATAGGTGGCGATCCGCCGCACCGCCTCCGCCGGCACGGCGGCGCCGATGTCGTTCAGGACGAGGCGCCGGATCGGGTGCCCGGTCGCGGCCGCCACCATCATGCCGCAGATGCCGCCCAGCGAGGTGCCCACCCAGTCCACCGCGCCCTCGAACCGCGCCAGCAGATGGGACAGGGCGCGCACGTAGACGGGCGGGACATAGAGCGACGGGTCGCTCATCCACTCCGACGCGCCGCGCCCCGGCAGGTCCGGGCACAGGACACGCCGCCCCCGTGCCGCGAGGGCGCCGGCGAGCACGTCGAAGTCACGGCCGGTGCGCGTCAGGCCATGGACGCAGACGACCGGCCGGCCATTCTCCGGCCCCCACTCCGTCCAGGCCAGCGTCCGGAACGCCCCCCTCACGAGGTAGCGGAGGCGCCCCGTCCGCATCGGGTGCGTCACACCACGCCCTTTTCCCGCAGCGCCACGATCTCGGCGTCCGTCATGCCGAGCAGGCCCTGCAGCACGTCGCCGGTGTGCTCACCCAGGACGGGCGGCGGGACGCGGTAGTCCGTGGGGGTGGCCGAGAGGCGCACCGGGTTGGCGATGACCTTCACCGTCTGCCCGGATGCGTGCGGAAGCTCCACGACGCAGTTGCGGGCCTGCACATGCGGGTCGGCGAAGACCTTCTCGAGCGTGTTGATCGGGCCGCAGCCGATCTTCTCCGCCTCGAGCAGCGTGATCCACTCCTCGGTCGTGCGGGACTGCATGACCGGCGTCAGCGTGTCCGTCACGAGCTGGCGGTTGCCGACGCGCGCGGCGTTGGTCGCGAAGCGCGGGTCGGCCAGCAGCGCCTCCTGCCCGGTGGCCTTGCAGAAGCGCTCGAAGGTCGGGTCGTTGCCGACCGAGAGCACGATGTGCCCGTCCTTCGTGGGGAAGACCTGGTAGGGCACGATGTTCGGGTGCTGGTTGCCGAGGCGCGCCGGGTTCTCCCCGGTCGCGAGGTAGTTCATGCCCTGGTTCGCCAGCCAGGCGACGTGCGTGTCCAGCATGCCGATGTCGATCTGCTGCCCCTGCCCCGTCCTCTCCCGGTGCCGCAGGGCCGCCAGGATGCCGATGCACCCATAGAGCCCGGCGAAGAGGTCCGCGACGGGAATGCCCACCTTCTGTGGCAGCCCCTCCGGCTCACCCGTCAGGGACATGACGCCGCCCAT
Source organism: Acetobacteraceae bacterium (assembly GCA_035644895.1). GTDB lineage: Bacteria > Pseudomonadota > Alphaproteobacteria > Acetobacterales > Acetobacteraceae > Falsiroseomonas. The sequence goes on along the minus strand of DASQNQ010000257.1, from coordinate 28,713 downwards.
TGCCTGGATGAGCGAATCGTAGCCCGGCCGCGGCGCATAGGGTCCCGTCTGGCCGAAGCCGGTGATCGAGCAGTAGATCAGCGACGGGTACTTGGCGCGGAGCTGGTCATAGGAGAGCCCGTACTTGGCGAGCGCGCCGACCTTGAAGTTCTCGACCAGGATGTCGCAGTTCTCGAGCAGGCGGTGCACGATCGACTGGCCGTCGGGCGAGGCGATGTCGAGCGTCAGGGACTTCTTGTTCCGGTTCACGCCGAGAAAATAGGCGCTCTCCTTCGTCTCCGGCCAGAAGGGGGGCGCGAAGCCGCGCGTGTCGTCGCCTGCCTCCGGGCGCTCCACCTTGATGACCTCGGCGCCAAGGTCGCCCAGCATCTGCGTGCAGGTCGGCCCCGCCAGCACCCGCGTCAGGTCGAGCACGCGCAATCCCTTGAGAGGCCCGCTCGGCGCCTTCTCGATTCCCGATCGCTCCCGCATCCACATCCCCCAATCCAACGCCTGCGACGGCTTGCCCGCGACACCGCCAGCCAGCATTGTCGCCGGCCTTATAAGATCCCCCACCCGCGGGAGGAACCCATGCTCGACCGACCCCACCCGACGCCCGGCTCCCCGACGAACGACCCCTTCGCCCTGGCGAAGGCGCTGTCCGGGGTGCACTTCATCGATGGCCGCTACGTGCCGTCGCGATCTGGCAAGGATTTTGCCGTGGTGAACCCCGCCACGGGAATCGAAATCGCCCGCGCCGCGGAAGGTGATGCGGCGGACGTGGAGGCCGCCGTCGAGTCCGCCGCCGCCGCGCAGAAGGCCTGGGCGCAGGTGCCGGCCCGCAAGCGCGGCGCGCTCGTCCATGCCTGCGCCGCGGCGCTGCGCGAGCACGTGGAGGAGCTCGGGCGCCTGATCGCGCTCGAGACGGGCAAGGCGCTGCGCACCGAGTCGCGCGTCGAGGCGAACGTCGTCGCCGATGTCTTCGAGTTCTTCGGTGGCCTGGGCTCCGAGCTGAAGGGCGAGAGCGTGCCGTTCGCGCCGAACGTCCTGAGCGTGACCGTGCGCGAGCCGCTGGGCGTCGTCGGCGCCATCATTCCCTGGAACGTGCCCATGCTGCTGATGGCGCTGAAGGTGGCGCCGGCGCTGGTGGCGGGCAACAGCGTGGTGGTGAAGTCGGCCGAGGAGGCGCCGCTCGCGGTGCTGCGGATCTGCGAGATCCTGAACCGCGTCCTGCCGCCGGGCGTGTTCAACATGGTGTCCGGCTTCGGCCCAGAATGCGGGGCGCCTCTGGTGGCCCACCCCAAGGTGCGGAAGGTGACCTTCACCGGTTCGGTCGAGACCGGAAAGATCGTGTACAAGGCGGCGGCCGAGAAGCTGATCCCCGTGACGCTGGAGCTCGGCGGCAAGTCGCCGATGATCGTCTTCCAGGACTGCGACTTCGAGAAGACGGTGGCCGGCGCGCTCACCTCCATGCGCTTCACCCGCCAGGGCCAGAGCTGCACCGCAGCCTCAAGAATCTACGTGGAGCGCCCGATCTTCGACCGATTCGTGGCCGCCATGAAGTCCGCGGTGGACGGGATGGTCATGGGCGACCCGCTGGACGAGAAGACCGACATCGGCACCATCATCAGCGAGGGCCAGTTCGACAAGGTCCGCGGCTTCATCGAGGAGGGCACGCGGACGCCCGGCGCGACCGCCCATGTCTGCTCCGCAATGCCGAAGGACCCGGCGCTGCGAAAGGGCTTGTTCATCCAGCCCGTGATCTTCACCGGCCTGACGAGAGACAGCCGCCTGGTGCGGGAGGAGATCTTCGGCCCCGTCACGGTGATCCAGCCATTCGACGACCCGGAGGCGGTGCTGGCCGAGGCGAATGACAGCGAGTACGGGCTGGCGGCGTCCCTCTGGACCAACAACCTGAAGGTCGGGCTCGACCTCGCGCACCGGCTGGAAGCGGGGCTGGTGCAGATCAACCAGAACCTGGTCGTGCAGGCGAACCTGTCCTACGGCGGCGTGAAGAGCAGCGGCCTCGGCAAGGAGGCGTCGCTCGAGTCGATGCTGGAGCACTTCACCCACAAGAAGACCATCATGGTGAACATGGGCTGACCGGACGCGCGGACGCCTTTCCGGCAGGCCTCCGCGCGCCATCTGCGCCGCATGCGCGTGCTCCTCCGCCTGCTCGGCCGGCTCGGCCTCGTCCTGCTGATCGTCACGCTGCTGGCGGTCGCCGTCGCGGCGGCCATGGTCTGGTCGAGCGTGCCGCCTGCCCGTGACGAGGCGAAGATCCCGGGCCTTTCCGCGCCCGTGGACATCACGCTCGACGAGCACGGCGTCCCCCGCATCCGCGCGGCGAACGAGCGGGATGCGGCCATGGCCCTTGGCTGGGTCCATGCGCGCGACCGCATGTTCCAGATGCAGACGACCCGCCGCATCGCGGAGGGCCGCCTGTCCGAGCTGGCGGGCAGCGCGGCGTTCCGCACCGACGCGCTGATCCGCACCCTGGGCCTCGCGCAGCGGGCGCGGGAAGACGTGGCAGCGCTCGACCCCGAGACGCGCGACCTGCTGGATGCCTACGCGGAGGGGGTGAACGCGCAGATCGCCGCCCGCGGCCGCCTCACGGCGCCCGAGTTCCTCGTGCTCGGGGAGCCGGAGCCGTGGCGGCCCGAGCACTCCCTCTACTGGGGGCGGCTGATGGGGCTCTGGCTGTCCGGCTCCTGGCGACGGGATCTGGAGCGGGCGCGCCTCGCAGCGATCCTGCCGCCGGAGCGGCTGCGCGACCTCTGGCCGGAGGACACCTCCCCAGGGCGACCCGACGTGCTGGCGGATGCCGGGCATCTGGGCCGCGTGCTCGCGGCGCTGCCCGCCTTCCCGCGCGACCTGCCGCACCCGGGCTCGGCCTCCAACGCCTGGGCGGTCGCGCCCTCGCGCTCGGCCACGGGGGGGGCGCTGCTCGCCTCGGACCCGCATCTCGGCTTCCAGGCACCGGTCCTCTGGTACCTGGCGAGGATCGAGCTGCCGGATGGCCGCTTCAGGGCCGGCGCCACCTCGCCGGGCGTGCCCGCGATCGTCATCGGCCGGAACGAGAGCCTCGCCTGGGGCTTCACCACCACGCATTCCGACACGCAGGACGTCTTCGTGGAGCGGCTGGCCGGCCCGGATGCCTACCAGACCCCGGACGGGCCGCGCCCCTTCGATGTGCGGGAGGAGCGCATCGCGGTGCGCGGGCAGGCGGAGCCGCGCGTGATCCGAGTGCGGGAGACGCGGCACGGGCCGGTGGTCTCCGACCTCGACGCGACGCCACCCGGAGATGGCACGGTGCTCTCGGTCGCGATGGCGAACCTGCTGCCGGGCGAAACCTCGGCAGCCGGGCTGATGGCGCTGAACCGCGCCGCCTCCGTCGCCGAGGCGCGGGACGCTGCCCGGCTGATCAGCTCCCCGCCGCAGAACCTGATGGTGGCGGACCGGGCGGGGCGGCTGGCGATGTACCTGACGGGCCGAACGCCGATCCGCGCCGGCGGGGACGGCGCGGTGCCGGCCCGCGGCTGGGATGGCAGCGGAAGCTGGACCGGCTTCGTCCCCTTCGACCACCTCCCGCATGCCGAGGATCCGGGCTCCGGCGCGCTGGCCAACGCCAACAGCCGCCCCGCGCCGCCGGGCCCGGTGTTCCTCGGACGCGACTGGTATGGGGACTGGCGGCTCCGGCGCATCGCCGAGCTTCTCGGCGCCACGCCGCGGCACGACGTGCAGGGCTTTGCGCGGATGCAGGCGGACACCCTCTCCACCTTCGCGCGGGAGGTCCTGCCCGCGCTGCTGGCCGCACCCCGTCCCGACGGCACCGCCGGCCGGGCGCAGGACCTGCTGCGGGGCTGGGACGGCGAGATGCGCGCGGATGCGCCCCAGCCGCTGATCTTCCACGCGACGATGCGCGCCCTTGGGCGGCTCGCGCTGGAGGCGGGCGGCGTGCCGGCGGAAGCCTGGGACGCGGGACCGGAGTTCCTGCGCCTGGTCTTGGCCGGTGGGCCGCGCGCCGCGCCCTGGTGCGGGGCAGAGGGCTGCCCGGCCCTGATCCGGCGCGCCATGGAGCAAGGAGTGGCGGAGGCCGCCGGGATGCAGGGCGGCGACCCGGCCGCTTGGCGCTGGGGGGCTGTCCATGTGGCACGGTTCGAGCACCCGCTGCTCCGCTTCGTGCCAGGGCTCGCCGGCCTGACGCGGATCGCCGTTCCGACGGGCGGCGACGGCGAGACCCTTGCGCGCGGCGGCTTCCGGGGCGACTTCACGCATGTCCATGGCGCGGGGCTGCGCGCCGTGTTCGACCTGGCGGACCCGGACGGGGTGCATGCGATGATCGCGACGGGGCAGTCGGGGCATCCGATGTCAGTTCACTGGGACGACCTGAACGACGACTGGGCAGCGGGACGTCTGCTACGCCTCGGCGCCAGGCCGGACCGAACTGTTGGAGAGATCACGCTCCGGCCCTGAACCCGCAGCCCCTCACGCGGTTGATTTGACGCTCGGCACGCCCGATGCTGGAACCTGGAAAGAGATGCTCCACCGCGCCGCCCGCCGCCCGCAGTTTTTCTACACCACTGCGCCCCTGCCCTGCCCCTACCTGGCCGGCAGGACGGAGCGGAAGATCGTGACCGAATTGTCGGGCTCCGAGGCGGAGGCGCTGCACGACCGCCTCTCCCGCGCGGGCTTCCGGCGGTCTCACAACATCGCCTACTCCCCGGTTTGCCCCGGCTGCCAGGCCTGCATCCCGATTCGCATCGTGGCCGGCGAGTTCGAGCCGGACCGCACCCAGCGCAAGCTCACGCGGCTGAACGCCGACCTGGTGGCGATGGAGATGCCGGCCCGCGCGACGGCCGAGCAGTACGCCCTGTTCCAGCGCTACCAGCAGGCGCGGCACGGCGACGGAGACATGGCCGCGATGGGCTTCTACGACTACCGCGCCATGGTGGAGGACACGCCGATCACCACCGGCGTGGTGGAGTTCCGGGACGGGCGGGACCGCCTGATCGGCGCCTGCCTGACAGACTGGCTCTCGGACGGCCTCTCCGCCGTCTACTCCTTCTTCGAGCCGGAGGAGGCGCGGCGGTCGCTCGGCACCTACGCCATCCTGTGGCTGGTCGCACGCGCCCGGAGCCTGAACCTGCCCTATGTCTACCTGGGCTACTGGGTCCCGCAGAGCCGCAAGATGGCCTACAAGGCCCGCTTCCGGCCGAGCGAGGTGCTCTCGGGCGGGCAGTGGCGGGTGCTGACGGACATCGAGAGCGCCCCGGAGGGCGCCCTCGCTCCGGTCACGGCCGGGTAGTCAGGCCTCGAACCTCTTCGACTTCGGGAAGCGCTCGGGGTGCATCTTCCCGGCGCCGGCCCGCTGGCCGCGCCAGGGGCGCAGGTCGGTTTCCACCCGAACGCCGCCGCCGTGGCGCCAGGCAAGCCCATCCCTCGCCCGGAACACCTTGGCGTCCCGCAACTCCACCTCCTTGCCGCCGATCAGCGTGACGCCGCGGCCGCGCGTCATCTCGGGCACCTGCTCCAGCGGGAAGACGAGCATCTTCCCAGGCGTGCTGACGGCGACGGTGTCGCCCTCGGCCGGGACGCAGAGCAGGGCCTCGCGCCCAGCCTCGGGCACCAGCACCTGCTTGCCCGTGCGCTTCTCGGCGAACAGCTCCTCGCCCTTCACCAAGAACCCCCGCGCATCGGTGGAGGCGACCAGGAAGCGCGAGTCGGGCCCCGGCACCAGGATCGTCACCACATCGTCCTCGTTCCCGAGGTCGAGCATCAGGCGCACCGGCTGCCCGTCGCCCCGGCCGCGCGGGATGACGTCGGCCTTCAGCGTGTAGGCGCGGCCGTTGGTCGCGAAGACCACGATGCGGTCCGTCGTCTCGCAGTGGAGCGAGAGCTTGAGGGCATCGCCCTCCTTGAAGCGCAGCTCCACGTCGTCCGCCAGGTGCCCCTTCTGGGCGCGGATCCAGCCCTTCTCGGAGAGGATCACCGTGATCGGCTCCCGCTCCATGAAGGCCGTCTCGTCCACCGCGACCGCGGGAAGCGTGCCGCCCGTCGCCGTGCGCCGCGCGCCAAGCTCGCCGTCCCCGAACTTCGCCCGGACCGCCTCGATCTCCTCGGCGATGGCGGCCCAGCGCTTCGTCTCGGACGACATCAGCCCCTGCAGGCGCTTCTGCTCCGCCGAGAGCTTCTTGTGCTCCTTCCGGAGCTCCATCTCCTCGAGCTTGCGGAGGCTGCGGAGGCGCATGTCGAGGATGGCCGTCGCCTGGACGTCCGTCAGCCCGAAGGCGGCCATCAGCGCCTCCTTCGGCTTGTCCTCCTCGCGGACGATGCGGATGACCTCGTCCAGGTTGAGGTAGACGACCAGGTAGCCGTCCAGGATCTCCAGCCGCCGGGCGATGGCGGCCAGGCGGTGCTCCGTCCGGCGCACCAGCACGACGTGCCGGTGGTCGAGCCAGCTCCGCAGCACCTCCCGCAGCCCCATCACGCGCGGGGTGCGGTCGGCGTCCAGCACGTTCATGTTGAGGCCGAGGCGGCTCTCCAGCGCGGTCGCGCGGAACAGCGTCTCCATCATCATGGCCGGGTCCACCGCGCGGCTCTTCGGCTCGATCACGATGCGGACCTTGTCCGTGCTCTCGTCGCGGATGTCGCCGACAAGCGGGAGCTTCTTCTCCTCCAGCAGCTCGGCGATCTGCTCGATGAGGCGGGCCTTGGCGACCTGGTAGGGAATCTCGGTGACTACGACCGTCCAGGTGCCGAGCCGACCCTGCTCCCGCTCCCACTTCGCGCGGACGCGGAAGCCGCCGCGGCCGGTCTCGTAGGCCTCCGCGATCGCCTCCGGCGACTCGATGAGGATGCCGCCGGTCGGGAAGTCCGGGCCGGGCATGTGGACGAGCAGGTCCCGGGTGGTGGCGGCCGGGTTGCGGATCAGCTCCAACGCCGCCGCGCAAACCTCGCCTGCATTGTGGGGCGGGATGGAGGTCGCCATGCCGACCGCGATGCCGTTGGCGCCGTTGGCCAGCAGGTTCGGGAAGGCAGCCGGGAGGACCACCGGCTCCTGCTCCTCCCCGTCGTAGGTGGAGCGGAAGTCGACCGAGTTCTCCTCGATGCCCTCGAGGAGGGACTTCGCAACTTCCGTCAGCCGCGCCTCGGTGTAGCGCATGGCCGCGGCGTTGTCACCGTCGATGTTGCCGAAGTTGCCCTGCCCCTCCACCAGCGGGTAGCGGGCGGCGAAGTCCTGGGCGAGGCGGACCAGCGCCTCGTACACCGCGGCGTCGCCATGCGGGTGGTACTTGCCGATGACGTCGCCCACCACGCGGGCGCACTTCTTGAAGCCCGCCGCCGGGTCGAGCTTCAACTGGTGCATGGCCCAGAGGAGGCGCCGGTGGACCGGCTTCAACCCGTCCCGCACATCCGGGAGCGACCGGGACATGATCGTGGACAGGGCATAGGAGAGGTAGCGTTCCGACAGCGCATCGGCCAGCGCGGTCTCCCGCATCTCGCCGCCATCGGTCAGGGTCTTGATGTCGTCTGGCATCACTATGGGCCTGCGGGCTCTATTCGCGCTTCGTTCTCATCATCCGTTCTACCCCACCCGGCCCGCCGCCGCCAGCGAGGAAACCTGGTCGGCCAGCATCTCCCGAGCAGCCGGCAGGCCGCGGTGGCGGCTTCCGAAGGCATCCCGCGCCAGGAAGTGGCCGGTCAGGCGCAGCCCCGCCTCCCAGTCCGCCGGCCCCGACGGGCCCTGGCCGAGGAGGAAGGGCGGCAGGCGGAGCAACCTCCCCTTCCAGGGCTCCCCCGCCCCAGCCGAGACGGCGCGGCCGGACCGCGGCGAGACATAGACCAGGTCCTCCTGGCTCCCGGTCGCGGCGCAGGCGGCCAGGTCGAGCCCGTAGCCGAGATCGGCCAGCAGCTCGGCCTCCCACCGGATGTAGTCGCCGACGGCCTCGCCCGTGTCCCGCGCCAGGGTCGCTACCAGTGCGACGAGGCCGCGGAAGCTGCGCGGATGCGCCTCGCGCTCCGGCAAGGCATCCGCCGCCACGGCGCAGGCGGCACGCAGCACCGCAAGGGCGAGCGGGTCATCCATGGCCAACGCGGCGGCAGGATGCACCAACTCGCCAGACAGGTGGCCGAGTTGGTCCGGGAGGCGCGCCATCCAGCGCACCTCGACCAAATTGCCGGCAAGCCAGGTCGCCGATTGGCCGCGCGACGCGCCACCCCTCGCAAGGCCCGCGTGACGGCCGTGCTCCTCGGTGAGAATCGTGATGAGGGCTGCATTCTCGCCCATCGTGCGCGAGTCGAGGACGACCGCGGGTGCCTGCCACTCCATGACTGGTTGATATGGTGCCGTGGCAGCCCTCCCGGCAGTGTGCGGCTGAACTATTTGTGCGCGGACAGCCGCGTAAGGAGCGCGAATGGGCGTGTTGCCGGCGGCGTGATGACGCTACAGCAGGCCGCATGCGACGAAGCTTCCTGAAGGGCGCTGCAGCCCTCGCCGTGATTGCCATCTCTCCGCGGGCCGCGTCCGCCGCATCCGCGAGGCGCATCATCCTCCATCACGCAGCGACGGGCGCCCGTTTCGCCGGAACCTGGCACAACGGAGTCGCGCCGGATCCGCGCGCGATGGCGGACCTGTCTGCGGTGCTGGCGGACTCGCACGACACGGCGCCGAAGCCCTTTGATCCCGTTGCCATCGAGATCCTGTGGCACGTCATGCAGCGTGCAGGCATGGGCCATGAGGTCACGGTGCGCTCCGGCTACCGCACGCCGCAGGTCAACCGCATGGTGCGCGGCGTGGCCGACAGCCAGCACCTGCGTGCGGCCGCGATGGATGTGGAAGTGCCGGCGGGGCGCATCCCGGCCTTCGCCCAGGCGGCACTCGCGCTCAAGCTCGGGGGCGTGGGCGTCTACCAGCGGCGCGGGTTCGTCCACCTCGACAGCGGTCCGCCGCGGCACTGGGCGCAGCAGACGCCGGGCCGGACGCGGCTGAACACGCAGCTCGACGACCGCATCGGCACCATCGCCGAGGCCTGGCGCGCCGCATCGGCCCCGCGCTGAGGACTACTCCTTGTCCTCGAGCCCGAGGGCCCGGATGCGCGCGCGCTCCTCGTCCCAGCCCGCGCGCTCCTTCACGTTGAGGAAGAGGTGGATGCGCCGTTCGAGCATCTGCTCGAGTTCCTGCCGCGCGCGACGGCCGATCTCCCGGATGCGGGCGCCGCCGTCGCCGACCAGGATCCCCTTCTGCGTCGCACGGCTGACATAGATGGTGCAGTCGATGCGGGCGGAGCCGTCGCGCCGCTCCTCCCAGCCCTCGGTCTCGACCGTCGCGTGGTGCGGCACCTCCTGGTGCGTCTGGCGCAGCACCTGTTCCCGCACGATCTCGGCCGCCAGCATGCGTTGCGGCAGGTCGGAGAGGTCGTCCTCCGGGAACAGGTAGGGCCCGGGCGGCACGGCACCGGCCATTGCATCCAGGATGCGGTCGAGCCCCCTGCCCTTCAGCGCGCTGATCATGAAGGTCTCGCCGAAGGGCAGCAGCGCGTTCAGCTCCGCGGTCAGGGGCAGCAGCCGCTCGGGCGGGATCAGGTCCACCTTGTTGAGCGCGAGCATGGAGGGGCGGCCGCCGCGCTTCAGCCCCTCCACGATCCCGCGCACCGCATCCGTCAGCCCCGCGCGCGCATCCACGATCAGCAGGGACAGGTCCGCATCCTGCGCGCCGCCCCACGCTGCCGCCACCATCGCGCGGTCGAGCCGCCGGCGGGGCTGGAAGATGCCGGGCGTGTCCACCAGCACGATCTGCGACGCGCCGCGCATGACCACCGCCCGGATGCGGAAACGCGTGGTCTGGGGCTTGGGCGAGACGATCGTCACCTTCGCCCCGGCCAGCGCATTCACCAGCGTGGACTTGCCGGCATTCGGCGCGCCGACGACGGCCACCAGCCCGCACCGCGTGGCCCCTTCCGCCCCGCTCATGCGCCCAGCGCCTTCAGCAGCGCGGCCGCGGCCGCCTGCTCGGCCGCACGCTTGTTCTCGCCCAAGGCCTCAGCCTCCTGACCCGCCGCAGAAACGCGCACCATGAAGACCGGGTTGTGCGAGGGACCCGAAGAGGAAACCAGATCGTACTGCGGCAGCCCCAGCCCCCGCCCGAGCGTCCACTCCTGCAGCCGCGTCTTTGCCGAAACTGGCGGGCGCGGGTCGGCCTCGACCAGCGCCGCCCATTCCTGGCGCACGATCTGACGCGCCGGCTCCAGCCCGCCATCGAGGTACACGGCGCCGAGCAGCGCCTCCGTCGCATCGGCCAGCACGCTGGCCCGGCCGCGCACGCCGGCGCGCGTCTCGCCGTCCGGGATCCGGAGCGCCGCGCCGAGGCCCATGCGTTCGGCAACACGGGCAAGGCTGTCCTGCGCGACCAGCGCCGCGAGGCGCTTCCCGAGGTCCCCTTCCCGTTCCTTCGGGAAGCGCTCGGCCAGCCACTCCGCCATGATGAGGGCCAGAACGCGGTCGCCGACGAACTCCAGTCGCTCGTTCGAGTCGAGCATGGCCCGGCGTGGGTCGGCTGCGGACCGGTGGGTCAGCGCCTGCACCAGGAGTTCAGGCCGGGCGAAGCGATGCGGCAGCCGCGCCGCGAAGGCCTGGATCCCGTCCTCGTTCATCACGCCCCGCCCATCGCGGTGGCACTCATCGTACGGCGGTGAAGAGCCGGCTCCAGCGGATCGCCATGGGCCAAGCCCAGACTTCCCACCAGCGGGCGGAGCCGTCCACCGAGAAGAAGATGAATTCCGCCCGGCCCACCAGGTTCTCAAGCGGGATCAATCCCACCTCGCGCGAGCGGCTGTCGAGCGAGTTGTCGCGGTTGTCGCCCATGCCGAAGACGAAGCCCTCCGGGATGCGGAACTCCGGCGTGTTGTCGAAAAGCTGGTCGTCGGTGATTTCCAGGATGTTGTGTGCGTGGGGCGTGACGCCGGGCTGGGCCGGCAGGATCTCCCGGAAGTGCCGCGCGACCATGCGCGGCCCGTCGCCCTCCACCGTGTAGGGGCCGAGCGCCTCGCGCCGCACCGCCTGGCCGTTGAGGTGGAGGACGCCGGCGCGGACCTGGATGCGGTCCCCCGGCAAGCCGATGATCCGCTTGATGTAGTCCGTCGAGTTGTCGCGCGGCAGCTTGAACACCGCCACGTCGCCCCGTTCCGGCACCGACCCGAAGATCCGTCCGTCGAACAGGCCAGGGCTGAACGGCATGGAATGGCGCGAGTACCCGTAGGAGTACTTGGATACGAACAGGTAGTCGCCCACCAGCAGCGTGGGAATCATGCTGCCCGAGGGGATGTTGAACGGCTCGAACGCGACCGTGCGGATGCCGATGGCGATCAGCCCGGCATAGACGACCGTCTTGATGCTTTCGAGCCAGCCGCCCGAGGCGCGTTTCGTCATGGATGTGGGTTTCGAGGGCATGCCACCGGCTCGGGCCGCGACGGGGCCCCACTGCTTGGGGGACGGATAGAGCGCGGCGGCGCGGCCTGTGTCAAGGAAGGCGAATCGCGGAGATCACGACCATCGCCTGCGCGTAGGGATATTCGTCCGTCATGGTCAGCGCAATCTGCGCGCCATGGCCTGGCGGCGTGATGGCCGCAAGCCGGGCCGCCGCGCCCCCGCTCAGCCGCAGCGTCGGCTGCCCGGAGGAGAGGTTGACCACCCCGAGGTCGCGCCAGAACACGCCGGCGCGGAAGCCGGTGCCGAGCGCCTTGGATGCCGCCTCCTTCGCCGCGAAGCGCTTCGCGTAGGTGGCGGCGCGGATCCGCTCCGCCCGGCGGTCCGCCTTGGCCCGCTCGGCCGGGGTGAAGATGCGCTCGAGGAAGCGGTCGCCGTGCCGGGCGATGACCGACTCGATCCGCCGGATGTCCACGATGTCGGAGCCGAGGCCGATGATCATGTCGCTGTCACGCGCGCTCGGCCTGTTCCACATCCCGCAGGGAGCGCAGGGCGGCGAGGATGGAGGTGAGCTGCCGCACGTCCCGCACCTCGATGTCGAGCGCGAGTTCGCGCACGTCCGGCCCCGTGTGCTTCGTGCGCATGCCCTGGATGGCGCCGCCCTGGCTCGCCACGGCCTCGGCCAGCGTCGCCAGGACCTTGCCCTCCTTCGCCGCGACGACGTCAACCCGCGCGACGTGGGACGCGCCGCCCCCGTCGCCGTCCCAGTCCACGTCCAGGAAGCGCTCGGGGCTCTCGGCGAAGGCCGAGAGGTTGTGGCAATCCGCCTTGTGGACCGTGACGCCGCGTCCGGTGGTGACGATGCCCACGATCCGCTCCCCCGGCACCGGGTGGCAGCACCCGGCGAAGTTCACCTCCATGCCGGAGACGAGGCCGGTGATGCCCATCGACACGTCGCGCCGTCCGCTGCGCGGCAGCGGCGTCGGCGCGGCGCGTGCGCGGCTGCGGGCGATCTGCATCGGGTCCACCGCGCGCGGCGGCCCCCGCAGCTCCGGCACCGCGGCATGGAGCACGTCCCGCGCCGTGATCGCGCCGCTTGCCACCGCGATGCACAGCTCCTCGAAGCCGGGCTGCTTCAGCGCCTTCAGCGCGGGCTCCGCCGCCCGCTCCGAGAAGTCCAGGCCCTCCTGCCGGAACGCCTTCGCGATCGCGGCGCGGCCCTCCTGCTGCTGGGTCTTGCGCTGCTCGGCGTGCACGTAGCGCCGGATGCGCGCCTTGGCCTTGCCGCTGACGACGAAGCGTTCCCATTGCGGATTCGGCGTCCCGCCGCGCGCCGTGATGATCTCGACCTGGTCGCCGTTCTCGAGCTGGCTGCGGAGCGGCTTGATCTGGCCGTTGATCTTCGCGCCGACGCAGGCATCGCCCACCTGGGTATGGACCTGGTAGGCGAAGTCCACGGGCGTCGCGCCACGGGGCAGCGCGATGAGATCGCCCTTCGGCGTGAAGCAGAACACCTCGTCGCGGTGCAGCTCAAGCCGTGTCGCATCCAGGAAGTCCTGCGGCTCCGCCGCCTGCTCCAGGATGTCGAGCAGCGCCTTCACCCAGGGATAGCGCATGCCCTCGCGCGCGGTGCCGCCAACCTGCTTGTAGATCCAGTGAGCGGCGACGCCGAGCTCCGCGACCTCGTGCATGTCGCGGGTGCGGATCTGCACCTCGATCTTGGCGTTGCGCTTGTCGGGCACCGTCACGCCGGTGTGCAGGCTTTGGTAGCCGTTCGGCTTCGGCGTCGAGATGTAGTCCTTGAAGCGGCCCGGCACGACGCGGAAGGCGGAATGCACGGCGCCGAGCGCGGCGTAGCAGGCCGACTTGTCCGGCACGATGACACGGAACGCCATGATGTCCGAGAGCTGCTCGAACTCCACCTTCTTGCCGTGCATCTTGAGCCAGATGGAGTAGGGCGACTTCTCCCGCCCCGTCAGCTCCGCGACCTCGATCCCGGCTTCGTGCAGGACGCGGGCGATCTCCTCGCGGATCTCCTCGATAAGGTCGGCGCCCTGGCCGTAGAGGAAGGCGCGGCGGGCCGCAATGGTCTGGAAGGCGTCGGGCTGCAGCTCGCGGAAGGAGAGCGTCTCGAGCTCGGTCTTCAGCGCCTCCATGCCGATGCGCCCTGCAAGCGGGGCGAAGATCTCCATCGTCTCCCGCGCGGTCTTCCGGCGCCGCGCCTCCTGCGGGACGAAGTGCAGGGTCCGCATGTTGTGCAGCCGGTCCGCGAGCTTCACGAGCAGGACGCGGATGTCCTCCGACATCGCCAGCACCAGCTTGCGGAAGTTCTCCGCCTGCTTCGTGCGCTCGGACTGCAGCTCGAGCCGCGTCAGCTTCGTGACGCCGTCCACCAGCCGCGCGACCTCGCGCCCGAAGCGACGCTCGATCTCGGCGAGGCCGACGGCCGTGTCCTCGGCGACATCATGCAGGAGGGCCGTGATGATCGAGGCGCCGTCGAGACGGTACTGCGCGAGGATGCGCGCGACGGCCACGGGATGCGTGATGTAGGGATCGCCGTTGTCGCGCGTCTGGCCCGCATGGGCGGTCACGGCGGCCGAATAGGCGCTCTCGATCAGGGCGCGGTCGGCGCGGGGGTCGTAGCCCGCGACCTCGGCCGCCAGCTCGATGCCGGTGGGATCGACGCCGGCCGAGGCCGGGCCGTCCGGCGCGTGCGCGACCTGCGGCCCGGCCGCGCGCGGCATCACGCCCGCCCCTCCGATGGACAGGTGCCGCGAGCGGGCGCCCAGGCTGGGGCCGGCGTCAGCGCTTCCCGCCGGCGAGCTCGGCGGCGATGGCCGCCTCGATGTCCTCGGCCGAGAGGTCCTCGAGGCCCTGGCCATCGCCCGGCTGCTCCTCGTTCACGTCCATGACGCCGAAGATGTTCTCGTCCGTCGCGATGAGGTCGAGCACCTCCTCCTCGGCCGGCTCCGGCTCCGGGGCGCGCTGCAGGGACTTCACCAGGTCCGCCTCGAGCGCGGTGAGGTCGAGCGTCGCCTCCGCGATCTCGCGCAGGGCGACCACCGGGTTCTTGTCATTGTCCCGCTCGACCGTCAGCTCCTCGCCCCGGCCGATGTTGCGGGCGCGCTGGGCGGCATGGAGGACGAGCTCGAAGCGGTTAGGCACCTTGAGAATGCAGTCTTCGACCGTGACGCGTGCCATTGCGGCCTCACTCCGTGGGGGCGGGGCAAGCCGGGCCACACGTGCCCTGGCACGGGTATGACCCCCTTTCCACCTATGGTGAACCTCCCATGTAGCCACCGCCGCGCCATGGCGCAAGCATCGCGTCACCCGAGCGGGGTGGCGTCCTGGCCCCCCAGCCGGCCGAGGAGCATCCGTCCCGACGCGCCAAGCCGCGGATGCACCCAGCCCGGCACGACGTCGAGCAGCGGCCCCAGCACGAAGGCGCGCAGGTGGGCGCGCGGGTGCGGCACGACCGGATCCGGGCCGTCGCGAACGAGGTCTCCCATGGCGACGATGTCCAGGTCCAGCGTCCGCGGGGCGTTCGGCTCCGCCCTGACGCGGCCGAAGCCGGCCTCGATCGCCTGCAGGCCTGCGAGCAGCCCGGCGGGATCCGGCATGGTGGCGCCCACCCCCCATGGCTCGACCAGGGCCACGCCGTTCACGTAGTCGGGCACGCCCTGGCCTTGCGGGACGGGCGCGGTCCGCCACCAGCGCGAGAGCGCCCTGAGCCGCAGGCCCGGCAAGCAGTCGAGGGCAAGCGCGGCGCGTTGGCATGTCTCCACCGGCGTGCCACCGTCCGGACCAGGCAGGTTCGCCCCAAGCGCAATGAGGATCACGACAAAGAGTTTCCTGTTTCGCAACGTTCGCGTAAGGTAATTTAAGGTCGGATCACACAGAAAATGGAATGAAGCATCTTGCATTTCGATTCCCAGGAAAGGATGGCCCTGTTCATCGACGGTGCCCATCTCTACGCCGCATCCCGGAACCTCGGCTTCGACGTCGACTACCGCAACTTGCAAGGTTACTTCCGCCGCCAGGCGCGGCTGGTCCGCGCCTCATACTACACGGCCCTGCTGGAGACCGACGAGTACTCCCCCCTCCGGCCGCTCGTGGATTGGCTGGGCTACAACGGCTACTCTGTCATCACGAAGCCGGCGCGGGAGTTCACCGATGCCGCCGGGCGCCGCCGCGTGAAGGGCAACATCGACATCGAGATGGCCGTGGACGTGCTGACCCTCGCACCCCGCATCGATCATGCCGTGCTGATCACCGGCGACGGCGACCTGCGCCGGCTGGTGGAGGCCGCGCAGCAGCAGGGCATGCGCGTCTCCGTCGTCTCGACCATCAAGGTGCAACCCGCGATGATCGCGGATGAGCTTCGCCGGCAGGCGGACCAGTTCATCGACCTGGCGGACCTGGCCCCCGACATCACGCGCCGCCAGACGGAGCCCCGGCAGCGCCCGCTGCCGATCGCCCGGCCAGCCGACCGTGCCCGCACCGCGACGCCGGCCGAGCCATTCCGGGACACGGTGGACCTGCCGGAATGAGCGGGGCGGCGGAGGAACCGCCGCGGGACTGCCCGCTCTGCCCCCGGCTCGCCGCCTACCGCGCCGAGAACCGGGCGAAGTGGCCGGACTGGCACAATGCGCCCGTCCCCTGCTGGGGGCCGGTGGATGCCAGGATCATGGTGCTCGGCATGGCGCCGGGCGTGCGCGGGGCGAACCGGACGGGCCGGCCCTTCACCGGTGACCATGCCGGCCGGCTGCTCTACGCGACGCTGCGGAAGTACGACCTCGCCGAGGGCGAGTACCTGGAAGACCCGAATGACGGGCTGCGCCTGACCGGCGTGCGCATCGTGAACGCCGTGCGCTGCGTGCCGCCTGCGAACCTCCCCGAGGCGGGCGAGGTCGTGACCTGCAACCGCTTCCTGCGCGCCGAGATCGCGGCAATGCCGCGGCTGCGCGGCATGCTGGTCCTCGGCGTCGTTGCACACCAGGCGGCGCTGCGCGCCTTCGGCCTCCGGCTGAACGCCGCGCGCTTCGCGCATGGGGCGCACCATGAGCTCCCCGGTGGCGTGGTGCTCGCCGACAGCTACCACGTCAGCCGCTACAACACGCAGACCCGGCGCCTGACCACCGAGATGTTCGAGCAGGCCGTCGAGGCGCTGCTGCGGCACGTCGAGCGTCTCTAGGCTCCCACCCGCCCCGCCAGCGCCGCCTCCACCGCGCGGACGAGCTGGATGGAGTCCGGCTCCACCGCCGTCCCGAAGCTCCGAGCCACGCGGCCGTCGCGACCGATCAGGTACTTGTGGAAGTTCCAGCGCGGCGGCGCGCCACCCTCCCGCGCCATCCAGGCGTAAAGGGGGTGCGAGTCCGGTCCGCGCACCGGGGTCAGTCCGGCCATGGGAAAGGTGATCCCGTACATGGTGTCGCAGAACTCGCGAATACGGGCGGCATCCGTGCTCTCCTGCCGGAAGCTGTTGGATGGCACGCCGATGACGGCGAAGCCCTGCGCCTCGAACCGGTCGTGCAGGCGCTGCAGCGCGGCGTATTGCGGGGTGTAGCCGCAGAAGGAGGCGGTGTTGACCACCAGCAGAACGCGGCCGCGGAACGCGCCAAGGTCGAGCTCCCCACCCTCCAGCGCGGCGAGCCGGAAGTCGAAGGCGGTCGGCGCCGGTCCCGCTGCCATCAGCAGGGGCGCGGCCAGCAGGGTGCGACGGGGCAGCTCAGCCATAGCGTTCCTCCCCCCAGGGGTCGCCGCGGTTGTGGTAGCCGCGCACCTCCCAGAAGCCGGGCCGGTCGTCGCGCAGCAGCTCCACACGCGTGATCCACTTCGGGCTCTTCCAGAAGTAGAGGTGCGGCACCACCAGCCGCACCGGGCCGCCATGCTGGCGCTCCAGCGGCGCGCCCTCCCACGCATGGGCGAACAGGTTTTCCGGCCGCGCGAAGTCGTCCATGGACAGGTTCGTGGTGTAGCCGTCGTAGCAGGTGAAGGAGACGAAGCGCGCCTCCTCCTTTGGCCGCGCCATTGCGAGCAGGTCCGTCACGCGCACGCCCGTCCAGCGGTTGTCGTAGCGGCTCCACTGCGTGACGCAGTGGATGTCGTTCACCACCTCGGCCTGCGGCAGGGCCAGGAACTCGTCGAGGGTCAGGCGCACCGGGGCGGCGACCATCCCCTCCACGCGCAGGCGGAAGCGGTCCGGCGCCACGTCGGGCTGCACGCCGAGGTCGAGCACGGGGAAGTCCTGGACGAGGCGCTGGCCAGGCGGAAGGCGGGCCAGCGCCGGGTCCGCCGTCGTGCCGGTCAGCAGCCGGCCCTCCCGGGCCCAGCCCTCCTTCGTCGCGACCAGCTTGTCGCGCACCTTCCCGGTCAGCGGCACCTCGTCCTCGGACATCTCAACCCCTGTCCCGCAGCAGCCGCGCCTTGTCGCGCTGCCAGTCCCTGGCCGCGATGGTGGCGCGCTTGTCGTGCTTCTTCTTGCCCTCGGCCAGGCCCAGCAGCACCTTGGCCATCCCGCGCTCGTTGAAGTGGATCTGCAGGGGCACGAGCGTCGCGCCCTCCCGGGTCACGGCACCGGTCAGCTCCCGCACCTCCTTCCTGTGCAGCAGCAGCTTGCGCGGGCGGCGCGGCTCGAACTTCGCCATGAAGGAGCCGGCCTGCCACTCGGGGATGTAGCAGTTGAACAGCCACATCTCGCCGTCGCGCTCGCCGGCCCAGGCCTCCGTCAGCGTGGCGCGGCCGGCGCGGAGCGACTTCACCTCCGGCCCCACCAGCGCCAGCCCGGCCTCCACCGTGTCGCCGATCTTGTAGTCGTAGCGGGCCTTCCGGTTCTGGCTGGCGATGCCGTGACTGATCAGGCCCTTCTTGCGTGGTTCCCGGGCCATCAGTTCAGCAGGCCGGCGCCGGCCATCGCCTCGCGGATCCGAACCTGGTTCGCCTCCGCCACCGGGGCCATCGGCAGACGGCAATGGCTGCTCCCGCGGCCGAGCAGGCTCATCCCGTACTTCACCGGCCCCGGGGAGGTCTCGCAGAACATGGCATCGTGCACCGGCACCAGCCGGTCCTGGATCGCGATCGCGTCCGCCACGCGCCCGGCGACCCAGGCGTCGTGCATCTCGCGGCAGAGGCGCGGGGCGACGTTCGCGGTGACGGAGATGCAGCCATGCCCGCCGGCCGCCAGGAACGAGAGCACCGTGTGGTCCTCCCCCGACAACTGGCAGAAATCGGGCCCGCAGGCGCGGCGCGTGTGCAGCGGCCGCGCCAGGTTCGCCGTCGCGTCCTTCACGCCCACGATGTGCGGGTGCTTCGCCAGCCGCGCCATCGTCTCGACCGTCATGTCGACGACCGAACGCGGGGGGATGTTGTAGATCAGCACCGGCAGGCCGACATCGGCGATGGCGGTGAAGTGCAGCACCATCCCCTCCTGCGTCGGCTTGTTGTAGTAGGGCGTCACCACCAGTGCGGCATCGGCGCCTGCCTGCTTCGCGTGGCGCGTGAAGTCCACCGCCTCGGCCGTCGAGTTGCTGCCAGTGCCGGCGACCACCGGCACGCGTCGGGCCGCCGCCTCGACGCACAGCTCCACGATGCGCTTGTGTTCTTCGTGCGACAGCGTCGGGCTTTCCCCGGTCGTGCCCACGGGGATCAGCCCCTGCGTGCCCTCCCGGATCTGCCAGTCCACCAGATCCTGGAAGGCGCGCTCGTCGAGCGAGCCGTCCGCCCGCATCGGCGTCACCAGCGCCACCAGAGATCCCCTGAACATCGCCCTACCTTCTTTGCCCGGCCGCGGAGGCGTGGAACCTAGGCACCCGTTACCCGGGCGGCAAGGCCGCCCAAAGCCGGCGCGGAATCGGCTATGGTCGTGGCATGCGCCGCGCCCTGCTCCTTCTGCTCGCCCTCTCCACCGCCGTCCCCCCGCCCGCTGCCGCCCAACCCTGGGCGGCCGAGGCGCAGCGGGCCGCCGGCCGCCAGGCGCTGGCTGCCGCCGCGGCCGGACGGCTGATCGAGGCCGACGCCCTGGCCGCGGCCGCCGACCCGCTTGCCGCGAAGGTCGTGCGCTGGATGCGCGTCCAGGCCCGCGGCAACGGCCTGCCCGCCGCCGAGATCGTCGGCTGGCTGGAGGCGAACCCGGACTGGCCGTTCCCGGAGGCCGTCGCGCGCCGGGCGGAGGAGGCGCTGGCGGGTGACGCGGACGACGCCCTCGCGCTGCGCCACTTCGCACGCTTCCCGCCCCGGACGCTGGAGGGCGCGCAGCGGCTGGCCGACGCCCTCGCCCGTGCGGGTCGCGGTCCGGAGGCCGCGGTGGCGCTGCGCCGAGCCTGGGCCGATGGCGCAGCGGCCGAGGGCGAGTCCGACAGCTTCGCCGACCGCAACGCCGCCACCCTGACGGCGGAGGATCACTGGCGCCGCTTCGGCCGCCTGATGTGGGAGGGGCAGACCGGGGCGGCGGGCCGCCTGCAGGCCCGTCTCGACCCTGCCCGGCGGGGGGTTGCGGAGGCGTGGCTGGCGCTTCGCGCCGAGCGCGAGGCACCCGCGGCCGGCGAGATCGGTCCCCTCTTCGAGACGGCGCGCAACCACCGCCGCCGCGACCGCGACGCGGAGGCCGCCGCCGCCTGGGCCGCCGCCGAGCCGCTGCAACGCGACCTGCCGCCGGAGGCGGCGCGCGCCATCTGGGCGGAGCGCCAGGTTCTGGCCCGAAAGCTGCTCCGCCTCGGCGATCCTGCCGCGGCGTACCGGGTGGCGGCCAACCATGGCCAGGCGGAGCCCGGGGAGCCGCGGCAGGAGGCGGAGTTCCTGGCGGGCTTCATCGCCCTGCGCCGCCTGAACGACGCCGCCGGCGCGCAGCGCCACTTCGCCCGCCTGGGCGAGGGCAGCACCTCCGTCATCACCCGCGCCCGCAGCGGCTACTGGGAGGGGCTGGCCCTCCAGGCGCTGGGCCGCGCGGCGGAGGCGCGGGCGCGGTTCGAGGCGGCGTCGGCCCTGCCCGTCGCGCTCTACGGCCAGCTCGCGGCGCTCGCGCTCGGCGATGGCCCTGCGGAGCTGCATGCCCGCATCCGTGCCGTGCCCAGCGCCTCACCCGGCGGGGAGGCCGCCCACCTCTTCGCGGCGCGGGAGCTGCCGAAGGTGGTGCTGACCCTGGCCGACCTCGGGCAGCACGAGCGCGCGCGCGCCTTCCTGCTGCGCCTCGAGGCGCTGGCGCCCAATGCCGGGGACCGGTGGCTCGCCGCGCGCCTTGCCGGCTTCATCGGCCGGCCCGACCAGGCCGTGTGGGTCGCCCGCCGCGCCGGCAGCGACGGCGTGATGCTGCTGGAGGATGGCTGGCCGACGCCCTTTCCCGCCCCCTCCGGCACGGTGGAGGCCGCGCTGGTGCACGCCATTACCAGGCAGGAGAGCAACTTCGACACGAATGCGGTGTCCTCGGCCAATGCGCGCGGCCTCATGCAGCTGCTGCCCGCGACGGCGCAGGAGGTGGCGCGGCGGCTCGGGGTGCGGCACACCATGCCGATGCTCACCGCCGACCCCGCCCACAACATCCGCCTCGGCGCCGCCTTCCTGGGCGAGCTGCTGTCCCGCTTCGAGGGCGCGGTGCCGCTGGCAGCCGCGGGCTACAATGCCGGCCCGCGCCGGGTGGATGAGTGGCTCTCGACCTATGGCGACCCACGCCGGCCCGACGGCCCCGACATCCGCGACTGGATCGAGCAGATCCCCTTCTCGGAGACGCGCAACTACGTCCAACGCGTGGTGGAGAACATGGTGGTCTACCGCTCGCGCGACCCGGCCGCCGCCGCCCTGCCCCACCCCCTGGCCGGGATGATGCGGTGACCGCGCCCGCCGAGACGCGCTTCCGCACGCGCGACGGCATCACCCTCTCGGCGCTCAACTGGAGCGGGCCGGACGGGCGCACGCCGGTCCTCTGCCTGCCCGGCCTGACGCGGAGCGCGCGCGACTTCGCCATCCTCGCGCAGCGTCAGGCACCGCGGCGCCGCGTCCTCGCGCTCGACTATGTCGGCCACGGGGCGAGCGAGCGGGCGCAGGAGGTGGCGCGCTACCGGGTGGAGGAGTCGCTGCGCGACGTGCTGGACGCGATGGCGGCGCTGCACTGCCACCGGGCCGTCGTGGTCGGCACCTCCTTCGGCGGGCTGATCGGCATGGTGATGGCGGTGCTGCGGCCGACCGCGCTGGCAGGCCTCGTCATGAACGACATCGGTCCGCACATCGAGCCGGTCGGCACCGGCCACGTCCGCAACTTCGTCGGCGCCGATCCCGCCCTGCCCTCCCTGGACGCGACGGTCGAGCACCTGCAGCGCGTCCTGCCGCCGCTGCGGATGGACGAGGCGGGCTGGCGGCGCTTCGCCGCCTCCGCCTTCGCCGAGGGCGAGGACGGGCGCTGGCACCCGCGCTGGGACACGCGCATCGCCCAGGCGATCGAGGCCGGCGGCGCCATGCCCGACCTGTGGCCCGCCTTCGGCGCGCTGGCCCACCTGCCCGTCATGCTGGTGCGCGGGGAGGTGTCCGAGCTGCTCTCGGCGGAGACCTCGGGCCGCATGCGGCGGGAGCATCCGGGCCTCGCCTTCGTGGAGGTCGCGGGCGTCGGTCACAGCCCGACGCT
The DNA here is from genome assembly GCA_035644895.1 of Acetobacteraceae bacterium. GTDB lineage: Bacteria > Pseudomonadota > Alphaproteobacteria > Acetobacterales > Acetobacteraceae > Falsiroseomonas. The sequence continues at coordinate 6,701 of DASQNQ010000257.1, read as the reverse complement.
GGAGGAGGAGGAGGTCGCCGGTCCCCTCGACGCCTTCCTGGACGCGATCCCGTGACGCCAGCCGTGCTGGTCGCCACCATGGGCGGCGTCGGGCGCCTGCGCCCCGGGCCGGGCACCTGGGGCTCGGCGGTCGTTCTGCCGATGGCCTGGGCGGGGCCGGTGCCCTGCCTCGTCGGCGCCGCCGTGCTGGCCGTGGCCGGCTTCTGGGCGGCCGGCCGGCTGGATTGCAGCAAGGACCCGGGCTGGTTCGTGGTGGATGAGGGCGCGGGGATGCTGCTGGCGCTTGCCGCACTGCCCGGCCCGGGACTGCCGGGCCTGGTCCTCGCCTTCCTCCTGTTTCGTGTGTTCGACATCGCCAAGCCCTGGCCCGTCTCCTGGGCGGACCGGCAGGAGGGGCCGGCGGGCGTGATGCTGGACGACCTGCTGGCCGGCGTGATCGCGGCGGCGATCCTGCTGGCGGTGCAGGCCGCCCTGCCCGGGCTCCTCGGCTGATGCTGCCACAGGCCACGCTGGACGAGTCGGCCGCACTGCTCGGCCTGCTGCAGGCGCGCGGCCTCACCCTCGCCACCGCGGAGTCCTGCACCGGCGGGCTGATCGCGGCGGCGCTGACCGCCATACCGGGATCCTCGGCCACGGTGCTGGCGGGCTACGTGACCTACTCGAACGAGGCCAAGGCGCGGATGCTTGGTGTGCCCGGCGCTGTCCTGGCCGCGGTCGGCGCGGTCAGCGAGGAGGTCGCGCGGCACATGGCCGAGGGAGCGCTGCGCGACTCGGGCGCGGACGTCGCGGTTTCCTGCACGGGCATCGCCGGGCCGGGTGGTGCCACGTCCGGCAAACCGATCGGACTGGTCTTCATCGGCCGCGCGCGGCGTGGCATGGGGACGGAAGTCGAACGCCATGTCTTTCCGGGCGACCGCGGGGCGGTGCGGGCCGCGACCGTGGATGCCGCCTTCGCCCTGATCCGCCGCGCCATCTAGGGATTACCGATGACCGACCTCGGCAAGCTCCTCGCCCACATCGACGCCGACCATGAGGCCGCGCGCGGCCGGCTGGTGGAGTGGCTGCGCATTCCCTCCGTCTCCGCCCAGCCCGCCCATGCCGCGGATTGCGTGCGCGCGGCGGAGTGGGTGCGCGACCAGCTCGCCGGCCTCGGCTTCACGGCCAGCCTGCGGCAGACGCCGAAGCACCCGGTGGTGGTGGCCCACCATCCGGGGCCGGGCGGGGACGCGCCGCACCTGCTCTACTACGGCCACTACGACGTGCAGCCGGCTGACCCGCTGGAGCTCTGGACTTCCCCGCCCTTCGAGCCCGCGGTGGTGGACGGGCCGCACGGCAAGCGCGTGGTCGCCCGCGGCGCGGTGGACGACAAGGGGCAGGTGCTGATGTGGATCGAGGCCCTGCGCGCCTGGCACGCGCTGGCCGGCGGCCCGCCCTGCGCCATCACCGCGGTGATCGAGGGCGAGGAGGAGATCGGCTCCCCGAACCTGGAGCCCTTCCTGGCCGCGAACCGGGAGGAGCTGCGCGCGGATGCCGTGGTGATCAGCGACACCGGCATGTGGGACGTGGACACGCCCGCTCTCTCCACCCGGCTGCGCGGCCTGGCCTATGTGCAGCTCGACATCCGGGCGGCGAACCGCGACCTGCATTCGGGCATGTATGGCGGCTCCGCCCTCAACCCGCTCAACCTCATCACGCGCATCCTGGGCGAGCTGCATGACTCCGAGGGCCGCATCCGCATCCCCGGCTTCTACGAGGGCGTGGCGGAGACATCCGAGGCGCAGCGCGCCGCCTGGCAGGCGCTGGGCTTCTCCGAGCACGACTTCCTGGCGGGCATCGGCCTGTCCGTGCCGGTCGGCGAACGGGGGCGCAGCGCGCTGGAACGCCTCTGGGCGCGGCCAACGGCCGACATCAACGGCATCTGGGGCGGCTACACGGGCGCGGGCAGCAAGACGGTGATCGCGTCGGAGGCCCATGCGAAGGTCTCCTTCCGCCTCGTCCCCGGACAGGACCCGCAGCGCGTGTTCGAGGGCTTCCAGCGCTTCGTGCGCGACCGCCTGCCCGCGGATGCAAGGGCGACGTTCGAGATGTTCAGCGGATCCCCGGGCATCGAGGTCGCGTCCGACAGCCCCTTCATCCGCGCCGCCACCGCTGCGCTGCGGGAGGAATTCGGCCGCCCGCCGGCCATGATCGGCTGCGGCGGGTCCATCCCGGTCGTGTCCAGCTTCAAGGACGTGCTCGGCCTCGACAGCGTGCTGATGGGCTTCGGGCTGGAGGACGACCAGGTGCACTCGCCGAACGAGAAGTTCGACATGACGTGCTTCCACCGCGGCACGCGCAGCCACGCGCGGCTGCTGGCGCAGTTCGTGCGCTGATCCTACACGCTGAGGCGTGCCTCGAAGACCTCCTCGTCTTCCGGGCTGCGCTTCAGCGCGAAGCCGAGGCTCTTCACGAAGGCCAGCATCGGTGCGTTGTCGGCCAGCACCTGGCCCACGATCTCCTCGATGTTGTGGCTGCGCGCCCAGTCGAACAGCCGCTCCATCAGGTGCCGCCCGAGGCCCTGCCCCTTCATCGAGGCGTCCACCACCACGGCGAACTCGCCGCTCCGCCCATCCGTCTCGCGGATGAGCCGTGAGACGCCGAGCATGGTCTCCGCCCCGTCCGCCTCCGTCCGCATGGCGACGAAGGCGATCTCCCGGTCGTAGTCGATCTGAGTCATGCGCGCGATCTGCGCCCGCGGCAGCTCCTTCAGCTGGGAGAAGAAGCGCCAGCGTATGTCCTGCGGCGTCAGGCGCTTGACGAAGGCGCCATGCGCCTCCGCATCCTCGGGCCGGATCGGCCGCACCAGCAGCGACGCCCCGTCCCGGCCCGTCCAGGGGCGGCAGAGCTCCTCCGGATACGGCGGGATGGCGAGCGCGGCGGCCCCACCCTCCGGCCGCAGCTCCAGTGAGGCGTCGGCCGCCAGCACGCCCTCGGGGTCGGCGAAGAACGGGTTGACGGACATCGCGGCGATCTCGGGGAAGTCCACCGCGATCTGGGACAGCCGCACCAGGCTTTCGGCCACCGCGCCGACCTCGACCGCCGGGTGGTCGCGATAGCCCGCGAGCAGCCGCGCGGCGCGCGACCGGGCCACGAGCGCGTCCGCCAGCGGGCGGTTCAGCGGCGGCAGGTCGAAGACCTCGTCCGCCAGGATGTCGGCCGCCGTGCCGCCCGGGCCGAACGCGATGTAGGGGCCGAACATGCGGTCGTCGCCGAGGCGCATGCGAAGCTCCTGTGCGCGGCCGGCCATACGCTGGACGAGGAACCCGTCCAGCCTCGCATCCGGCCGCAACGACGCGGCGCGTCGCGCCATCGCGTCCGCCGCGGCGACCACCTCGGCCGCGCTGCCGAGGTTCAGCACCACACCGCCGACGTCCGTCTTCCGCCCGATCTCCGCGCTGCGCAGCTTCAGCGCGACGGGAAAGCCGAGCATGACGGCGGCATCGCCCGCCTCCGCGGGGCCAGCGGCGACGCGGCCCGGCACGACGGGCATGCCGTAGGCGGTCAGGACGCTCAATGCCTCGTCCTCCGTCAGGTGGAGCCGCCCCTCGGCCCGTACGCGCAGGAACAGCCGCAGGACGGTCCGGCGGTCGGGCGACAGTTCTAGCACCTCCCGCCCCGGCAGCTCCGCGGCCGCGGTACGGTTCCGGCGGTCCGCGACCAGGTGGAGCGCGCCACGCACGGCGGCCTCGGGCGTTGCGAAGACCGCCAGGCCCGCCTGGGCAAGCGCCAGGCGCTGCGGCGCTGCGGTCGCCTCCCCTGCCCAGCCGACCAGCACGGGCGCGGCGCGGGTGGCCTTGGCGGCGGCGGTCAGGCCGGCGGCAACCGTCTCGGCCCGCTCGCCGGGGACGGGCGCGTGCATCGCGATCACCGCGTCCACCTCCGGCAGGGCGGCGACCATGGCCGCTGCCTCGCCGAGTTGGGTGCCCATGGTCGGGCCGAGCGAGATGGGGTTCCGCCCGGTCCAGCCGGCGGGAAGCGTGATGGAGAGCGCCTTCACCGCGGCGTCCGGCAACTCCGCAAGCCGCGCGCCGGCGCCGATCACGGCGTCCGCCGCGAGCTGCCCGAGCCCCGTGGAGTTCGACACGATGGCAATCCGGTCCCCGCCGCCCGAGCGCGCCGACAGCTTGACCCGCGCCAGCGTCTCCGCCGCCGAGAGCAGGTCGTCGAGTCCCGCGACCCGCAGAACGCCCGCCCGCCGCAGCACCGCGCCCATCACGGCGTCCGACACACCGGATGCGTCGTCGAGCCGCCCGCCCGCGCGGATCGCGACGACGGGGCGCGTCCGCGCCGCCGCGCGCGCAGCGGAGACGAACATGCGCCGGTTCTTGATCCGCCGGAGGTCGAGCAGCACGGCGCCGGTGTTCGGGTCGCGCGACAGCCAGTCGAGCGCGTGCGCGAAGCCGAGGTCCGCGTTGCCCCCGATGCCGATGACGTGGCTGAACCCGACATTCTCCGCCGCCGCCCAGTCCAGCACGGCCCGCGCGATGGCCGAGGACTGGCAGATCAGCGCGAGCTTGCCGGGCCGCGGCTGCAGGTGGGACAGCGACGCGTTCAGCCCGATGGAGGGGATGCACACCCCGAAGCTGCCCTGCCCCAGCGCCCGCATGCCGTGGCGCCGGGCAAGCTCGCCCAGTTCCGGCGCCGCGCCGGGCACGATGGCCGCGAAGCAGCCGCGCGCCGCCAGCGCCGCCATGGAGGCGTCCAGTGCCTCCGGCGCGACGCTCAGCACCGCGAGGTCGGGCGCGACCGGCAGCGCGGCGATGCGTGCGGCCGCCTCAAGCCCGGGATGCTCCAGGCCGACGCAGAACAGCCGCCCCTTGAACCCCCCTCCGACCAGGTTGGCGGCGACCACACCCGTCTGCCCGAGGGCGGGGTCGCCGACGAGCACCACGCTCTGGGGTCGGTAGAGTGCCGCCTCGCGGAAGCGGGTGCCGGCGATGGGCGGCAGGGAGGATGTCAGGGGCATGGTGCGACGCACAATGCGCCCCGGCCGGCGGCGGTTTCAACCGCACCTTGCTCTCGGGCCTGCGGTGGTGTCCGCTCCGCCAGAATGCCCTGCAGGAAAATCACCCGATGCCCGCAACCGACCCGCGCTGGGATCCGGAGATGCTCGCGTTCCAGACCTGGGCCGAGACCGAAGCGGCGAAGCTGCCCCCGATCCGTCTCGAGCCGCCGATGGACGAGGCGCGGCTGATCAACGATGCGATCGGACTGCGGCTCGCCCAGGGCGGCGCCGCCATGGCCGAGAGCACCGACCGCTGGCTGCCGGTCCGGGGCCGCCGCCTGCTCTGCCGCTTCCACCGCCCGGCCGGCGCCGCCGGGGTGCTGCCCGTCCTCGTCTACCTCCATGGCGGGGGCTGGGTCTGGGGCAGCGTGGACACCCACGACCGCGTGATGCGCGAATATGCCGCGCAGGCTGGATGCGCGGTGGTCGGGGTGGACTACGCGCTGAGCCCGGAGGCCACCTTCCCCCAGGCCCTGGAGGAATGTGCCGCCGTCATCCGCTGGCTGGCGGCGCACGGCGCCGAGTGGGACCTCGATCCCTCCCGGATCACGGTCGGCGGCGACTCGGCGGGCGCCAACCTCGCGATGGGGGCGGCCCTGCTGCTGCGCGAGACGGACCGGGCGCTGCGCCTGACCGGGTTGCTGCTGCACTACGGCGTCTTCGATGCGGACACCGACACGCCAAGCTACCGGGAGTTCGCGGACGGCTATTTCCTCACGCGGGAGAAGATGCGGTTCTACTGGCGCTGCTACGCCCCGCGCGAGGCAGACCGGCTGAACCCGTTGGCCTGTCCGCTGCGCGCGGACCTGCGCGGCCTGCCGCCGGTGTTCCTGCACGCGGCGGAACTCGACGTCCTCGCCTCGGAGAACCACGCGATGGCGGTTCGGCTTCGGGAGGCCGGGGTGCCGGTGGAGTTCGAGGTGCTGCAGGGCGCGGCGCATGGCTGCATCCGTGCGCTCGGACAGGTCGGCGTCGCGCGCTGGTCCGTGGAGCGCGCGGCGGAATGGCTGGCGCGCAGCGGGCGGAGCGGTTGAATCGAGAGAAGCCACGCATTCGCGACGATGTGCCGACGTTGCGGCGCGGGATCCCGGAGAGATCAGGGATGCCCCCCGCGCCCCATCCCTCATGCACTGGATCAACGGCGGGCTGATGGGCGTGTTCTTCCTGCTCGTCGGGCTCGGGATCAATCGTGAGGTCCTGGACGAGCAGTTCTCCTACTGGCCCCGCCGCGTGCTGCCGGCCTCTGCCGCAGCCGCGGGCATGGCCGTACCCGCGCTGATCTAGGTCGCGCTGGGCGGAGTCGCGCAGGTGGACGGCACGGCACTCGGCATCGCCGCCGGCCCGTTCGTCGGCGAGGTCACCGGCATCTTCGGTGCCGCCTGGACCGCCATCCGCGCCGGGTTCGCTGACATGCCGGCCGGGGCGACCCGGCCCCGGATGCCCGGCGTCGCCGCGCTCTGCGGCACCGGCTTCACCATGAGCCTGTTCATCGGCCTGCCTGCCGTCCTGGGCTCGCCGGATCTGCAGCAGCGGGTGGAGCTCGGCAATCCTGATCGGCTCGCTGCTCTCGGGGCTGCTCGGCTACGTGCTGCTGCGCTTCGCCCCAGGGGACGTGCCGGTGCCGGGACCGGCGGAGTGGAAGGCGCGGTCAGGTCAC
>DASQNQ010000256.1:0-2273 GCA_035644895.1 Acetobacteraceae bacterium | reverse complement strand
GAGGATCGGCTGAGAATCGGCGAAATTCAGAGCGGACCTTCGGGACAGGAAGCGGACGCGGCGCGAGGCGGAGACGCTCGCGGCGACCAGGTTCAGCAGGAAGGCAGGGGCGTGCACCGTCACGTCCGGCTGCACCCACTCCACGCAGGTGGACTTCGTGTAGTCGTTGCGGCGAATTCATTTCATTCGCTCCGCAGGGCACCGCATCCACCCGTCTACAAGTGCACGAAGTATCCGTACCCTTCGGCAACTCTTTGGATTATGAGTCCGGTCCAAGAAGTCACGCTGCCAAGCTCAAGCTTGTCAGGGGAGCACAGCTGAACCGGTGATCAGGTTGCGGTCGGTCCGCCTTCGCACCCGAGACGAGCAGCCAGAGCGGCTTCCGGAGGCCCTCGCCCCCGTCTGAAACGCAATGGGCGGGCGCAGGCATGCCGGAATTCGCTTGGACGCGCCGCAGATGGCGGTAGATGCGCCCGAAATTGATGGCGATGGCACGCAGGAACCCGTACCGGCTGGCGCCCCAGCGGCCCCGTGTGCGCAGCTTGCCATTGCGGCACGGCGCCTTGAACTGCTTGACGGTGGCTTCCACGTTGGCGCGCAGCGTCCGTCGCTTTTCCGGCAGCGTCTGGAGCCGGCGGTGCCGCGCCTGCTTCACCTCGTCGGCTTCCTTGAAGTAGAAGGTGCGACCCCCATGCGCCCGTTTCTGCGCCGTGCACACCGCCGCGAACGGGCAGCCTGCGCAGTGTGCGGCCGCAAACTCGGCTTTGAGATGCTTCGCCGCGGAACCGCTCGTCACCACGTGGCCTGCCGCGCAGCGAACCTGCAGGAGTCCGGCCTCGTCCCGGTCGATCTGAAACGGCGCCTCGGCAACGCGGCCGCGGATGGCGGTCTGCACGGCCAGGATGCGCCGTTCACTCTGCAGACGGTCGTTCGCCTCGCTGGGATAGGCGGCGTCGGTATGGAGCTCGCACAGGTCCGGCGTCTTCTCGTGCATCCCCAGCAGGCGGTCGTGCAGGATGCGGCTGTCGTCCTGGTTGTTGGGCGCCACCGCCAGGTCGACGATCAGCTGCAGGTCGTTCTCCGGATTCGCCGTCTCGGCTACATGCAGCACGAAGCCGTGAAACTCCTCGCCGTCCTTCTCGCGGTAGGTGGCCTCGGGATCGTCGGGCGACTGTAGCGAATCGCTGCCGATCTCCTTGGCCTCACGGATCGTGATCTTCTCCTCGGCACGCGTGAACTGCTCCGCGAAGACCCGGCATACGATGTGGTGGATCTCGGTCGTGCCGTAGTCGTCTTTCAGCGCGTCGACCATCCAGCCGTAGAGTTGGCCGAGCTGTTCCAGCGTCTGGTCGATGTCGCTCTTGCGCAGCCGGTAAAGGAAATGACCGGACGTCTTCGCATCTACATAGGGAGCGAAGCGCTCGGCGTGCTCCTCCTTGCGCGCCTGGTCCAGGACGCGCCACATCCGGAGCACCACCTCCACCAGCAGCTCGATGCGGGTGTAATCGCGGATGTTGGAGCCGATCTGGGTAGAGTCGCACCGCTGGATCGAGCTGTCCAACCCGAAGCGCTTCCGCTGCTCGTCCGTAAGCCCGTCGAAGGCGGTCTCGAACCGGTTGCTGCCGGTCGCCGCCATGTCGTCGCGCACGCGTGCCAGGAAGTTGAACAGGGTCGCCCGGGAGAAAGGCGCCTGGTCCAGGCTCCACAGCCCCAGCGCGGCACGCACCTTCAGGTCGAAGCAAACCCGGTCCATCAGTTCCGCGAAGGTCCAGTCGTTCGCGTGCTGCAGGATCAGGGCACCGACCAGCACGTTGACCGGCGTGTTGGGCCGCGTGGCTGAAGAGTCGGAATACAGTTCGGCGAAAACCTCCTCGGGAATCCGGCAGAACACCTCCTCGTAGAAGGCGTATTCCTCGGACTCGCGCAGCCGTTTCCAGAGTTCGGGGCTCAGCTGCGTCTCGATTCCAAAGATGTCCTGCTGACGGTGCGTCTCGTTGGGACGAAACACGGTGCGCGAGAGGTCAAGGGGGATGTGGCGCAGCCTGAATTAACCAACATTCTAGTATTGACTTGGCCCCAGAGCAACCAGAGTGCACAGAGGCCGGAGGGCTTTTTAGACCGGACTCGGCTTTGTTTTCCTGAGAGAGGCGCCGCGCTGAACCGTCCCTCTCGGACGGGCCCAGGGCGCCGACCGAAGGACCTCGCCGGCGGCACGCGCACGGGCCGGCTCCAACGCCTCGTGGCCGGCCACTCGCGGGCGGAGAGGAGGTCCT
>DASQNQ010000255.1:0-5146 GCA_035644895.1 Acetobacteraceae bacterium | reverse complement strand
GGCAGCCGGGTCCACCCGGCACGCCGCAGGCCGCCCAACGCTTCCCCAACCTGCCAGCCATCCAGGGCCGGACCTACGGCGCGAAGGAGGGCATCCCCCGGCTGCTCGACCTGTTCGACCGCGTCGGCATCCGCGTCTCCTCCTTCATGATCGGCGAGAGCATCCGGCGCTACCCGGACCTGGCGCGCGAGATCGTGTCTCGCGGCCACGAGGCCGGCGGCCGCGCCATCCGCCACGCCCCGCAGTACCACGTGCCGCCGGAGGAGGAGCGCGCCTTCCTGCGCGAGGGCTTCGAGGCGCTGCGCACGGCGACCGGCCTCTGGCCGAAGGGCTTCAACGCACAGGGGCTGCAGGGCAGCGTCAATACCAACGCCCTGCTTCAGGAACTCGGGCTGGTCTACTCAATCGACGACCGCACGCGCGACGAGCCCTGGATCCAGACCGTCAACGGCGACCGGCCATTCTGTCTTGTGCCCTACATGGGCCACGTGAACGACCTGAACTTCTTCCAGAACCAGCAGCGCAGCCTCTCGGACTACGAGCAGATGCTGCGGCAGGAGTTCGAGGTGCTCTACGCCGAAGGAGCGACGCGTCGGCGGATGATGAGCGTGCCGCTGCATGACTTCGTGGCGGGCCGCCCGGCCATCGTGCCCTCCGTCGAGCGCTTCCTGCGCTGGGCGGCGGGGCATCCGGGCGTGTGGTTCGCGCGGCGGGACGAGATCGCGGAGTGGGCGCTCGGCCCCGGCGTGGCGCTGACGCCGCGCGACGCGTCCGTCATGCCTGGCTGACCAGCCGGGCCTCCTCCAGCCGGAGCTCGCGGTCGTGGAACGCCCGCACCGCCGGGCGGTGGGCGATGGAGAGCACCATGGTGCCCGGCAGCCTCTCGCGCAGGAGCGCGTAGAGATGCGCCTCCGCAGCGGGATCGAGGCTCGCCGTGGCCTCGTCCAGGAACAGCAGGTCGGGCTGCACCAGCAGGGCGCGGGCGAAGGCGAGCCTCTGCTGCTCGCCCCCCGAGAGGCGCCGCTCCCAGGGCTGTTCCTCATCGAGCCGCGCCCGCAAGGCAGTCAGCCCGACCGCCTCCAGTGCTGCCCCGACCTGGTCCGCCGGCACGTCCTCGACGGGAAGGGGATAGCAGACCGCGCGGCGCAGCGTGCCGAGCGGGATGTAGGGCCGCTGCGGGAGGAAGAGGGCACGCGCGCCGGCGGGCAGCACAACGCGCCCGGCACCGAAGGGCCAGATGCCGGCAATGGTGCGGAACAGGGTGGACTTGCCGCCGCCGGAGGCACCGGTGAGCAGCACCGCCTCGCCCCGGCCGACGCGCAGGGCGGCGTCGCGCAGCAGTACGCGCCCGTCGGGCAGTGCCAGCGTCAGCCCCTCCAGCACCAGCGCGTCCCCGGCCGCGGCCGGCACCGGTCCGCCGCGCATCGCCTCGGCCGCGTCAATGGCCTGGGTGAAGCCGGTCAGGCGGTCCACCGTCGCGCGCCATTCGGCGATGCGGCGATAGAAATCGACGAAGAAGGAGAGCGCCGTCTGGACGGACCCGAAGGCGGACGCCGTCTGGGTCAGTCCGCCAAGAGGGATGCGGCCGGCGAAGAAGGCGGGTGCGGCGACGACGAAGGGAAAGACGATCGCCACCTGCGTGTAGCCGGAAGTCAGGAAGGTGAGCTGCTTCGTGGTGACCATGATGCGCCACCAGTTCTCCATCACCGCACCGAAGCGCGCGAGCAGTCCGCGTTTCTCGTCGGCCTCGCCGCCGTGCAGCGCGATGCCCTCGGCGTTCTCCCGCAGGCGGACGAGGGCGAAGCGGAAATCGGCTTCCACGCGCTGCTGGTGGAAGTTGAGCGGGATGAGCCGCCGCCCGACCAGGTGCGTGAGCGTGGTGCCCGCAACGGCATAGAGCAGCGCGACCCAGACCAGGTAGCCCGGGATCGCGACGCCGAAGACGTCCATGGGCCCAGAAAGCGACCAGAGGACGACGACGAACGAGAACAGCGTGACGACCGAGGACAGCAGCTCGAGCGAGAGGGAGAGGCTGTCGCCCACGAACAGCTTGATGTCGTCCGCGATGCGCTGGTCGGGGTTGTCCGCCGCGCCCTCGCCGAGGCTCATGCGGTAGTAGGCCCGCTGATCAAGCCAGCGGTCGAGGTAGCGCCGCGTGAGCCAGCGCCGCCAGCGGATCTGCAGCGCCTGGTTCAGGTAGAGCTGGTAGACGGCGATCAGGATGTAGGCGCCGGCGATCCAGACGAAGCCGGGCATCAGGCCGGACTCGGTCTGCCGCCAGGTGAAGAGCAGGTCGCTGTAGGCCTCCTGGTCGCGCGCCTCGAGCGCGTTGAAGAACTCCCTGTTCCAGAAGGAGAGCAGCACGCTCATGCCGACCAGGGCGAGGGCGAGGACAACGAGGGTCGCGAGCAGGCCGCGTGCCACCCAGCGCTCCTCGGAGAAGAAGTAGGGGCGCGCGAGCGCCCAGGCTTCGCGGAGCGAGTGGCCGATGCGGCGCATCCAGGGCGTCCCGTGTCAGGCGGTGCGAAGGGCAGGCGTTAGCGCCGCGATCCACGCGGCGACGCGGCGGCCGTTCACGCCGAGGTCGGAGTAACCAAGCACGCTGCGCGAGTAGAGCCACAGCCCGGCGCCGCCCGGCAGTTCCACGACCTGCGCCGTGACCAGGTCCGGGTAGTTCATCAGTCGCGTGCGGACGACCCAATGCGCCTGCATCATCTCCGGGAAACTCCGGTGAGGCCAGGTGCGCGGGAAATGGTTGCCGAGGCGGGAGACCACGTCCCAAGCCTCGGCGGGAGCCACGGGCAACAGCGGGATCGCCGTGTGCGGCAGGGTCGTGCCCCCCGGCGGTGCGGCAAGCGCCCAGTTGGGCGAGGACGGCACCTGCAGCGACGCGAAGTCGATCGGCTGCGGCGCCGGCAGCCCGCGGGTGCCGCGCCGGGCCAGAAGGGAGAAATTCTGCGGCATCAGCGTGGCGCCAGGCGCAGACGGATGACGCCCCGGATCTCGGCCGAGGGGTCGGCAGGCTTGCCCTTGCGCAGCACCTCCACCCGGCCCTCCCTCGCAAGGGCAACGGCGGCAGCGCGTACCCGAGGCATGAGGGAGCGCCAGGCCGCCTCCTCCGGCGCGAGGGCGCGGGCCACCTCGCTTGGGCAGATGCTCCTGTCGGGCCCTCGGGCCTCGGTCTGGCGGATGATCTCTGCCGCGATCGTCTGGGGTTCCATGCCGCCCAGTCTAGGCCAGGACCCGGCGGGCTTGAACAAGCCGGCGGTCAGGGGACGAGCCATGTGGCGTCCGGCGCGTCGCCGTCCCGCCATGCGAAGCGCGCGCGCCGGTGGCCTTCGACGCTGAGCCAAAGCCACTCCAGGCTGTGGTACACCAGCTGGAGCACGGCAAGGTTGTGCCGGCCCGCATCGGGATCCTGCGGGGCAGCCAGGGGGGCTGGCAGCGGCGCACCCGGGCCGGGCTCGACCGCGTAGCACATGCGGCTGAAGGCGCGGCTGCCCGACCAGGCGGCATCCGCCAGCCCATCATCGCGATGCACCCGCGCCACCGCGCCGAGGCGAAGCTGCACCTGCGCCCCGGCATCGTAGAAGTGAAGCGTGCAGCGCGGCTCGTGCAGCAATTCCGCGACCTTCGCGGCGCGTGCGTCGGAGTGCAGGCGCAGCGTCCGCGACGCGGGCTCGAAGCCGCGCAGCACAACGGTGCGCGCCGCCGGCGCGCCGTCCCGACCAATGGTGGCAAGCGTCGGTGTATGAAATGCGCTTCGCCTGTCCGTGGCGCCGCGCAGCAGCATGCGCGTGGCCTCGGTAAGGGCGGCATCCAGGCTGGTTGCATGGGGCGGCAGGATGGAAGGCATGGATGGGAGGCTTGCCCCGGTGCGCCCACCGCCGCAACCCGCCGGACTCACGCCGTTTTCAGACCCCTGGTGCTTACTCCGCCCGCGTTTCCTTCTAGGTTGGAGGATCTTGGAGGCAAGCGCCATTGAACGCGGACACACCGACTGTCCTGCTGGTCGTGGAGGATGACGAACTGGTGCGCCTGACCCTTGTCGAGGGTCTGGGCGACGCCGGATTCGACGTGGTGGAGGCGGAGGACGCCGAGGCCGCGTTGTCCCTGCTTTCCGAAAAGCCCGAGATTTCGGCGCTGCTGACCGACATCAACCTGCCTGGCGCCGACGGGTTCGTCCTGGCGCGCGCCGCCCGGCGCCTTCGCCCGAACCTTCCGGTCGTCTATGCCTCGGGCCGCATCGCGGAGGCAGTGCCGGGCCGCGCCCTTCCGGATGCGCCGTTCCTGGCCAAGCCATTCACGCCGGCCTTCGCCGCCGCGGCGATCACCGAGGCAATCTCTCGGAACGGGTATTAGGGCCGCGTCCGGTCAGGTGGGGGCGCTCCGCGCTTCCGCTGATCGGACGGCCGTGCTCGGGACCCGCGACAGCACGGCATCCGTGAAGGTCCCCGCAGCGCCCAGGTAGGCGGCGGGGTCGGTCAGCCGCGCAAGGGCAGCCCTGTCGAGGTGCCGCGTCACCTCCTCGTCCCGGGCCAACGCCTCGGCGAGCGGCACGCCCTCGGCGAGCGCCACGTCGCAGGCGTGGTGGACCGCGTCATGCGCCGCCCCACGACCCATCCGTGGCGCGAGCCCCATCATTGCGGCCTCCGCCACGATCAGCCCGCCGGTCGCATCCAGGTTGCGCCGCATGCGGGCGGCATCCACGACCAGCCCCTCCGCGATCACGAGCGACTGCGAGAGCGCGCCATGGGTCAGGTTGAAGGCCTGGGGCAGGGCCAGCGGCTCGGCCTGCCACGGGCCCGTCGCGCGCTCATGGTCGCCTGCCATGGCGGCGAGCATCTGCGGCACCAGCGCGTGGACGCCGCGCGCCTGGGCCAGCACGTACTCGCAGGCGATCGGGTTGCGCTTCTGCGGCATCGTGGAGGACCCGCCGCGGCCGGGTGCGTGGGGCTCGAACGCCTCGGCCACCTCGGTCTGCATCAGCAGGATGACGTCGGTGGCCGGCTTCGCGAGCGCGCCACAGAGCAGGCCGAGGAAGCACGCCGCCTCCGCCACCCCGTCGCGCGTCGCGTGCCAGGGGATGTCCGGGCAGGCGAGGCCCAGCTCGCCGGCCAGGGCGCGCTGCACGTCCAGGCCCTGC
>DASQNQ010000254.1:0-8767 GCA_035644895.1 Acetobacteraceae bacterium | reverse complement strand
CGGAACTTCATTCCCGCCCATCTCACGCTGTTCCACGACCTGCGGGATGAGGCCGAGGTCGCCGCAACCCTCTCCGCCATCTGCGCCCGCACGCCGCCGCTGCCGCTCCGCGTGACCGGGCTGCGCTCGCTCGGCCGCGGTGTCGCCTACGAGTTGGAGGGACAGGGCCTCACCCGCCTCCGTCGCGGCCTCGCCGAGGGATGGCAGGAGCGTCTGACGCCGCAGGACCGCCATAGCTGGCGGCCCCATGTCACGGTGCAGAACAAGGTCGCGCCCGAGACGGCGCGGACGCTGCTGGCCGAGCTGCAGGCCCGCTTCCAGCCCTGGGACGCGCGCGGCGAGGGGCTGCTGCTATGGCGCTATCGCGGCGGCCCGTGGGAGGCCGCCGGCGAGTTCCCCTTCACCGGTGTTTGAACGCTACGCCAGTTCCCGCAGGAAGCGCGCCAGCTCGTCGCGCCAGAAGCGCGCATTGCCGGTCGTGCCGTGGCCGAGCGTCTCCGCGCTGGCCGGGATCAGGTGCAGCCTGGCATTCGGGATGCGCCGGATCGCCGCCTCCATCAGCCCCGTCTCGGGCGGGTTGCGCTCGTCGTCCGCGGCGTTGATGGCCAGCACGCGCGCGCGGATGCGTTCCAGCCGCGGCTCCGGGTTGTAGTCGCGCGAGGAATCCCAGGCATAGACGAAATCGTTCGCATCCGTGGGCGGCGTGGCCGCGAGCCGCCGCTCCACCTGGGCGTCCGCGGCCGCGCGAGTCGAAGCCGCCGCCTGCAGGTTGAGGGTGCCGCCATTCGTCGCGGTCGCGTAGAACACGTTCGCCATGCGGAGCGAGGGCGGCTGCTCCGCGTAGTTGCCGCCCTGGTAGGCCGGGTCGCGGCGGATGCTCTCCACCAGCAGGCGCCGCAGCATCCAGTTGCGCCCGGACATCTCGGTCGGCTGGGAGGCCATGGGCACGATGGCGTCCATCATCTCCGGATGGTCGGTGCCCCACATCCAGGCATGCATGCCCCCCATGGAGTTGCCGAGCACGAGCCGCAGCCGCCGCACGCCAAGCCCCTGCGTCACCAGCAGGTGCTGCGCCGCGACCATGTCCGCGAAGTTGTAGCGCGGAAAGGCGGCGCGCATGCCGTCGGAGGGCTTGGAGGACCGCCCATGCCCGACGGCATCCGGCAGGATGATGAAGTGCCGCGCGGCATCCAGGGGCTGGCCCGGCCCGAACAGCTCCCCGCCGAAGGCCGGCGTCAGCATGGAACGCGCGGAGCCTCCCGTGCCGTGCAGCACCAGCACCGGGATGCCCGTGGGCTCGCCGAGCGTGGTGTAGGCCAGCCGCAGCTCCGGCATCACCTCGCCCGTGTGGAAGCGGAAGTCCCGCGCGATCCAGGCGCCGTCGCGCGGCGCGGGCGCAGGCCCCGTTTGGGCAAGGGCCGGGGCGGCGACGAGGCCGAGCCCGGCCAGCAGGGCTGCACGGCGCGAGAGGCGCATGGCGACGGTTCCCTCCGATTGTTCCCGCCAGCCTAGCGCCGCACGGCCGCGCGCCGCCAATCCTATCGCGGTGAGGCGGGCTCGACCGGCGTCGCGGGGACGCCCGCGGCCTCGATCGCCTCGCCGGCCGCGAGCAGCAGGTCCTCCCGGTGCCGCGCGGCGAGGAGCTGCACGCCGACCGGCGTCCGGCCGACCAGCCCGGTCGAGACCGCCAGCCCGGGCAGGCCCATCAGCGGCAGGCCCACCTGCGTGAGCTGCGCCTCCATGATGGCGCGGAAGGCCTCGGGGCTCTCCACATCCTCCTGGTCGCGGAAGGGCAGGCGGCCGGAGACGGGGGTGATGGCGACCGGGAAGCGCTCGAAGAACGTCGTCCATTCGCGCACGAAGCCGGCGCGGCGCTGCAGCGCGTCCATGAAGGCGTTCAGGTCGGGCTCGGGACAGAGCGCCTCCATCTGCGCGAAGACGAAGAGCGCGTCCGCGTCGCCCTCCTGGTGCAGCGCGGCGTTGGTGCCGCGCCGGCTCTCGGCCAGCCAGAGCATCGCCTGCAGCCGCGCGGGCTCGCGCAGCGGCGGCGTCTCGGCCTCCTCCACCGTCCAGCCGGCGGCCCGCAGCCGGCGCGCGGCGTCGCGCAGCGCGGCCTCGACCTCCGGCGCCACCTCCATGCCGTCGGGACGGATGCAGAGCGCCGCGCGGCGCGGCGCGGGCGGCCCCTCCAGCGGCGCGTCCGTCCACCAGGGGTCGCGGATGTCGCGCGCCGCCATGGCGTGCAGCGCGAGGCGCAGGTCGGCGATCGTCCGCGCGATGGGGCCGGAGACGGCCATGAGCTGCCCGCCGATGTGCCGCTCCGCGCCGGAGGCGTTCCAGGCGGGCACGCGACCGAGCGAGGGGCGCAAGCCATGCACGCCGCAGGCATAGGCGGGGTAGCGGATGGAGCCGCCGATGTCGGTGCCATGCCCGACGGCGCCGACCCCCGCCGCGACCGCCGCCGCCGCGCCGCCCGAGGAGCCGCCGGGCGTGATGGCAGGGTCCCACGGGTTGCGCGTGTGGCCGTGCAGGCTGTTGCGGCAGAACCAGCGCAGCGAGAAGGCGGGCGTGTTGGTGCGCCCCAGCAGCACGGCGCCGGCGCGGCGCAGGTTCGCGACCACCGGGTTGTCCTGCCTCGCGACCAGGTCGCGCTGGATGCGCAGCCCGTTCGTGGTGGCGAAGCCCTGCTGGTCCACGTTGACCTTGATGGTGACGGGCACGCCGGCCATCGGCCCGGGATCGTCGCCGCGCGCGATCGCCGCATCCACCCGCGCCGCCTCGGCCAGCACCTCCTCCGGCCGGTGGTCCACGACGGCGTTGATGGCGGGGTTCGCGGCGTCGAGCCGCGCCAGCGCGTCGCGCGCGACCTCGGCGGCGGAGACGTCGCGCGCCCGCACGCGGGCGGCGATCTCGGTCGCGGGCAGGCGCCAGAACTCGGTCATGCGTCGTCACCTCCGGCGCGGATGCTCGGCCGCGCCGGGGGTGGGGTCAATCCGGGCGGAAGCGCGGCTCCCGCTTCTCCAGGAACGCCGCCTTGCCCTCCGCGTGGTCGGGCGTGAGGAAGCAGAGCGTCTGGAACTCCCGCTCCTCCTCAAGCGCCCGCTCCAGCCCCTCGGCGAGCAGCTTCTTCGTCATCGCGATGGGAAGCGGCGCCTGCGCCGCCAGGAAGCGCGCGCGCTCCATCGCGGCGTCCAGCGCGCCGCCCTTCGGCACGACGGCGTCCACCAGCCCGATCCGCTCGGCCTCGGGCGCGGCCACCTGCGTGCCGTACAGGAAGAACTGCCGCGCCCGGCCGGGACCGATGCGCGCGGGCAGCGTCCAGGGCAGGCCGAGGTCGGGGATCAGCCCCACCTTGCCGAACCCCGCCATGAAGCGCGCATCCTCCGCCGCGACGATGGTGTCGCAGGCGCAGGCCAGCGACAGGCCCGCGCCGACGCACCAGCCCTCCACCGCCGCCACAACGGGCAGCCGGCCCGCGACCAGCAGCCGGATCAGCCGGTGCGTGCGGCGCATCCTCTCCCGCCCCAGCGCGGCGTCCGTCACGTTCATGCCGGAGATGTCGCCGCCCGAGCAGAAGGTGCCACCCGCGCCGGTGACGACCACCGCGCGCACGCCCTGATCCGCCATCGCGGCATCCAACGCGTCGTGCATCGCCTCCCGCAGGGGCAGCGCGAGCGCGTTGCGGCGCGCGGGGTAGTCGAGGGTCAGCACCAGCACCGCGCCCTCGCGGTCCTGGCGGAGCTGCATCTCGCTCATGCGTGCACCTTCGCGCCGGTGCGGGCCTGCAGCGCCTCCAGCGTCACGCCCGGCGCCATCTCGCGCAGCACGAAGCCGCGGCCGGGCACCACGTCGATGACGGCGAGGTTCGTGTAGACGCGGCTGACCGCGCCCATCGCCGTCAGCGGGTAGGTGCAGCGCTCCACCAGCTTCGGGCGCCCGTCCTTCGTGGTGTGGTCCATCACCACCCAGACCCGCTTCGCGCCGGCCGCCAGGTCCATCGCGCCGCCGACGGCGGGCGCCATGTCGTTCTCGCCGGTGGACCAGTTCGCCAGGTCGCCGCCCTCCGCCACCTCGAAGGCGCCGAGGACGCAGAGGTCGATGTGCCCGCCGCGGATCATCCCGAAGCTGTCGGCGTGGTGGAAGAAGGACCCGCCCGGGCGCAGCGTCACCGGCTGCTTGCCGGCATTCACCAGCCACGGGTTCTCCCGCCCCTTCTCGGGCGCCGGCCCCATGCCGAGGATGCCGTTCTCGGAGTGCAGGATCACCTCGCGCTCCGGCGGCACGTGGTCGGCCACCATGGTCGGGATGCCGATGCCGAGGTTGACGAACCACCCCTCCGGGATGTCGGCCGCGACGCGCGCGGCCATGTCGGTGCGGCTGAACGCGGTCATCAGGCCTCCTCCCCCGGCGCGCCGGGGCGCGCCTCTTCGTCCCAGGGTGCGCCGCGGCGCACCTCCACCACGCGGTTCACGAAGACGCCGGGCGTGTGCACATGGTCCGGCGGGATCTCGCCGAGCGGCACGATGCGATGCACCTGCGCCACCGTCAGCTCCGCCGCCATGGCCATCACCGGGTTGAAGTTCCGCCCGGACTCCCGGTAGGCGAGGTTGCCCCAGCGGTCGCCCCGCCAGGCCTCGACCAGCGCGAGGTCGCCGCGCAGCGCGTGCTCCATCACATGCGGGCGGCCGCCGAACTCCCGCACCTCCTTGCCCTGCGCCAGCGTGGTGCCGGCCGCCGTCGGCGTGAAGAAGGCGGGGATGCCGGCGCCCGCCGCGCGCAACCGCTCGGCCAGCGTGCCCTGCGGCACGATCTCCAGTTCGAGCTTCCCCGCGCGGTACAGCTCCTCGAACACCACCGACCCCGCGGAGCGGGGGAAGGAGCAGATGATCTTCCGCACCCGCCCCGCCTCCATCAGCTTCGCGAGGCCGACGCGCCCCGCGCCGGCGTTGTTCGCCACCACGGTCAGGTCGCGCGCACCCTGCTCGATCAGCCCCTCGATCAGCTCGTCCGGCTGGCCCACCGCGCCGAAGCCGCCCATGAGCACGGTGGAGCCGTCGCGCACGCCGCTGAGCGCCTCGGCGATGGACTGGACGACCTTGTCGATCATGCGGCTTCCCCCGTTTCGCAGGGTCTAGCCAGGGCGCGGCGGCGGGTCCAGGGGGAGCAGCCCCTCCAGCGCCGCCTCGACGGCCGGCAACGGGATGCGCGCCATCTCCGCGCCCCCGAAATCCTGCGCCCGAACCAGCGCCCAGCGCGCCGCCACGGGCCGGAACTTTTCCGGCCGCGTCGGCCCGAACAGCGAGAGCAGGGGGATGCCGGCGGCCGCGATCATGTGCCCGCCGCCCGCATCGTTCGCGACGCCCGCCGCGCAGCGCGCGGCGACGGCCACGGCCCGCAGCGGCTTCGGCCCGGCCTCCGGCAGCAGGGCGGCGAAGGCGGGGTGCTCCTCGGGGAAGAGGGCACCCGGCACCGCCGCCGCGATCCGGGCGCGCCAGGCGGCCTCCTGCGGGCCGAGCAGGAAGACGGGGATGCGGCCCCGCGCCGCCTGCCGCTCGGCCAGCGCGACGTAGCGCTCCACCGGCCAGGCCTTGTCCGGCCGGCCCGCGCCGGGGGCGAGGGCGATGCGCGTCCCGCCCTCGCCGGGCAGCGCGGCCGCCGCTGCCTCACGCAGGGCGGGCGGCAACGCGACGGGCGAGAGGTCGCGCGGCACCGCCCGGCCGGCCGCGACCTCGACCAGGGCGAGGAGCCGGTCGAGCGCATGCGGCCCGATCGCGGCGCCGCCGGGCCCGCGCCGCATCAGCGCGGCCGACAGGAACCGCCCATGCGGCACGCGCCGCAGCACGAGCGTGCGCAGCAGCATCGACTGCGTGTCGAGCAGCAGGTCGAAGGGCCCGAGGCCGCGCGGCGGCGCCCGGAACAGCCCGCGGGGCGTCTGGTCCAGTCCGCAGCGCTCCGCCACCTCGTCCAGCAGCGGCGGCCCGGCGACGGGCGCGAGCGGGCCGGCATAGGCCGTCGCCTCCACGGTCAGCCAGGTGATGCGCGCCGCGGGGAAGGCGGCGCGCAGCCCGCGCAGGAAGACGAGCTTGTAGAGCGCGTCCCCAAGGACCTCGCCCTGGCTGAAGACGCCGATGGTGCCGGGCTGCGCCAAGGCGGATCCTCCTGGCCCGCCGTATCGGGCGCGGCGCGCGGCCTGTCCAGTCAGGCGGGCCGGAACAGGCCGTTGCCCACCGCGACCACGTCGCGCTCCACGACGCGCGCGCGGAACGGCACCTCGCCCTCGCCGGGCCAGGCTTCGATGCGGATCGTCTCGCCGGGGAAGACGGGGGCGGAGAAGCGGCACTCGATCGCCCCGAAGCGCGCCGGGTCGCCCTCGCAGAACAGCCGCAGCAGCCCGCGCGCCACCACGCCGAAGGTGGCCAGCCCGTGCAGGATCGGGCGCGGGAAGCCGGCCCGTGCCGCCAGCGCCGGGTCGCTGTGCAGCGGGTTGTGGTCGCCGTTCAGCCGGTAGAGCAGCGCCTGTTCCGGCCGCGTCGGCAGGTCGAGCGCGACGCCCGGCGCGCCCTCCGGCTCCGGTGCCGGGCGGCGCACCGGCCCGGGCGGCCCGCCGAAGCCGCCATCGCCGCGCAGGAAGGTGGTCTGCTCCAGCGTCGCGAGCCTGGTCCCCGTCGCGACGTCCTCGATGACCCGCTCGGTGTAGAGCAGCGCGCCCTTGCCCTCGCCCCTGTCCACCAGGCCGGTGACGCGGGAGCGGCCGACCAGCTCGCCCTCCACCGGCAGCGGGGCGTGCAGCACCAGGCGCTGCTCCCCATGCACCACCCGCACGGCGTCCACGCCGGTTGCCGGGTCGCGCAGCCAGAAGCCGGGGTAGCCGAGCACCACGGCCATGGAGGGCAGGGCCCGCATGCCGGGCCCCTCCGTCACGAAGGACAGTTCCTGCGAGTCGAGCGGGTCCTGCCCGCAGCCCACGCTCAGCGCGTAGAGCGCGGAATCCTGCCAGCGCAGGCGCTGGCGGATCTCCGGGATCGGCCAGTTCAGCAGGCGGTCATGGACGATGGCCACGGGATCAGCCCTCCCCCAGCTCGATGACCGCATCGGCGGCGAGCGCGCCCTGCCCCTCCGGCAGCACCAGCAGCGGGTTCACGTCCACGGCGCGCAGGCGCGGCCCGGCGCCCGCGCCGAACTCCGACAGGGTGACGAGCGCGCGGCACAGGGCATCGAGGTCGGCACGCGGCCGCCCGCGCGCGCCGTCCAGCAGCGGGAAGCCGCGCAGCGAGCGCACCATGCGCTCCGCGGTCGCCATGTCCACGGGGCAGCGGTGCAGCGCGACGTCGG
Source organism: Acetobacteraceae bacterium (assembly GCA_035644895.1). Lineage (GTDB taxonomy): Bacteria > Pseudomonadota > Alphaproteobacteria > Acetobacterales > Acetobacteraceae > Falsiroseomonas. The sequence goes on along the minus strand of DASQNQ010000254.1, from coordinate 1,435 downwards.
CGAACACCTCGATGAACACGCCGCCGAGCCCCACCATCGCGACCGGGCCGAAGACCGGGTCGCGCGTCAGGCCGAGCGCCATCTCCACCGCGCCCGTGACCTGCTTCGCCACCAGCACGCCCTCGACGCGGGCGCCGGGCGCGCGGGCGGCGGCGCGCTCCATCAGCGTCGCGAAGCCCTCGCGCACCGCGGCCTCGTCTGCCAGGCCGAGAAGCACGCCGCCGATCTCCGTCTTGTGGAGGATGTCGGGCGAGAGGATCTTCTGCACCACGGGGAAGCCGATGCGCCGCGCGGCGTCGGCCGCCTCCTCCGCCGTGCGGCAGGCGGCCTCGGGCACCATGGGCAGGCCGGCGTCGGCCAGGATGCGCTTCGCCTCCGCCTCGTTCGGCGGCTGCGCCGGCAGGGCGACGGCGGGCGGGGAGGGGCGGGCGGCGGGCTGCGCCGCGAAGGCCGCGCCGAAGCGGCCCATGGCGTGCAGCGCGACGACCGCGCGGGAGGGATCCTCGAAGCAGAGGAAGCCGTCCGCCTCCCACTCCCGCACCTTCGCGGGCGGCGCCAGGATGCTCAGCACGAAGAGCCGGTCCGGGTGGCGGTCGCGCACCGGCTTCAGCTCGGCGCGCAGCTGCGGCGCGATGGAGGGGCTCGCGCCCCACTGCGTGAAGAAGGCGATGACGGAGGCATAGCCGCCATCCTCCACCATGCTCTCCGCGAAGCGGCCGATGACGCCGAGGTTGTTCACCGCCTGCGCGGTGCAGTCCACCGGGTTGCGCGGGGAGGAGAACGGGATCAGCTCCCGCAGCGCGGCCTGCGCCGGGGCGGGCATCTCCGGCATGGGCAGCCCGGCGGCCTCCGCCGCGTCGGAGATCAGCACGCCCGCGCCGCCGGAGACGGTGACGACGCCGAGCGTGTTGCGCACGGGGTAGATGCGGGCCTGCGCGACGTAGCAGACATCCAGCAGCTCCTCCGTCGTGCGGGCGCGGTGGACGCCGAACTCGGCCATCACCGCGTCCATCACGCGGTCGTCGCCCGCGACGGAGGCGGTGTGGGAGGCCGCGGCCTCCCGGCCCAGGTCGCTGCGGCCGACCTTCATCAGCACCACGGGCTTCCGCGCCGCCCGCGCATCGGCCAGCGCATGCATGAAGCGCGGCCCGTCCGAGATGCCCTCGGCATAGGCGGCGATCACCTCCACCTCCTCCGACTGCGCCATCCAGCCGATGACGTCGGCGAGGCCGATGTCCGCCTCGTTGCCGGTGGTCACCAGCACCGGCGTGCCGATGCCGCGGTCGCGCGCGGCGGCGAAGAGGTGCGTGCCATAGGCGCCGGACTGGGAGGCGATGCCCACGCGCCCCTCCACCGGCCAGCCATTCTCGAAGGAGGCCGAGAAGATCGGGAAGTGCCCGATCGCCGCGTTGAACAGGCCGAGGCAGTTGGGCCC
>DASQNQ010000253.1:0-15686 GCA_035644895.1 Acetobacteraceae bacterium | reverse complement strand
GTCCTTTCGTGCTCCGAAGGCGAGGAGCTTGTCCGGGTCGAGTTCGATGAGGAGGCCGTCGCTGAGCCTGTGGACGGCGACGGAGTGGTCTCGCCAGGGTCCGCGGAGGGTGGCGGGTGCTTCTTCCTGTGCGTCGGGCGGCAGCGGCAGGACCTCGCGGACGGCGTCGGCCAGGAGGGAGTAGAGTTCGCCGTCCTGTTCGACGACGACGCTCATGCGCGGGCTGCCGGGCTCGGCGGGCGGCAGGCCGAGGCGGGAGCGCAGGTCGACGGCGGTGACGATGCGTCCGCGCAGGTTGAGCACGCCCGCGACGCCGGCCGGGGCGAGGGGGACGGTGGCGATGGTCTGCTCGCGCAGCACGTCGCGCACCCGCGGCACGGGCAGGCCGCAGAGCCTGCCGCCCACCATGAGGCTGAGCACGAGGCGCGGCTCGCCGCCTGGGGCTTGGGCGTGACCCGGGGTGGGGTGCGTGGTGGCGTTCATGCCGCCTTCCTCTCTCCGAGTGCGCGGGCCAGTGCGGCGAGCACCCGGTCCCGGTCGAACTTGGCCACGTAGTCGGTGAAGCCCGCGCCCATGCCGCGCGCGACCTCGGCGGGGCCGGTGCGGGAGGTGAGCGCCATGACCGGCAGGCCGGTCCAGGGCCCGTCCTGGCGGATGGCCGCGAGCAGGCCGTAGCCGTCCATGCCGGGCATCTCGATGTCGGTCAGCACGGCGTCGAACATCTCGCCCTCGGCGCGCAGCTTCAGCGCGGACGCCGCGTCCACCGCCGCCGTGACGTCGTAGCCGGCGGACGCCAGCGCCGGCACCACGATCTGGCGGAAGAAGGCGCTGTCCTCGACAACCAGCAGGCGCGGCATGCGCCGGTTCTGGCGGTTGAACCAGCCCGGGTCGCCCATGCGCAGCCAGTGGGCGCAGTCGAGCACGTCGGTCGCGCGTCCCGCGATGATGGCCGAGCCGAGATAGCCCGCGCGGTCGGCCGAGGCCCGCATCACGAGCGCCTCCTCGAGCACGTCGAGGATCTCGTCGACCATCAGCCCGATCAGGTGCTCGCCGTCCTGGAAGACGAGCACGGGCTGCTTCTCGCCCGGGCTCGGCGGCGTCCAGGGGCCAAGCGGCACGAGCGGCATCAGCCCGCCCCGGTACTGCACGGAGGGCCGGCCGCCGGCCATCTCGATGCTCTCCGCCCCGATGCTCTCGAGCCGCGCCACGAGCCCGAGCGGCACCGCGATCGGCGCCGGCTGCCCGCCCGCGCGGAACAGCAGCAGCTGCGCCCGCTCCGTCTCGCCCGCGCCTGCGCCCTCGGCCTCGGCCGGGCGGCCCGCGCCCACGCCGGCCATGCGGGCGACACCCGCCGGGTCGAGGATCATGATCACGCCGCCGTCACCAAGGATGGTGTTGCCCGAGAAGGCGCCGAGGTCGCGCAGGATCGGCGCCACCGGCTTGACCACGATCTCCTCGGTGTCGAACACGCCATTCACCAGCAGCCCGTAGCGCCCGGCATCGCCCTGCAGCACGGCCACGAACCCGTCCACCGCATCGCCGCCGGCGTAAGCGGCAGCGAGGCCCAGCAGCGGGCCGAGCGCCACCAGCGGCAGCAGCTGGCCGCGGAGCCGCAGCACGGGCGCGGCGTCGAGCCACTCCACCTCCATGCCCCCCGGCCCGACGCGCACCAGCTCGACGACGGCCGCCTGCGGCACCGCGAAGCGCTCGCCGGCGGCCTGGACCACCAGCGCCGAGACGATGGCGAGCGTCAGCGGGATGCGGATCGCGACCGTGGTGCCGCGGCCCATCTCGCTCTGCAGGTCGACCGTGCCGCCGATCCGCTCGATGTTGGAGCGCACCACGTCCATGCCGACGCCGCGGCCCGAGACGGAGGTCACCGCCTCGGCGGTCGAGAAGCCCGCGCGGAAGATGAAGCGCGCCACCTCCTCGTCGCGCATGGCGGCCACCTCGGCCTCGGAGGCCAGCCCGCGCTCGACGGCCCGCGCGCGGACGCGGGCGAGGTCGATGCCGCGCCCGTCGTCGGTGATCTCGATGACGATGCGCCCGCCCTCGTGCCGCGCATTGAGCAGGATGCGCCCCGTCTCCGGCTTGCCGGCCGCGCGCCGCACGTCGGGGCGCTCCAGGCCATGGTCGGCGCAGTTGCGGACCATGTGGGTCAGCGGGTCGCGGATGAGCTCGAGCACCTGCCGGTCGAGCTCGGTGTCGCCGCCGGTCATCGTCAGCTCGATGCGCTTGCCGAGCTCGCCGGCCAGGTCGCGCACCAGCCGCGGCAGCTTGGACCAGGCCGCCGAGACGGGCTGCATGCGCGTCTTCATCACGCCCTCCTGCAGGTCCGACGTGATCCGGCTGAGGCGCTGCAGCGGACCGGCAAAGGGCGTGCTCTCCTGCCCGCGCGCGATCTGCATCAGCTGGTTGCGCACAAGAACCAGCTCGGAGGCCAGCGTCATCAGGTCGTCCAGCACAGGCAAGGACACCCGGATCGCCTGCACCACACCACCACCACCACCCGACGCACCACCACCCTCGGACACGGCCGCGCGAGGCTCGTCCTCGGCGGGAACGGCGCGCGGCAACGTTGCGGCAGCCATGGGCACCGCGGCTTCCGGAATGGGCGGAGGCGCGGCCGGCTCCTCCTCCGGCGCATCGGCCGGCGGAGACTCAAGGGCGGCAAGCAGCGCGGAGTCGTCGCCAGCAGGCTCGGCGCCGGTCTCTCCGATGGCGGCAAGAATGGCGCGGATTTCGTCCATGGCGTGCTGGATGGCTGCGACGCCGCCGGCCGTCACCGCCTCGCCCGCACGGTAGCGGTCGAGCAGGCTGGCGGCCGCATGCGTGAGCACGCCAAGGCGCGGCAGGTTGAGAAGGCCGGCCGCGCCCTTGGCCTTCGAGATCGCCTCGTAAGCCGGCTGAAGGTCGGCGAGAACCTTGTCCTCCAGCGTGTCGAAGTCGGGCAGCGCCGGCTGCGGCGCAGGCGCGGCCTGCGGTTCCGGGGCGGCCACGGGTGCAGCCTCGCCGCGCGCGGCGGCCTCGAGCTGCGCGATCAGCGCGCGGTCGTCGCCCGCCGGCTCCACGCCCGTCTCGGCCAGCCCTGCCAGGATCTCACGGATGCGGTCGAGCGAGCCGAGAATGGCCGTGATGCCGGCGGAGGTGACGCGCAGCTCGCCGTCGCGGTAGCGGCCAAGCAGCGTCTCGGCGGCATGCGCGACATGGCCGAGCCGCACGAGGCCGAGAAAGCCGGAGGTGCCCTTCACCGTGTGCACCATGCGGAAGATGCTGGCCAGCGTCTCCGGGTCGCCGCCGGTCTGCTCCAGCGCGATCAGCGCGGTGTCGAGGTCGGCCAGCGCCTCGTTGCTCTCGGCCAGGAACTCGCCAATCAGCTCGTCCATCTCGTCGTGTCCTCACCAAGAACGTGGATGGGGACCGGTGGGCATTGCCCCCGGTCCCCGCTTTGTTGCGGCCTGCTTCAGGCCGTCCGGACGTTGTTCAGGAAGCGCCCGACCTCGGTGCGCAGCCCCTCTGCCTGGCGGGAAAGCTCGCCCGCCGCGGCGAGCACCTGCGTCGCTGCCGCGCCCGTGTCGTTCGCCGCGCGGTCCACGCCGGCCACGCTCTCGGTCACGCGGGCCGTGCCCTGCGCCGCGCGCTGGACGGAGCCCGAGATTTCCCGCGTCGCGGCACCCTGCTCCTCGACGGCCGCGGCGATGGCCGAGGCGATCTCGTCGATGCGCGCGATGGTGGTCGCGATGCCGCGCACGGCGGTCACCGCGCCGTCCGTCGCGCCGCGCATCTCGGCGATCTGGCGGCCGATCTCCTCGGTGGCCTTGGCGGTCTGGGAGGCGAGCGCCTTCACCTCACCCGCCACGACCGCGAAGCCCTTGCCCGCCTCGCCGGCCCGCGCCGCCTCGATCGTGGCGTTGAGCGCGAGCAGGTTGGTCTGACCCGCAATGTCGGAGATCAGGCGCACCACCTCGCCGATCCGCGCCGCGGAGGCGGCCAGCGCCTCGACCGTGCTGTCGGTGCGCTTGGCCTCCTCGACCGCCTGGCGGGCCACCGTCGCGGACTGCGACACCTGGCGGGAGATCTCGGAGATCGAGGCCGAGAGCTCCTCGGCGGCCGCGGCCACCGTGTTCACGCCCTGGCTCGCGGTTTCCGTGCCCTGCGCGGCCTCGCCGGCCTTCGTCCCGGCCTCCCTGGCGGACACGCTCATCTGCCGCGCCGTCTGCTCGAGCTCGGTCGAGGCCGAGGCGACGATGCCGATGACGCCGCCCACGCTGCTCTCGAAGCTGTCGGCCAGGCCGAGCATCGCCTTCCGGCGCTCCTCCTCGCCGCGGCGCTTCTCCTCCTCGGCCGCGGCGGCCAGGCGGCGCACCTCAAGGCCATTCTTCTTGAAGACCTCGAGCGCGCGGGCCAGCACGCCCACCTCATCCTTCCGCTCGGCGCCATGCACTTCGATGTCGAGGTCGCCGCCGGCGAGCCGATCCATCGCCCCCGACATGCGCGACAGCGGGCCGGCGATCATGCCGTTGCCGATCCAGAGCAGCAGGCCGAGCGCGGCGAGGACGCCGACGGTCGCGCTGACATAGAGCTGCATCACCAGCGACGCTTCGAGGGCATCCGTCTCCTTCGAGATCCGCTCCATGTCAGCCTGGACGATCTGGGCACGCTGCTCGATCATCTCGACGAGGCGCATGCGCGCCTCGCGGCCCTCGCCGCCCGAAATGCGGAAGGCCTGCTCGTTCTCGTTCTTCAAGGCGTGCGCGATGGACCGGCGGGTCACGACGTCGTAGGCGTCGATCGCCTCGCGGATCCGGACGTTGCCCGCGCGCCGCTCGGGCGTGGAGGAACGGGCGATGAGCGCGTCGATGCTCTCGCGGGCCTGGTCGATGGCGCGGCCATAGGCGCGCTCGAACTCGGCCGTCCTCGCGGCATCCTGCTCCAGGATCGCGTTCTTCTCCTGGATCGTCGCGTTGTTCACGCGGATCGCGGCCTCCAGGATCACGCGCTGCCGGAACGCATAGCCGCTGACGATGTCGTTCGCGGCCTCGTTCAGCTGGTGGATGCCGTCGCGCGCGTTCCAGACGATGGCGCCGCTCGACAGCGCCACCACGGCGAGGGGAATCGCCAGCTTGGCCCCGATCTTCTGGTTGTTCAGCCACGAAATCATCGAACCTTGCCTTCCCGCTTGAACGTCGCCAAGCGCCGGTCCAGGCGGCGCCACAGGGGAAAGCTGGACGGAATTTATAACCGCCCTGTTGAACTAGAACATAATATGTATACCGCAAAATTACTGACAGGAACTTGATCGAGACCTCGCCCGAGGGGCTTACTGCGGCGAGACACCCCGACCCCGCACTGCTACCCCTGCGCCGCACAATCGAGCAGGGAGCCTAGCTGGGAGACGCGGCGCCGGATCAGCTCAGCGCGTTCGCGCACATAGGGGCCGGGCTCCGCGGCGGACCAGCGGAGCGGCGCCGGCAGCACGACCGCCAGGCGCGCAGCCTGCTGCGGCGTCAGCGCGAAGGCAGGCCGGTCGAAGAAGGCGCGGGAGGCCGCCTCGGCGCCGTAGACGCCGGGTCCGAACTCCACCACGTTGAGATAGACCTCGAGCACCCTCCGCTTCGGCCAGAGCAGGGCGATCTGCGGCGTCAGCCAGGCCTCCAGCACCTTCCTGACGGGATCGCGGCCCGGCCAGAGGAACAGGTTCTTGGCAAGCTGCATGGTGATGGTGGAGGCGCCGCGCGCCCGCTCCCCCTGCCTTGCGGCGTCGACCTGTCCGCGCAGGGCGGCGAAGTCGAAGCCGAAGCGCTGCCGGCAGAACAGGTTGTCCTCGGAGGCGATGACCGCCTGGGCAAGGAAGGGTGCGATCTGTTCGTAGGACACCCAGTCCCTCTGCAGCCCATATCCCTGCGCCATCCTGATCAGCATCAGGGGCGTGACCGGCGGCGGGACGAAGCGGAACGTCAGGATCAGCACGGGCGGGCCGAGCAGCAGCAGGAGGAGCAGGCGCAAGGTCCAGCGGCGGAGCGCCCCGCCTCGTCCCGCCGCCATGCCTCCTCCCCGCCTCAGCCGCCGATCAGCAGCTTCTCATACTCCGCCCCGAAGCGCTCCAGGGAGCTGGCGACCACGGTCACCGCGCCGTCAATCAGCCCACAGCGCCCGCTGCCGGGCAGCAGGCCACAGAGGGCACGCATGGCGCGCAGGTCCGCCTGCGTGGCGAAGCCCGACTCGACCCGGCGCAGCAGTTCCGCCAGCTGGAAGGTGCCAGCCTTGCAGGAGGTGCACTGGCCGCAGGAGCCATGCGCGAAGAACTCCACATACTCGGCCACCTTGCGCGGGATGGAGGTGCCCTCCGACACCACGATCATCGCCCCCGTGCCAAGGCGGGAGCCACGGGCCCGCACGCTCTCGAAGTCCAGCGCCACGTCCAGGTCGGCCGCCGTCAGCAGCGTGTTGGACGGGCCGCCGGTGAAGACGGCCTTGAAGCGCTTGCCCGAGAGCATGCCCCCGCCCTCGCCGAAGATGAGCCGCTCCAGCGCCGTCCCCATCGGCAACTCGTAAAGCCCTGGGCGCTGCACGTCGCCCGACAGTGAGAAGAGCTTCGTGCCCGCCGCCTCCCCCTGCCCGAGACCGCGAAACCAGGCCGGGCCGTGGCGCAGGATGTGCGGCACGTTGGCCAGCGTCTCGACGTTGTTGATGAGCGTGGGCTTGCCCCCAATGCCCGATTCGGCCGGAAAGGGCGGCTTGCGGCGCGGGAAGGGAAAGCCGCCCTCGATCGAGGCGACGAGCGCCGTCTCCTCTCCGCCGACATACTGGCCGGAGCTCGGCACGAGTTCGAGCGCGACGCCCGCATCCGCCAGGAGGGGGTGGTCCTGCCACGCGGCCACGGCCTCCCGCGCCGTGTGGAAGGCGGCGCCGAGGCCGGGGTTCACGTACATCACGGCACGCTGCGCGCCGACCGCCACCGCCGCGATCAGCAGCCCCTCGATCACCTGGTGCGGCGTCTCGCCGAGCAGGAAGCGGTCCTTGAAGGTGCCCGGCTCGTCCTCGTTGCCGTTGCAGACGGCGACGCGTTCCGTGACCGGCTGGCCCGCCACGGCGCGCCACTTGCGCGCGGTGGGGAAGCCGGCGCCGCCCAGGCCGCGCAGCCCCGCCCGCTCGATGACGTCGATGACGCCGGCGCGGTCGCGGAGCGCTGCGCGCAACCCCTCCCCGCCGCCCTGCCCCAACCAGGCCCCCAGGTCCGCACCGGTCCGGCAGCGATCGGCCGTCAGCACCAGCATGGCCATTCCGTTCGCGGTCATGTTCATGTGGCGCCTCCTCAGGCCGCCGCCGCGCGGCCGAGCGCGCGGTCCTCGGCGATGTCGAAGCCCGCCACCGGTGGGAAGAGCATGGGCGCCCGCACGTCGAGCGGCAGCCCCGCGGCGGCCAGCGCGCGGCGCCAGTCGGCCACGTGGTTCAGGTTCGCGCGCCCGGTGATGCGCCCGGACCGGGCGGCGGCCGCGGCGGCCGCGCCGCTCCGGCGACCGAAGACCACCAGTTCCAGCAGCGCGTTGCCCATCAGCCTGTTCCGGCCGTGGATGCCGCCCGAGGCCTCGCCCGCGCAGAACAGCCCCGCGATGTCGGTCGTGCCGTCCGGCCCGACCGCGATGCCGCCGTTCTGGTAATGCAGCGTGGGCGTGACCAGCATCGGCTCCCGCGCCGGGTCGGTGTGCGACTTGTGCGCGAGGTGCAGCAGGGACACGAGGCTGCCCGCCAGGATGCCGGGCTTCGCACGCTCCAGGCCGGGCGTGTCGAGCAGCACGCCGGTGCAGCCGTCTCGCTCCACGCCGCGCCCCTCGCCGATCTCGCGCAGGATGGCGGCGGCGACCACGTCGCGCGGCGCCAGCTCCTCGACGAAGCGCTCGCCGCGGCCGTTGCGGATCTGGGCGCCAAGCGAGCGCGCCGCCTCGCTGATCAGCTGCCCGCGCAGCGCGTCCGGCCAGGCGACGCCGGTCGGGTGGTACTGGAAGCTGTCCGCCTCCCGCAATCTTGCGCCCAGCCGGTAGGCCAGCACCAGCCCGTCCGCCGTGGCGCCGAGGTGGTTGGAGGTCGGGAAGCCATTGATGTGCAGCCGCCCCGCGCCGCCGGTCGCCATGATGACGGCACCCGCCCGCACCACGACGAAGCGGTGCCGGTAGAGGCTGTAGATGGCGGCCCCGCGGCAGCGCCCGGCGCCGTCCGACAGCAGCTCGACGGCCGGCGAGCGGTTCCAGACGGTGATCTTCGGGTGAAGCAGCGTCGCCTCCCGCAGCACCCGCATGATCTCGAGGCCCGTCGCGTCCTTGAAGGAGAGGATGCGTGGGGCGGAGGTGCCGCCGGCGCGCTTGCGCCGCAGCCGCTTCGCGCCGTGGCCCGCATCCTCCATGTCGAAGGTCATGCCGCGCTCGATCAGCCAGCGTATGGCGGCGGGCCCGTTCCCGACCAGCGCGCGGACCAGCTCCGGATCGCCCATCCCCTGCCCGCCGCGCAGCGTGTCGAGGAAGTGCATCTGCAGGCTGTCATCGGCGCCGACGGCGGACTGGATGCCGCCCTCGGCCATGACGGTGTTGCTGTCGCCCAGGCCGAGCTTGGTCGCGAGCAGGACGCGCGCGCCGGCCTCGGCCGCCGTCAGTGCCGCGACGCAACCCGCGCCCCCGCCGCCGATGACCAGCACATCCGTGTCCACCGTCGCGGCGCCGGCGATGTCCATGTCGTCGGCCAGCGCGTTGGCGTGCAGCAAGGTGGCGAGGTCCACCGGGCAGGGCTGGCCCGCGCTCGGCCCCACCAGCAGGTTCGTCATCCCGCCGACCTTGTTGTCGGGGTGCCAGGCGGCAAGGAGGGCCGATTTCTCCTCCGCGCCGAGCTTCGCCGCGGCCGGCGCATCGGCGGCCAGCGCGGCCAGGGCCTCGGCCCAGGGGATGGCGTTCGGCGTCGTCATGGCTCAGCGCGCCTCCGCGTCGATGGTCATGGCGCCCGACTCCACCTCGTGCAGCCGGCGCAGCAGGTCCACCGGACGCTGGCTGCTCGCAGCAACGGCGCGGCGGGCGAAGAGGCCGAGGTGGTTCGGCGCGATCTCCTCCGGGCAGGCCGCGGTGCAGAGGTTGCACATGACGCAGAGGTCGAAGACGGCCGCCGCCGCACCCAGCTCCCCGGCCGCCGCCAGTGCCACGCCCTTCTGCACCTCGATCCCCTTCGGGCAGGCGCGGTCGCAGCCCGAGCAGTGGCGGCAGTTCACCGCCGTCGGGAAGACCTCCAGCATGCGCTGCCAGGCGGTCCAGCCATCGGCGATGTCGGCATCCTCGTAGGCGTGCGGATGGCGCGGCGAGAAGCGGTCGAGGAAGGAGACCCGCATGCCGGGCTGCACCCGCGTCTCGCAGGCGAGGACGGAGCGGACCTCGTTCGAGCCCTCCTCCCGCACCAGGGCGCGGCAGGCGCCGCAGACGCCCTGCCCCATGCAGCCGACATTGGCGGTGAGCGGGATGCCGGCGGCCGCGGCGGCGAGGACGATGGTCACGCCCTCCGGCACCTGGGCGGTGCGGCCGTCGATGCTGACTTCGATCATGGCTTCGATCTTCGATCCGGAAAGGGGAGCCGGCGGCACGCGGGCCGCCGGGCCTCGTTCAGTGGGTCAGCAGGACCGTCGGCACGCCCACCAGCAGGAACACCGCCAGGTAGAGCAGCCCGAAGACCGCGCCGAGGCGCCAGTAGACGGCGGCGGGCAGGTAGCCGCTGCCGGCATAGATCGGCGCAGGGCCAGTGCCGTAGGGGGAGATGATGCCCATGATGCCGAGGGTGAGGCAGAGCAGCAGCGCCATCTGCTCCATCGGCATGCCCGGGATGGTCGCGGCGACCGTCAGCATCACGGGCAGCAGCGCCGTGACGTGCGCGGTGACCGAGGCGAAGAGATAGTGCAGCAGGTAGAAGGCGACGAGGATCGCGATCATCGCCGGCACCACCGGCATGCCCGCGAGCTGCGCGCCCATCAGCCCGGCCAGCCAGCGCACCACGCCGACCTGCACGAGGCCCGCCGCCAGCGGCACCAAGGTGCCGAACCACACCAGCGTGTTCCAGGCGGCCTTGTTCGAGAGCAGGTCGTCCCAGGCGACCGTCTTCGTCACGATCAGCAGCGCGACCACCAGGATGGCGGCCGTCGCCGCGTCCATCACGCCTCCGCCGAAGATCCAGAGGCCGAGCGCGCCGGAGACGAGGCCGATCAGCACCAGCTCCTTGCGGGTGATGCCGCCGAGCTTCTTCAGCTCCTCCCCGGCCCAGTGCGGGACCTCCGGGCTGTGCTTCACCTCGGGCGGGTAGAGCACGTAGGTCAGCAGCGGCGTCGCCAGCAGCAGGATGATGCCGACCGGCAGGAAGGCCATCGCCCAGTCGGTCCAGCCGAGCGAGATGTTCGTGGTCTTCCGCACCAGCTCCACCGCCAGCAGGTTGGGTGCGAGCGCGGTGAGGAAGAGGGAGGAGGTCACGCAGGTGGAGGCGATGGCCGTCCACATCAGGTACCCGCCGATGCGGCGGGAGGACGGGTCGTTCGGCTTGCTGTCGAACAGCGGCGGCAGGTTCTTGATGACGGGGAAGACGGTGCCGCCCGAACGCGCCGTGTTGGACGGCGTGAAGGGCGAGAGCACCGCATCCGCCAGCATCACCGCGTAGCCGAGCGACAGCGTGTGGCCGCCGAGCCTCGAGACGAGGAGCAGCGAGATGCGGCGGCCAAGCCCCGTCTTCTCGTAGCCCAGGGAGAAGATGAAGGCGGCGAAGATCAGCCACACGGTGGAGTTGGAGAAGCCCGAGAGCGCCCAGTTGATGGCGGAGGTCGTGGCCTTGAAGTCGGGCCGTGCGAGCTGCTCCGGGGAGAACAGCACCCAGGGGGCGAGGGCGGCGACGGCGACAACCCCGACGAAGCCCACAGCCGCGGCCGGGATCGGCTCGACGATCAGGCCGACGATGACGGCGGCAAAGAAGGCGACGTAGTACCAGCTGTGCTGCGCGAGACCGGCGGGCGCGGGCAGCGCCGCGATCGCCAGCAGCACGATCAGCGGCAGCAACGGCCTGATGGACGGCCAGCGGGTGCCGCCCTTCGCGGCCGGGGACGGGGTTGGCTGGCCCCCCGTCCAGTTGGCTTGAGCCTGGCTCATGGTGGATGACCCTTCCGGTCATGGTCAGCGGGATCGCTCTGTCCGGAAGGTCGCGCCAATCGCGCGCCGGCGCCTTGACGCAGGTCAATGGCGGGGCTGATCCAGCTTCGGATCGGTGCTCGCGCCCGACGACGGACCATCGCGGGCGGAATTCACACGCCGGCAGCATGGCCTTCCGCAGCCGGATACTTGCCGCCGGCTGCGAAGGTTGACGGGCGCCGCGGCACCCGGCACGTCTCGGGCATGAGCCCGCCCTCCCCCGCTCTCCGCGCCACGCAGGTGCCCGTCACGCCCTTCCAGCAGGGCTGCGCCCTGGTGTGGGCCGAGGGATTGGGGCGCGGGACGGTCGTGGACCCCGGCGGCGACGCCGAGGTGATCCTGGACGCGGTCGCCCGCGCCGACTTCACGGTGGAGCGCATCCTCCTCACCCACGGGCACCTCGACCACGCGGGCGGCGCCGCGGCGCTCAGGCGGCTGCTGGAGGCACGGCAGGGCGCGCCGGTGCCGGTGGAGGGCCCCGACGCGCGCGACGCCTTCCTGCTGGAGGGGATCCCCGCCCAGGCGCAGGCCTTCGGCATCGACGGACTGGAAAGCGTGCAGCCCGACCGCTACCTGTCGGAGGGCGAAACGCTCCAGATCGCCGGGCAGGAGTTCCAGGTGCTGCACTGCCCCGGCCACACGCCGGGGCACATCGTCTTCGTGGCCCAGGCGCTCCGCCTCGCGCTGGTGGGCGACGTGATCTTCCGCGGGTCCGTCGGGCGCACCGACTTCCCGTATGGCGACCATGACGCGCTGATCTCCTCCATTCGGGACAAGCTGCTGCCGCTCGGCGACGACATCCGGTTCCTGTGCGGCCACGGCCCCGCCTCCACCTTCGGGGCGGAGCGGCGGTCCAATCCGTTCATCCAGGGCTGAGCGCGCCGATGGAGGTCGAATACTTCCTCTCGCTGAACTCGCCCTGGGCCTACCTCGGCGCGGAGCGTGTGGTGGCCGTGGCGGCGCGGCATGGCGCGACGCTGCGGATCCGACCGGTGGATGCGGGCGTTCTCTTCCCGGCCTCGGGCGGGCTGCCGCTCGCGAAGCGCGCGCCGCAGCGCCAGGCCTACCGGCTGCAGGAGTTGCGCCGCTGGAGCGCGTTCCTGGAGCGGCCCCTGAACCTCCGGCCGCGCCACAGCCCCTTCCCCGAGCCGCTGGCCGCGCAGTGCGTCATCGCGCTGCGGGAGACGGCCAGCGACGCAGCGGCCATCCACCTCGCGCACCGCATCCTGCGCGCCGTCTGGGCGGAGGAGCAGGATCCGGGCGACCCGGCCTGCCTCGCGCGCCTCGCGACGGAATGCGGCCAGGACGGCGACGCGCTGCTGCGTCTCGGCGCCGAGACGCGCTGGGCGGAGCGCCGGCAGGCGGACAGCGAGGCGGCGCTGGCCCGCGGCGTCTTCGGCATGCCGAGCTACATGGTGGGCGAGGAGCTGTTCTGGGGTCAGGACCGGCTGGACTTCCTCGACCGCCACCTGGCGTCTTTTGGGACCTCGCTGTCCCGTTCGTAGATCGCGGCGAGGCGCTCCGGGGCCACGCCCGCCCAGTGGAGCAGGTGGATGCGCGCCCAGCCGGCCAGGATGGCCGCGCGGCCGCGCCCCTCGAACCGGCGGGTGGAGGTGACGAGCGGCGGGTCCGCGATGCAGGCGAGCGGCCCGGCCCGGCGCAGCCGCCGCACCAGGTCGTAATCCTCCATCAGTGCCATCGGCCGCACGCCGCCCACCGCGTCGAGCACCGCGCGGCGGGCGAAGATGCCGCTGTCGCCGTAGAACAGGCCGACCGCGCGGATCGTGGCGTAGAAGCGGCGCAGCCACTCGGCCATGGCCGGGTCGCCGTCGAACAGCAGCCGGAAGTTGCCGCCCACCACGTCCGGCCGCCGGTCCATCAGCTCCGCGACGGCGGCCAGCCCGCCCGGCGGGAAGGCCGTGTCCGCGTGCAGGAACAGCACCGCGTCGCCCCGCGCGGCCGCGAGGCCCGCCGCGAGCTGACGGCCGCGCCCGGGTGGGGTGCGGAGGACCCGCGCGGCACCCGTGCGCTCCGCCGCCAGCGCCGTGCCGTCGGTGCTGCCGCCGTCAACGACGATCAACTCATGTGGCGTTGCCTCGGCGGCCAGGCTGCGCAGCAGCGGCCCGATGCGCGGCGCCTCCCGCCAGGTCGGGATGACGACCGAGATCACGCGCCCTGCCGCAGCAGCCGCCACGCGACTGGCAGGCCCGTGACGAGCCCGAGCGCGAGCACGGCCCAGAGCACCCAGTCGGATCCCTGCTCGACCAGCCTCTCCCCGAACCAGACCAGCGCGACGGAGACCGGTGCGACGCCGAGCAACGTCGCCAGGGCGAACCAGGGCAGGCGCAGGGGCGTCAGCCCCGCGGCGTAGCTGACGGCATCGAAGGACACGAAGGGCACGAGGCGCGAGGCGAGCACGATGCCGGCCAGCAGCCATTGCGACCGCGTGCGGTCCAGCAACCGCCCGAGCCACGGCACCTTCCGCGCCGGCCCATAGCCGAAGCGCCGGGCCAGCAGGAAGGCCGCGATGGCCCCGAGCTCCGCGCCCGCCACCACGTAGACCGACCCCCAGACCTTCCCGAACACCGCGCCGGCCGCGAGCGCGATGGGCGCGCTCGGGATCGGGCTGGCGATGACCGCCGCGGCGATGCCGAGGACCACCGCGGCCGGACCGAGCGGCCCGAGGCGGGCCACCTCCCGCGCCAGGGCATCCCGGTTGGACAGCAGGTCGAGCAGACCTGCCGTCGACACCGCCCACCAGAGGCCGGCAAGCGCCAGGAGGACGCCGATGACGAGGGCGGCGCGTCGCCACACCGCCTGTCCCGTCCATGCGTGCAATCCGTCCCCCTCCAAGCCCGGCGTGCCCGGCAACGCGGTCCGGGCCGCGGCGGTTCAGCCCGGGGCGGGGCCGAGCAGGCCGGAGCGGTCCAGGATGTCCGCGCCGTGCCGGCCAAGCCGGATCGCGCCACGCGATTCGAGCAGGCCCAGCGTGCGCGACAGCGTCTCCGGCGTCATCCCGAGCCGTGCGGCGATGGCCATGCGTGGCTCGGGCAGGGCCGCGTGGGCGGCGCCATCCGGGTCCGCGTCGCCCTCGGGCGCCCGGCGCGCCAGGAAGCGCGACACGCGCCGCCCGGCGTCGCGCAGCTTCAGGTCGACCACCTGGTCGACCATCAGCCGCCAGTGCCGCGCCAGCAGCTCGTACGCGGCGCGCGCGAGCCGTGGGTCGGTGTCGAGGACATCCCGGAACGCCTCCATCGGCATCATGAACAGGCGGGAGTCGGACAGCAGCACGCCGGAGAGAAGACAGGGCAGGCGGAGGATGGCGGCGGGCGCCAGGAACACCTCGCCGGGACCGAAGATCTCGACGAGGGTGCTCTCTCCCCGCTCATCCTCCGCGCGCAGGCCGAGGCTGCCCTCGAGCAGCAGGTGCATCACCGACGGCGTTTCGCCCTGCGTGAACAGCACGGTACCCTTGGCCATGCGCCGGACCACGCCGGACCGGATCAGCCGGCCAGTCGCCGCCTCCCCTGCGGCAGCGAAGAAGGGGCTGCTGCGGGCCAGGTCGAGGTCGGTCGGGCATTGGGCCATGGGCAGGCGCCTCCTGCCGGCGTGATGCCCGAGACGCCGCGGCGACACCTTGATATGGGTCAACCGGGCCCCTGCGCCGCTCTCAGCCGTGCCGCTCCAGGGGCGTGGCGGCGCGCCTCTCCAGCCGGCCGGCGCGCAGCAGCGTCAGCTCGACCGACCGCCCGATCCGCCCGGCGCCGAGCATCCGCACCAGGTCGTCCGTGCCGCCCAGGGCCTGGCCATCAAGGGCAAGCAGGATGTCACCCTCCCGCAGCCCGGCCTGCGCCGCGGGCCCGCCCGGCTGCACCTCTCCCACCCGCACGCCGGCCTGCCCCGCACCGGCAGCCAGCGCCACGCGACGCGGCAGCGGCACGGTCTGCGCGGCGATGCCGAGATGCGCGCGGCGCACGCGGCCATGGGCCACGAACTCCCCCACCACGAAGCGCGCCGTGCTGGCCGAGACCGCGAAGCAGATGCCCTGGGCGCCGCGGATCATGGCGGTGGCGATACCCACCACCTCCCCGTTCGTGCCGACCAGTGGCCCGCCGGAGTTGCCGGGATTGAGCGCGGCGTCGGTCTGGATCACGTCATCCATCAGCCGTCCGCTGCGCGCCCGGAGCGACCGGCCGAGCGCGGAGACGATGCCGGCCGTGACCGTGGCTTCGAAGCCGAGCGGGTTTCCGATGGCGACCACCAGGTGGCCGCGCCGGAGCGCGCGGGAATCCCCGAGCCGCGCCGCCGGGACGCCCGGGGGCAGCGCGGCGCGCAGCAGCGCGAGGTCGGTGTCCGGGTCGTCGCCCAGCACCTCGCATTCGGCGTGCCCCCCCTCCGCCAAGCCGAGCGAAAGGCGCCGCGCGCCGCCCACGACGTGGCTGTTCGTCAGCACGAGGCCGTCGGGGGAGATCACCACCCCCGACCCGCCCC
>DASQNQ010000252.1:0-6121 GCA_035644895.1 Acetobacteraceae bacterium | reverse complement strand
CCCGACGCGATGAAGGTCCGCGGGCGCCGGGGGGAGTGGATCCTGCGCGCCTGGCTCGAGCGGCAGGGCCTTGCCGCCCTGCCCGCCCCTCCCCGCCCGGCCGGCGCGGCGCCGGTCGCGGCCTGGGTCTCCGGCGCCGGCGACCGGCTCGGGCCGTTGGTCGCGGCCCAGGCGGGGGTGGCGGAGGTGGCGCGTCCCGACCGCGTCCTCGCGCTGTTCCGCAACGCGGGCGGCGACAAGCACCGCAGCGCCGCCGCCTGGAACCTGCTGTTCTACGCGCTCTGGCACCGCATCCATGTCGAGCGCATCCCGCCCGGGGGCGACACGTTCGCGACCCTCGGCGACCACCCCGCACGGAGCTGACCCACATGCCCGCCTATGACCTCGTGCTGCGCGGCGGCACCCTCGTGCTTCCCTGGGGCGAGGAGGCGGCCGATGTCGGCGTCCGCGCCGGGCGCATCGCCGCGATCGGCGACCTGCGCACCGCCGACGCGGCGGAGGCGGTGGACTGCCGCGGCCTGCACGTCCTGCCCGGGCTGATCGACGCGCATGTCCACCTGCGCGAGCCGGGCGACGCGGCGGTCGAGACGATCGAGAGCGGCACGCGCGGCGCGGTGCTCGGCGGGCTGGCCGCCGTGTTCGACATGCCGAACACCCAGCCCTCCATCACGGACCGCGAGCGGCTCGACTGGAAGCGCGGCCACATCGCCGGGCGGGCCTGGTGCGACATGGGCCTCTATGTCGGCGCCACCAAGGCGAACGTCGCGGAGCTGGCCTCGCTCGAGGCGCAGCCGGGGGTGTGCGCGATCAAGGTCTTCGCCGGCTCCTCCACCGGCGACCTGATGGTGGAGGACGACGAGAACCTGGAGCGCGTGATGCGCGCCGGGCGGCGCCGCGTCGCCTACCACTCGGAGGACGAGTTCCGGCTGCAGGCGCGCAAGCCCCTGTTCAGCCGCGGCCAGCCGCACCGCATGCACGCGGAGTGGCGCGACGTGGAGTGCGCCTTCCTCGGCACGCGGCGGCTGATGGCGCTGGCGCGCAAGACGGGGCGGCCCGCGCACATCCTGCACGTCTCGACCGCGGAGGAGCTGGACCACCTGAAGGACTTCCGGGACGTCGCGACGGTGGAGGTGCTGATGAACCACCTGACGCAGACGGACGAGGCCTATGACCGCCTCGGCGGCTACGCGGTGATGAACCCGCCGATCCGCGACGAGCGCCACCTGCGCGCCGCCTGGGCAGCGGTCGCCGACGGCACGGTGGACGTCGTGGGCAGCGACCACGCGCCGCATTCCCGCGCGGCGAAGGAGAGGCCCTGGCCCGACTGCGCGGCGGGGCTGACCGGCGTGCAGACCATCGTGCCGGTGATGCTGGACCACGTCTCGGCCGGGCGCCTCTCCCTCTCGCGCCTCGCGGACCTGATGTGCGCGGGGCCGGCGCGGGTCTATGGCGTCGTGGGCAAGGGGCGGCTCGCGGCCGGCTACGATGCCGACTTCACCGTGGTGGACATGCGGCGGGAGCGGGTGATCGAGGAGTCCTGGATCGTCGCCCCCTGCGGCTGGACGCCCTTCGCGGGTCATCGCTGCAAGGGCTGGCCGGTGATGACCGTGGTGCGCGGCCGCGCGGTGATGCGGGAGGACGAGGTGCTGGGCGCACCGGCCGGCGAGGCGGTGCGGTTCCTGCCATAGCGGGCGCCTATGCCTCCCGCGCCAGGAACTCCGCGCAGCGCTCGCCGACCATGAGGGCGGCGGGCTGGATGTTGGGCGAGGGGATCAGCGGGAAGACGCTGGCATCCGCGACACGCAGCCCCTCGACCCCGTTCAGCCGCAGCTCCGGGTCCACCACGGCGCGGGCGTCCGAGCCCATGCGCGCCGTGCCGCAGGGATGGAAGACGGTGCTGGCCGTCGCGCGGATGTTCGCCTCGATGGCCTCGTCCGACTGCGCCTCCGGGCCGGGGCGCAGCTCCGCCTCGATCAGGTCGGCGAGCGGGCGCAGCGTCGCGATCCGCCGCGTCAGCCGCGCGGCGCCGAGCATGACGCGCAGGTCGTTCGGGTGGCTCAGGTAGTTGGCCCGGATCATGGGCGCCTCGGCCGGGTCGGGGGAGCGGAGCGCCACCTCCCCGCGGCTGTCGGGCCGGCACGGGCCGTAGTTGCACATCACGCCCGGGAAGCGGTGCAGCCCCTCCGCGTAGCTGTAGGTGGAGAAGTTGATGAAGAGGAGCTGCGCCTCCGGCTCCTCCGCGCCCGGGGTGATGCGGGCGAAGGCCGTCGCCTCCCCCGCGCCGATCGCGAGCGGTCCCTGGCGACGCAGCAGCCAGTCGAGCCCCATGCCCGCCATCCCGAGCGGCCGGCCGAGCGTCTCGTTCAGCGTGCCGCAGGGGCGCGTCCGCCAGATCACCTTCGCGACCAGGTGGTCCTGCAGGTTGCGCCCGACATCCGGGCTGTGGCGCACCAACGGGATGCCGAGGGCCTGCAGCGCCTCCCCATCCCCGATGCCGGACAGCATCAGGATCTTCGGCGTCTCGATCGCGCCGGCCGAGAGGACCACGCCGCGGCGCGCCGGATGCAGCACCTCCTGCCCGTCGGGTCCGCGCGTCACGACGCCGGTGGCGCGCCCCGCCTCCACCACGATGCGCAGCGCGGGCGAGAGGGTCCGCACCGCGAGGTTCTGCCGCCGCATCGCCGGCCGCAGGTAGGTGCGCGCGGAGGAG
Source organism: Acetobacteraceae bacterium (assembly GCA_035644895.1). Classification (GTDB taxonomy): domain Bacteria; phylum Pseudomonadota; class Alphaproteobacteria; order Acetobacterales; family Acetobacteraceae; genus Falsiroseomonas. Next base: position 3,411 of record DASQNQ010000252.1, on the reverse strand, counting down.
GAGCGGAAGCGCCCGTCCACGTTGAGCTGAATGGGGCCCGCACCCTCGATCCCGCCGGCGTTCATGTCCCGGTTGCGCGGCAGGCCGGCGGCCGCGCAGGCCTCGACGAAGGCCTGGGCGGCGGGCGCCAAGCGCCGTGGCTCCCCGACCTGGATGGGTCCACCGGTGCCGCGGTCCGGGTGCGGTGGGCCAAGCCAGGTCTCCATGCGGCGGAACGCGGGCAGCACGTCGTCCCAGGCCCAGCCACGCGCGCCGGCCTGCGCCCAGCGCTCGTAGTCTGTCGGGCTGCCGCGCAGGAAGACAAGGCCGTTCACCGACCCGGAGCCGCCGAGGACGCGCCCGCGGGGCCAGTGGATGCTGCGGCCATCCAGTTCGGGCTCGGGCTCCGTCCCGAAGCGCGGGTCGTAGCGGCCCGTGCCGAACAGCCGGGCATAGCCGCCGGGCAGCGCGATCATCGGGTCGCGGTCGGGTGGCCCCGCCTCCAGCAGCACGACGCGGGTGCGCGCGTCCTCGCTCAGCCGCGCTGCGACGATGCAGCCGGCCGAACCGCCGCCGACCACGACGATGTCGGCCGCCGCCTCACGCCTCATGGCCGGCCAGGCGGCGTCATGGGCGGCGCACCGGCACAGGCTCGGTGGTGAGCCAGTCGGGCCAGCCGACCACGTGCTCCACCGCGGCAATGGCGAGCGCCGCCACCACCGCGAACCCCATGACGGCGGCATGGGTGCGCGAGGGCGGGTTGCGCCACCACTGGGCCAGTTGGATCAGGATGCGTGTGACAGGATCCATGGCCTGTGATCAGGCGGGCGTGGGGACGCCGAGGCGCCGGGCGACCTGCAGGATGCCCTCCCACGTGTCGGGCTGCAGCGGCACGCCACCTGCCAGCCGCTCGGCCCGCGTCGCGGCCTCCTTGTCGCCGGGGACCAGGACGGGTTGACCGGGGGTGACCGGGTTCGTGCCCAGGATCCACTCCACATAGGCGCGGCCCGCCTGCTCGAACTCCGCCTGCGTCCCGAAATGCCGGGGTGAGACGTAGAAGGACAGCATGCCGTTCGCGATGCGCCCGCGCCCCTCGACCGGGCCGGACATGCCGCCGCCGGTCAGCGCGCCGGCCAGCATCTCGCACATCAAAGCGAGGCCCGAGCCCTTGTGCTCGCCGAAGGCGCGGATCGCGCCGCGTCCCGCGCCGGGCGTGCGCGGGCCGACCGGCGGGTAGTCGCCGTAGAGCGTGCGCGGGTCGCCCGAGAGCCGCCCGTCCGGCTCCACCAGCGCGTCGGGCGGCAGTGGCTTGCCCCCGTTGCTGGCCACCAGGACCTTGCCCTCCGCGACGTGCGAGGTCGCGAAGTCGAGCACGAGCGGCCGCCCCGGCAGGGGGACGCCGACCGCGAAGGGCGCGGTGGAGAAGCGCCGCTCCGTGCCACCGAAGGGCGCGACGAGGCAGCTTCCCGCGACGTTGACGAAGTGGACGGAGACGAGGCCCGCCGCGATCGCGCTCTCGGCGTACTCGCCGACGCGCCCGATGTGGCCGGCGTTGCGCAGGCCGACCACCGCGATGCCGTGCTGCGTGGCGCGCTCGATGCCGAGCGCCACGGCCTGCGGCGCGACGGTCTGGCCGAAGCCGAACTTGCCGTCGAGCAGCGCGAAGGCGCCGCCATCGGTCACGACGTCCGCGGTCTGCCCCTTCAGGACGTGGCCCTGCTCCAGCCACTCGACATAGCGCGGCACGCGGGCGACGCCGTGGCTGTCATGGCCCGCGAGGTTCGCGCCGAGCAGGTGGCGGGAGATGCGCGAGGCCTCCGCCCCGTCGCAGCCGGCGGCCTCGAAGATGGCGGCGACGATGGCTTCAAGGCGCGGGGCGGCGACCAGGACGGGTGCGGGGGCCATGTGGGTTCTCGTTGGCTGGCGTTGCGCGCAGCATGGCCCTGCCGCGGCGCCCGCGGAAGGGGTGCCTACAGGACCCGCCCGTCGCCCGGGTCGATCAGGTGCATGTGGTTGAGGTCGGCGGCGACCTGCATGGGCTGGCCCGGGGCGGCCGGTGTGGTCGGGTCGATGCGGGAGCACACCTCCGCACCCTGGATCCAGAGATGGACGAGCGTCTCCATCCCCATCGGCTCGATCACCTCGGGCGTGAGCTCGAAGACGGCGATGTTGGGGCGGTCCAGGTTCTTGGGCTCGGTCAGGTGCTCCGGGCGGATGCCGAACAGCACCTCCCTCCCCGCCGCCGCGGCGTAGCGGCCCGTGCGCTCCTCCGGCACCGGCAGGACGATGCCGTTCGGCAGGTTCAGCCGCAGCGCGCCCGAGCCGTTCTCGACCCGCGCGGGGATGAAGTTCATGGACGGGCTGCCGATGAAGCCCGCCACGAAGCGGGTGGCCGGGCGGTGGTACAGCTCCTGCGGCGGGCCGACCTGCTCGATGACGCCGCCGTTCATCACCACGACGCGGTCGGCGAGCGTCATCGCCTCGACCTGGTCGTGGGTCACGTAGACGGTCGTGGTGCGGACGGTCTGGTGGACCTTCTTGATCTCGGTCCGCATGTTCACGCGGAGCTGCGCGTCGAGGTTCGACAGCGGCTCGTCGAACAGGAAGACCTTCGGGTCGCGCACGATGGCGCGGCCCATGGCGACGCGCTGCCGCTGGCCGCCCGACAGCGCCTTCGGCTTGCGGGCCAGAAGCTGCGTTATGTCGAGGATGCGGGCCGCGTTCTCGACGCGGCGCCGGATCTCCTCCTTCGGGAACTTCCGGAGCGTCAGGCCGAAGGCCATGTTGTCGTAGACCGACATGTGCGGGTAGAGCGCGTAGTTCTGGAACACCATCGCGATGTCGCGGTCGCGCGGGGGTATGTCGTTCACCACCGTGCCGCCGATCGCGATCTCGCCGCCCGTGATCTCCTCGAGCCCCGCGATCATGCGCAGCGTCGTGGACTTCCCGCAGCCGGACGGGCCGACGAGCACGACGAACTCATGGTCCGCGATCTCCAGGTCGATGCCCTTCACGGCCTGCACGCCGCCCTCATAGGCCTTGACGACCTTGCGGAGCGATACCTGAGCCATCGTTCCCTATCCCTTGGTGGCGCCGGCCGTCAGCCCGGCGATGTAGTAGTCCATGAGGAAGGCGTAGACGATCACCGGCGGCAGCGCCGCCAGCAGCGCGCCCGCCATGAGCTGGCCCCAGGCGAAGGTGTCGCCGCGGATGAGCTGGCTGACCACGCCGATGGTCAGCGGCATCTCGTCGGGGCGGGTGATGAAGGCCGTGGGATAGACGAAGGCCGCCGGAATCGCGATCAGCATGGTCAGCGCCACGACCAGCACCGTCACCTTCAGGCTGTTCCAGAAGAAGCCACGGAACATCTCGTTGCCGAGGATGGCGGCGTAGTTCTCGAACGTGACGGTGCGGATCCACCACGGATTGCCG
>DASQNQ010000251.1:0-13665 GCA_035644895.1 Acetobacteraceae bacterium | reverse complement strand
CTGCTCGGCACCGGCACCATCTCGACGGCCGAGGAGACGGGCCTCGGCTCGCTGCTCGAGATCACGCGCGGGGGCCGCCAGCCGGTGCAACTCGCCTCCGGCGAGGCGCGACGCTTCCTGGAGGACGGGGACGAGGTGGTGCTGACCGCCCGCGCACGGCGCGAGGGCTTCGCGCAGCTCGGCTTCGGGATCTGCGCCGGGGTGGTGCGGCCGGCACCCTGACCTCCGCCGGCACCAGCCGCACCCTCCTGGCACGGCGGAGGCGGCGCCTGGCCGCATGGCTCGCGGCCTCCGCCCTCCTGCACGCGGCGCTTTTCCTCGGCCTGTTGCTGGCGGACCGCGCGGCGCCGCGGCGCGACCTGCCGGCGCCTGCCTTCGACGTGGTGTTCGAGGGCGGCCAGCCGGAACAGCCCGAGGCGGAGCCCCCGCCCGGGGTCGAGGCGCCGCCCGCCGCCGAGGCCGCGCCACCAATCGCGCCGGCACCCCCGGTCGAGACGCCGCCCGAGCCGATCCCGCCCACGGAGCCACCACCGCCGGTCGAAGCGCCGCCCGAACCGGTGCCGCCCGCCGAACCACCGCCGCCGGTCGAGGCGCCACCCGCGGCGGCGCCCGAGCCGGCCCCGCCCTCCGAGCCGCCTCCTCCGGACACCGCCGCCCCGGAGCCGGCGCCGGACCTGCCGCCCCTGCCGGAGCTGGCAGACATCCTGCCTCCGCCGCCCGAGCTGCGCCTGCGCGAGCGCGTGCCGGAGGCGCCCCGGCCGCCCTCGCTGCCCCCGGGCGCGGTGCTGCTGCCGCAGGGATTGCAGCTCGGCCAACCTGCCTCACCCTCGGGCCCACCGGCCGGGCGGCCGCAGGCGCGGGGGCTCGACCTCACGGTGGATCCGCGGCTTGCGGAGGGGCGCGCAAGCCCCGACCCCACCGTCCGCGTGCGCGGCGCCGAGGTCGGCGCGGACTGGAGTGCGGCCTTCCGCCGCTGGCTCGACCAGAACATCCGCTATCCGCGCCGCGCCATCGAACTCGGCGAGCAGGGCACGGTGCGCGTGATCGTGACGGCGGAGCCGGACGGGACGGTGCGGAGCGTGCGGCTCGCGACGCCGTCCGTCTCGCCCTCGCTCAACTTCGGAACCACCTTCCCCTTCCAGGGCGCGCAACTGCCGCCCTTCCCGCCGCCCGCGGACCCGAACGGGGTGACGGTGGAGCTGACGGTGAACTACATCCTCATCCGCCGCTGACCTGCCTGCGCAACTCGAACTTCTGGATCTTGCCGGTCGCCGTCTTGGGCAGCGGGCCGAAGGTGACGTGCTTCGGCACCTTGAAGCCCGCCAGCCGCGCGCGGCACCAGGCGACGAGGTCGGCCTCCGTCACCGTGGCACCCTCCTTCGGCGTGACGAAGGCATGCGGCACCTCGCCCCATTTCGGGTCCGGGTGCGCGACCACCGCGGCCTCCATCACCTCGGGATGCGCGTAGAGCACCTCCTCGACCTCGAGCGAGGAGATGTTCTCGCCACCCGAGATGACGATGTCCTTCGAGCGGTCCTTCACCTCCGCGTAGCCGTCCGCGTGCATCACCGCGAGGTCCCCCGTGTGGAACCAGCCGCCGGCGAAGGCGGCCTCGTTGGCGGCTGGGTTGCGCAGGTAGCCCTTCATCACCGTGTTGCCGCGCAGGCAGAGCTCGCCGATGGTCGCGCCGTCGGCCGGCACGGGCAGGCCCGTCTCGCGGCCGAGCACCGCGACCTCCTCCGTCATCGGCAGCGCGACGCCCTGGCGCGCCATGAAGCGGGCGCGATCCTCCAGAGCCATGTCCTCCAGCCCCGGCTGCCAGGCGCAGTAGGTGGCGGGGCCATAGCACTCGGTGAGGCCGTAGAGGTGGATCACCTCGAACCCCATGCCCTCCATCGCCGCGATGACCGGTGACGGAGGCGCGGCGCCGCCCGTCGCGACGCGGACGCGGTGCGGCAGCGGGCGCTTCGCCGTCCCGGGCGCGTGGATCAGCATGGTGAGCACGACGGGCGCGGCGCAGAGATGCGTGACGCCGTGCTCCGCGATGGCGGCGAAGACTGCGGCCGGCTCGGGCCTCCGCAGGCAGACATGCGTGCCGCCCTGCAAGGTCACGGCCCAGGTGAAGGTCCAGCCGTTGCAGTGGAACATCGGCAGCGTCCACAGGTACACGCTGCGAGGCGTCAGCTCGAAGCCCAACGCGTTCGCCGCCGCGTTCAGGTGCGCGCCGCGGTGGTGAACGACGACGCCCTTCGGGTCGCCCGTGGTGCCGGAGGTGTAGGAGAGCGAGATGGCCCGCCACTCGTCGTCCAGCGCGTGCGGCGGCTCGGCCGCGTCGCCGGTGGCCAGGAATGCTTCGTATTCGAAGGCAGCGCCGGGCGGGGGCGGCGCGGCGACGGCGTCGTCGGCGATGTCCACCAGCGGCGGCGGCGCCTCCATCCCCGCCAGCGCGGTCAGCGCCACGCCGGCGAGTTCCCGGTCCACCAGGAACAGCTTCGCGCCGGCATGCCGCAGGATGAAGCCCACCGTCGCGGCGTCGAGCCGCGTGTTGACAGGGCAGAGCACCGCGCCCGCCATCGGCGCGCCGTAGTGGGCCTCCAGCATCGCGGGGGTATTGGGGGCGAGGATCGCCACCACCTCGCCCGGCCGCACGCCGGCCCGGCGGATCGCGGAGGCCAGGCGCCGCGCGCGCGCGTGGAACTCGGCATAGGTGACGCGCCGCGCGCCATGCACCACCGCCACGCGCCCCGGCCAGATGCGCGCCGCCCGCGCGAGGTAGGACACCGGCGAGAGCGGCACGTGGTTCGCCGGCCGCTTCGGCAGCGTGTCGAGTTCCGCGTCCTGCATGAACTACCCCCCCGAGAGCGCCCTGGGCGCGCTGACCGCGGCGCGCAGCCGCGCCATGCGCCGCAGCAGGTCGAGCGCGGCGCCGTGGCCCTCCGTGCCGGGGTCGAAGCGCCCGGCGCGGATCGCCGCGGCGAAGGCGGCTTGCGCCTGCGCCTCACCCGCGCCGGTCAGCGCGGCAAGTTCCGCCCGCAGCGCGGCTTCGCCCTCCGCCTCGCGCTCGCGCAGCGCCAGCGCGATGGCGGCCGCGACCATGCGGGCCTGGATCCTCGCCGGCTCCGGCAGGGCGGGCAGGATCTCCTGCAGCACCACCTCCCGCGCCGTGGCGAGCAGGTCGGCGCCGTCCGGGCGCTCCAGCATCACAGCCCCTCCGCCATGGCGATCGCGTCCCACTCCAGCTCCGGCACGATGTGGCCCGTCAGCGCGAGTTCCAGGCTGCGCTCCTGGCCGGAGAGGTGGCGCGCCGCCTGGTCGGCCGCGATGACGGCCCAGCGCAGCGTCGCCGCCAGCTCCCACCACGGCATGCGTGCGCGGTCCACGGCCGTGCCCGCCTCGGCCTCGTAGCCAGCGTAGAAGGCCTGACGCGGGCCGATGCCGCCGGCCTCCTGCGCCACGTTGCCGAAGCGCCAGCACTTGGCGCAGAACCAGCCGAGGTCCTGGTGCGGGTCGCCCCAGCCGGCGAACTCCCAGTCCAGCACCGCCTCCACGCCGCGCGCGGAGACCATGACGTTGCCCGTGCGGAAGTCGTTGTGGCAGAGCACGGGCGCCACGGGCGGCGGCGCGGCGCGTTCCAGCGCGCGCAGGCCCCACTCGATGGCCGGCCGCGGCACGCCGCCCTCATCCAGCCGCGCGCGCAGCTGGGCCACCATCGCCCGCGCAGCGTCTTCCGGCGGCTCGCCCAGGAAGCGCAGGTCGTGGCGCGGCGGGCGGATGCGGTGGACGCGCGCGAGTTCTCGCCCGAGCGCCGCGGCCAAGGCTTCGCGTCCGCCGCCGAGCGTGGCGTCGCGCACCACGCGGTGCGCCGCGGCGATGCCCTCGGCGCGAGCCATGACGAAGAAGGGACGACCCGTCACGCCCGGATCCTCGCACAGGAAGAGCGGCCGCGGCACCGTCACGCCCGCCGCCTCCGCCGCGCGCAGCAGCGCGAACTCCGCGGCGCGGGGGTGGGAGACGGCGAGCACCGCGGGCGCATCGGTGCGCAGCACCAGCCGCGCAGGTGCACCGCGTAGCGTGACGTCGAGCGCCCAGTTCTGCTGGATGGCGCCGCCCGAAAGGATCGCCATCTCCGTGATCCCCAGCGCCGGGTCGCCCGCCGCCTGCGCCAGCCAGTCCCGCAGCCGCGCCCGCGCCGCCTCATCCATGCGGGTCGGCGCCCCAGTGGAAGAACTCCGCGCCCTTCGCACGAAGCTGCCCGGCGATGACCATGCGGTGCACCTCCGACGCGCCGTCCACCAGCCGCGCCTGGCGCGCGTAGCGGTACATCCACTCGACGGGCGTGTCCTTGGAGTAGCCCGTGGCGCCGAGGAGCTGGAGCGAGGTGTCCACCGCGCGGTGCAGCGCGTCCGCCACGACGATCTTCGCCATGGAGATCTCCTTCCGCGCGAAGCTCCCCTGGTCCAGCGCCCAGGCGGCGTTCATCGTCAGCAGCCGCCCGACCTGGAGCTGCATCGCCGCCTCGCCCACCAGGCCCTGCACGCTCTCGCGGTCCGCCAGCTTCTGGCCGAAGCTCTGCCGCTGCCCGATGCGCGCCATCGCGATCTCCAGCGCGCGGCGCCCCATGCCCAGCCAGCGCATGCAATGCGTGAGGCGTGCTGTGCCCAGGCGGATCTGCGTGACCTTCAGACCGTCGCCGACGTTCATGAGGACGTTCTCGTCCGCGACCTCCAGCCCCTCGAACGCGATCTCGCAGTGGCCGCCATGCTCCTCGGGCCCCATGATCGGGATGCGGCGAATGATGTGCCAGCCCGGCTGGTCGGCATGGAACAGGAAGCAGGTGAGGCCCTTCCGGTCGTCATCCGAGGTGCGTGCGATCAGCAGGAAATGCTTCGCGACGCCCGCGCCCGTGATGTAGTGCTTGCGCCCGGTGATGCGCCAGCGGCTGTTGCCGACGCGCTCGGCCCGCGTGTAGGTCAGGCCGGGGTCGGAGCCGCAGCCATCGGGCTCGGTCATCGCGAAGGCGGACTGCACCTCGCCGTCGATGATCGGCTGCAGCCAGCGCGCCTTCTGCGCCTCGGTCGCCACCTTGTTCAGCACGATCATGTTGCCGTCGTCCGGCGCCGCGGAATTGAACACGACGGGGCCGAAGATCGAGCGGTTCATCTCCTCGTAGCAGGCGGCCATCCCCACCACGGGCAGCCCGCCGCCGCCTCGCTCCTTCGGCATCTGGAGCGCCCAGAGGCCGGCGGCCTTGGCCTCGGCGCGCATCCGGCGCAGCACGTCGGGGTGGATGTTCTCGTGCTCGTCGTAGTTGGCGCGGTCGGCCTCGAGGGGGATCAGGCGTCGGTCCACGAAGTCGCGCACCCGGGCCCGCATCTCCTCGATGTGGGGAGGCAGGGAGAAGTCCATGCGTGCAGGTCCTACAGGCTGTTCACGGAATGCCCGCCATCCACGGTGACCACCGCGCCCGTCATGTGGGCGCCGGCCTCCGAGGCGAGCAGAAGGAGCGGGCCGGAGAGGTCGTCCGGCGTGCCGAGCCGCCGCTGTGGAATCCGCCGCACCATCGCCTGCCCGGCCTCCGAGGCGAAGAAGTCGGCATTGATGTGGGTGGCGATGTAGCCCGGCGCCAGCGCGTTCACGCGGATGCGGTGGCGCGCCAGCTCCACCGCCATCTGGCGCGTCAGGTGCAGCAGCCCGGCCTTCGCGGCCGTGTAGCCGGCGACGCCCGGGATGATGCGCTCACCGAGCACGGAGGCGATGTTGACGATGGCGCCCGGCCGCTTCGCCGCCGCCATGCGGCGCGCCGCCGCCTGGCCCACCAGGAAGGCGCCGCGCAGGTCCACGTCCAGCACGGCGTCCCAGTCGGCCTCCGACTGTTCCAGGAAGGGGCGCGTCACCGCGATGCCGGCGTTGTTCACCAGCAGGTCGCAAGGGCCGAGGCGCGCCTCCACGAGATCGAGCGCGGCGGCGACGGAGGCCGGGTCGGTGACGTCGAGCGCGACGGCCATGGCACGCGCGCCCAGCCCGGCGACGGCCTCCGGCCGGCGCGCGGCCAGCGCGACGGAGGCGCCTGCCCCGTGCAGCACCCGCGCGAAATGCGCGCCGAGCACGCCGGACGCGCCCGTCACCAGCGCCACCCGCCCCTCGAGCGAGAAGATACCCGGGGCCATCTGTCCTCCCTCAGTCGCATCCGCCGGGGGGGGTATAGCCCGTCCCACTCAGGGCGCCAGCAGGTCCCGCAGTGTCGCAACCAGCAGGTCCATGTCGACCGGCTTCGGGAACACCGTCACCGGCGCCTCGCCCGGCCGGCGGAACGCCTCGCCACCGCCGGGCGGCGCGTAACCGGTCATCACCACCACGGGCAGGTCAGGGCGGACCTCGCGCAGGCGCCGGATCAGCCCGCCGCCGTCGAGGCGCGGCATCCGGAGGTCGGTCAGCAGCAGGTCGGGCGGGCTGCGCTCGGCTTGGGTCAAGGCCGCCAGACCGTCCGGCGCGAGCACCACCTCATAGCCCGCCCGCAGCAGCTCGTCCTCGAGCGCCATGGCGGCCAGGATCTCGTCCTCCGCGACCAGGATGCGGGCCGTCACAGGGTCATCCCCGCTGCGCCTCCGCGGCGGCCTGCGGATCCTGGTCGAGACGGAGGATCAGGCGGAGGCACGCCCCGCCCTCGACCGGGTTGTGTGCCTCAATCCGTCCTCCCATCGCATGCGCGACCCCCAGTGCGAAGGTCAGACCAAGCCCCACGCCCGTGCCCGGTTCCTTGGTCGTGAAGAAGGGATCGAAGATGCGTTCCGCAAGCGCGTCCGGGATGCCCGGACCGGTATCCTGCACCTCCACCACAGCCTCCCCAGTCCGGCTGTCCGACAGCAGCCGGACGGTGATGCGGGCGGGCGCCGAGGGGTCCGCGGCCCGGCGGGCGGCGCAGGCCTCCCGCGCATTGGCCAGCAGGTGGAGCAGCGCCTCCTCCAGCCGGGCGGGCTGGCCACGGACCGGCAGGGGGGCCGGCGCGGGTTCGAGCGTCACCTCCACATCCTCGTCCACCGCCTGCCGCGCCATCGTGCCGACCGCCGCGGCCACGACCGGCGCCGCATCGAAGCGGACCGGCGCAGCGTCCTCGGCGCTCGCCAGCGCCCGGATTCGCGCCACGAGGTCGGCGATGCGCCGGAGCTGCCCCTCCACCACCGCGATCGCCTGCGGCAGCCGCTCCGCGGCGCCCGACTGCGCCCGGCGCAGCCAGAGCGTCGCGATGTTGAGCGGCTGGCTCATCTCGTGCGCGAGGCCCGCGCACATGGTGCCGACGGTCGCGAGCCGCGCGTTCTGCACCAGCCCGAGCTGCAGGCGGCGCGTCTCCGTCACGTCACGCGCGGTGCCGAGCAGCTGGTCCACCTGGCCGTCCGCCCCCTGCATCGGGACCAGCACGGTCTGCCAGGCGCGGAAGCCGTTCGGCGTCTCGGCCTCGGCGGCGTAGTCCAAGCGCCGTCCCTCCGCCGCACATTGCCGCCACCGCGGCAGGACCGCCTGCGCGATGGCGGGCGGCAGCAGCGCCTCCGGGTTGCCGCCCTCCGCCTGGGCGCGGGACAGGCCGAACAGGCGCTCGAAGGCGGGGTTCACCGCCTCATACCTGAAGTTGCCGCCGGGCGCGGTGCGCAGCACGAACAGCGCCTCGGGCAGGTTCGCGATGAAGGCCGACATGCGCGCCTCGCTCCGCAGCGCACGCGCCTCGGCGGCGCGGCGCTCCTCCACCTCCCGCCGCAGCGCCGCGGGGCTGGGCAGGGCAAGGGCGCGGGGCAGCAGCGGCCAGAGCGCGACGGCGGTGACGACCGAGATCACCGCGCAGACGGCCTTCACGATCCCCTCCCGCCACCAGTCCGGGCTGAACAGGCCCCAGACATGGACGAAGTGCGTCGTGCCGCAGGCGATGATGAAGGCCGCGAACAGCCAGAACACCCAGGAGAACACCAGATCCCGCCGCCGCATGACGAACACGGCGATGGCGGCAGGGATGGAGAAGTAGGCGAGCCCTATGGCAAGGTCGGACACGATGTGCAGCGCCAGCACCTCGGGCGGGAGGATCTGGCACAGGCCGGGCCGGGCGATGCGCGTCTGGTCGAACAGGGAAAGGGCCGAAGCCATTGGTGCGTCCCGAAATCGCCCCTGGGCAGGGCGCGCGGACCCTAACCATGCGCGGCCCCGATGCCACCCGTCCCCGGCCCGTCCGGGTCCGCTGTCACGCCGGGTTGATGATCCGTAGCAGTTCTGTGTTGATTTCGAAACATTGGGATCGTAGGGCCGCACGCGGCGTTGCCACCCCGCCATGACCCGTGATGCCATCCCGCTCGAACTCGAGATCAAGCTTCTTGTCCCAGCCGGGATGGAGGCCGAGCTGGAAGCGCACCCGGCGCTGGCCGCACCGGCCGAGACGCGGCAGGAGACGACGACCTACTTCGACACGGAGGCGGGCGATCTCGCGCAGCGCGGCGCGAGCCTGCGCATCCGGCGCCGCGGCAACCGCCTCACCCAGACGCTGAAGCTGCGCGGCGCCGGCGGCCCCTTCGCGCGGGGCGAGTGGGAATGGCCCGTGGAGCAAGAGGAGCCGGCGCTCGACCGTCTCGCCGAGACGCCGGCCGCCCCGTGGCTCGGCGGCCTCGGCCCGCTCCGCCCGGCCTTCACGACGGAGGTCCGGCGCAGCATCCGCCTCCTGCGCCGCGACGGCGCGGTGGTGGAGGCCTGCCTCGACCGCGGCGAGATCCGCGCCGGCGCGGCGCGGGAGGAGGTGCGGGAGCTGGAGCTGGAGCTGAAGGAGGGCCCGGCCGCGCCCCTCTACCGCCTCGCGGCGGAGCTGCAGGCCGCCTTCCCGCTGACCCTCGGCGCCGAGGCGAAGTCCGAGCGAGGCTGGCGGCTCCGCCTCGGCACGCCGCGGCCGGCGATCGAGCAGCCGCCGCTCGACCTGCGGCCTGGGACGCAGGTGGGCGAGGCGTTCCGGCAGGCCGTGGGCGCCAGCCTCTCGGTGCTGATCTCGGCCCTGCCCGCGGCCGGGTCGGGGCAGCCGGAGGGGGTTCACCGCCTGCGCATCGCGCTGCGCCGGCTGCGCGCGGCCATCGCCCTCTTCGCGCCGGCGCTCGACGCGGCCGAGGCGGAGGCCATGACGGACGGGCTGCGCCGCATCGGCCGCACGCTGGGCGAAGCGCGGGACTGGGACGTGTTCCTGGACGAGACCCTGCCCGCCGCTGCGGAGGAGCTGGACGATGGCGGTGCACCGCTCTCGCTGCGCGCCGCGGCCGAGGCGGCGCGCGATGCGGCGCGTGCGCGGGTGACGGCCGAGATCGCCTCCCCTGCCTTCGGCGCCACCATCCTGCGCCTCGCCGCCTGGGCGGAGGCACCGGGCGGTGAGGCGGCCGGGCGGAAGGTGGGCGATGCGGCGGCGGCGATGCAGGAACGGCTGGAGCGCCGGGTCCGCCGCCGCGGCCGCCACCTGCGGCGGCGCGGGACGGAGGAGCTGCACGCGCTGCGGAAGGCGGTGAAGCGCCTGCGCTACGGGATGGAGTTCCTGGCGCCGCTGCACCGCCCCAAGCAGGTGAAGGCGCACCGCCGCGCCGCCCGGGCGCTGCAGGAGGGGCTGGGGCGGCTGAACGACGCCGCGATGGCCGTCGCGCTGGCCCGCGGGCTGGCGGAGGGCCGGCCCGAACTGGCCTCCGCCGTCGCGGCGCTGGAGGGCTGGGCCGCGGCGCGGGAGCGCAGGGTCCTGAAGCGCCTGCCCGGGGCATGGCGCGATTTCAAGGACGTGCGGCTGCCGCGCTGATGGCCGCGCTGCCGGTCCGCGGCGTCCTCGCGCCGCTCGCCATGCTGAACCGGCGGACGGCGCCGCCGCTGCTGATCTACCTCGTCGCCGGCGCCAGCGGCTTCGCCGCCATCGCCGAGACCTTCTGGGTGCGGGAGCACCTGGGCCTCTCGGCGCCCGACCTGCTGGCGCTCTCGGCCTGGCTCACCGTGCCCTGGACGATGAAGATGGTGTTCGGGCACCTGGTGGACACGGTGCCGATCCTCGGCTCCCGCCGCCGTGCCTACGTGCTGCTCGGCGCCGCGCTGCAGGTGGGCGCGAGCCTCGCGCTGTCGGCCGCGGCGGCCGGCATGACGGGGGGCCTGGGGGCGGAGACGTTGTACGTCGCGGCGTCCCTTCTCGCCGTCGTCGGGCTGGTGGTCCAGGACAGCGTCGCGGACGCGCTGACGACCGAGGTCGTGGAGCGCACCGGCCCGGACGGCACGCCGCGCGACCCGGAGGCAGTGCAGGCCGAGCTCGGCGACGTGCAGGTGCTGGGCCGCGTGGCCCTGATGGGCGGCGCCTTCCTGGTGGCGGGCGCCGGCGGGTGGGTGGCGCAGGTGCTGCCGACGGCGACGGTGTTCCTGATCGCGGCCGCGATCCCGATCCCCTCCCTCGTCGCCGCCCTCATGCTGCGCGAGCCGGTGGGCGAGCCCGAGGAGCGGCCGGATGCGCGCATCCTGCTGGGCGGCCTCGGCTTCGGCGCGGCGATGGTGGCGCTCGGCGTGCTGTCGCCGCCCTTCGGGGCGGAGATCGCCTTCGCGCTCACGCTCGGCGTGCTCGTCTGGCTGCTCGGGCTGACGGTCGGCGACATGCCGCGCGAGACGAAATGGGCCATGGCGGCCGCGGGCCTCGTCATCTTCGCCTTCCGCGCGGCGCCGCAGGCGGGGCCGGGGCTGCAATGGTGGCAGATGGACGTGCTGGGCTACGACCAGGGCTTCTTCGGCACGCTGGCGCAGATCGGCACCGGGCTCGCGATCCTCGGCACCCTGCTGCTCGGCGGGCGGATCGTGCGCTGGCCGCTGGGCGGCGTGCTCGCCGGCCTCGCGGCGCTCGGCGCCTTCCTCAGCCTGCCGACCATCGGGATGCTGTTCGGGCTGCACGAGTGGACGGAGCGGGAATTCGGCTTCGGCGCGCGCACCATCGGGCTGGTGGACACGGCGCTCTCGGCCCCGCTCGCGCAGCTCGGCATGATCCCGATGCTGACCCTGATCGCCATGCATGCGCCGCCCGGCCGCAGGGCCACCTGGTTCGCGCTGATGGCGTCCCTGATGAACCTGGCCCTGCAGGCGGGGGCCCTGATCTCGCGCGGGCTGAACGCCGCCTGGCCCGTGGAGCGCGGGGACTACGCCGCGCTGCCGGAGCTGACGATCGCCGCGACATTGGCCGGGCTCGCCCTGCCGCTCGTGGCGGTGCTCCTGCTCGGGCGTCGGCTGAAGGCCTCGGCTATGCCCGTCGCACGTTGAGTGGCAGCGCCATCCCCTTCTGCACGCCGGTGATGGAGCGGCGCCAGGCGCTGTCCACGAAGTACTGGCCGAGCGGGATGAAGGGCACGTCCACCCAGGCCTGCGCCTGCATCCGCCGCGCGACGGCCCGCTGCGCGTCGAGCGAGGTCGCGTCCAGCCACTCGTCCCGCAGCGCCTCCAGCGCGGGGCTGGTGGGCCAGCCGAACCAGGCCTGACGGCCATTGGCGCGCAGCAGCGGGTGCTGGCCGGGGTTGCCGAGGTCCACGCCGCCGAACACCACGATCAGCGCGTTCCAGCCGCCCTGCCCCGGCGGCTCCTGCCGCGCGCGCCGCTGGAGCACGGTGGCCCAGTCGCTGGTGGCGCCCTCCGCGTTCAGCCCCGCGCGGCGCAGCGCGTCCACCGCGACAAGGGTGAGCGCGTTGTTGTTCACCACGTCCGTCGGGTGCGGCACCACCACGGGCTGGCCGGCATAGCCCGCCGCACGCAGCGCCGCCCGGGCGGCGTCGAAGGAACGCGGCCCGCTCAGCACGCCGATCCCCTCGTCGTTCGCCAGCGCCGAGGAGTTGGGGAAGACGCCGACGCCGTCGTTCCACAGCGCGCGGTCCGTGCCCATCGCGGCCGTCATGAAGTCCGCCTGGTTGATCGCGGGCAGCAGGGCGCGGCGGATTGCCGGATCGTTGAAGGGCGGGTGCAGGTGGTTCAGGCGCAGCATCGCCATCAGCCCGCCGAAGTCCACGCGTTCCATGGTTATGTCGCGGTGGCGGCGCAGCACGGGGCGGAGGTCGGCGGCCACCTGCTCCCACCAGTCCACCTCGCCCGCCTGCAGCGCGGCGGCGGCGGTGCCGGAATCGGTCATCCACTGGAACTCCACCCGCTCGAAGTGGGCGAGCTTCGCGCCGCCGAGCAGGGAGGGCGGGCGGGGGTTCGCGCTGTAGCCCTCGAAGCGCCGGTAGACGGCACGCGCGCCCTGCAGCCGCTCCTCCGCCACGAAGCGGTAGGGGCCGGAGCCCACAACCTCGGTGAAGGGGCGCGTCGGGTCCACGCGCGCGAAGCGTTCGGGGTAGACGAAGCAGGGATAGGAAGACGGCTTGCCAAGCGCCTCGATCATCGGGCCGAAGCGGCGCCGCAGCCGGATCTCGAAGCGCCGGTCATCCAGCGCGCGGATCGCCTCCACCCGCTCCCGCAATGTCTGGCCGAGCGTGTCGCGCGGCATCCAGCGCTCGATGGAGGCCACGGCATCGGCGGCGCGCACCCTCTCCCCGTCGTGGAAGCGCGGGCCGTCCCGCAGCGTGAAGGTCCAGCGCAGCCCGTCATCCTCCACGACGTGCCCCTCGCAGAGCTGCGGGCGCATGACGAACTCCGCATCCGGGCCATAGAGCGTGTCCCAGCACATGTGCCCGTGGTTGCGCACGCCGTAGGAGGTGGTGTTCAGCGGGTCGAGCGTGGTGACGTCCGCGTTCGGTACCCAGCGCAGTGTGTGCGCGGCCGTGCCTTGCGCCAGCGCGGGCAGGCCGGGCATGGCAGGCAGGGCGGCGAGGCCCGAGAGCAGGGTGCGGCGGTGCATGGGCAGGCTCCGGCAGGTACGGCGCGAAGCTTGGCGCGCCGCGCCGCGCCGGCGCAACGCCCGTCTGCGCGCGGGGCGCCCTTGACCCACCCGGGGTGCGGGGCCACCTCCGCAACGTCCGGGCCCCTCTGGCGTGGCGTGGCGCTGCGCGATGTCGGACGCGATCGAGGGGAAGCTTCATGGGCATCACCGACACCCGCTCCGATCCGCGCG
Source organism: Acetobacteraceae bacterium (assembly GCA_035644895.1). Taxonomy (GTDB): domain Bacteria; phylum Pseudomonadota; class Alphaproteobacteria; order Acetobacterales; family Acetobacteraceae; genus Falsiroseomonas. The sequence goes on along the minus strand of DASQNQ010000251.1, from coordinate 608 downwards.
CGCGTCGTGTGGCGGCCGTGCTGCGCGGCCTCGGCCTCGTGCTGCTGCTGGTCGGCGCGGCTGGCTACCTGCTGCCGGCCGGGCCGGTCCACTGGACGGCGCTCATACCCGCGGCGCTCGGCGCGATGGCGCTCGCCGCATCCACCCTGGCGCGCTGGCCTGTCGCGGCCGCGGCGGTGGGCGCGGTGCTCTGCCTCGTGGCGCTGATGGGCGGGGGCTCGGCGCTCGCGCAGATCCCCGCCCTGCTGGCGGGGGAGGCCGGGGCGGCCGTTGCCTCCCGCAGCGCCACCGCGCTCGCCGCCATCGCGGCGCTGGCGGCGCTCGCCTTCGTGCCGTGGCGGCGTGCGGCCTGAGATGTTCGCGGACCTGGTCGCCTTCCTTGTCGCCATCTTCCTGCTGAACCCGCTGCAGGCCTCGGTGCAGGAGAAGTTGGAGGCCGCGCGCGCCCCGCAGGCCGTGGTCCGCCAGGTGACGGAGTGTGGCACGGCGGCGGCGCCTGCCCTGGTGCAGCGCGCGATGGCGGACCCGTGGTGGGCCTTCACCACCGCGGTCGGCGCCTGGATCGGCACGACCCGGCCGGAGGCGGTGCTGCGCGACGCGGCGCCCGC
>DASQNQ010000250.1:0-4348 GCA_035644895.1 Acetobacteraceae bacterium | reverse complement strand
GACGGCCTGCGTCACCTTGTCGCCGAGATAGGCCTCGGCCGTCTCCTTCATCTTGGTCAGGATGTTCGCGCTGATCTGCTGCGGCGCGTAGGCCTTGCCGTCGACCTCCACCCAGGCATCGCCGTTCGGCGCGCGCGTGATGGTGTAGGGGACGAGGCCCTTGTCCTTCGCGACCATCGGGTCGTCGAAGCGGCGCCCGATCAGGCGCTTCACGGCATAAAGCGTGTTCTGCGGGTTGGTCACCGCCTGGCGCTTGGCGGACTGGCCCACCAGGCGCTCGCCGTTCTTGGCGAAGGCGACCATGGACGGGGTGGTGCGGGCGCCCTCGGCGTTCTCGATGACCCGGACGCTGTCCTTCGCCCCGCTGGGGCCCTCCATGATGGCGACGCAGGAATTCGTCGTGCCCAGGTCGATGCCGATGACTTTGCTCATCCGTGTAACCTCCTCTCGGCGGACGGGGGCGGCCCTGGGGAGGAGGTTCCTCCCGCCTGTGGCGCCGCGCCCGCCCCCACTTGCTGCGGATGGGGTAGGGGATCGGGACCCGCTCCGGGCCCCGTGCAACCGGGCATGTATTGAGGCATCCCGCCCCGGACAAGCCCTGCCTGCACCGGGGGCAGGTCTGCACGGGGCGCAACCGGGGCGTGTCCGCGCCCGTGTGTCCCCGCCTTCCGGGGCGCGTTTGTCCTACCGCCCACCGGCCATCGCCTGTAGCTTGCCCGGCGACGATGATCCGCAACCTGCCCCTGCACCCCGACCGCGACAGGCTGGCCGGCGAGCTTCATGCGCGCCCGCCGCTGCCGCTCGCCACCCCCGCCAGCATCAGCCGCCTCGCCCTGCTGGCCGAGCCGGGGGGGAGCCGGGGCGCGCCCATCGCCCACATCGCCGCGCTCTGCCGGCGCCACGGCGTCACGCCGCCGGCCGAGGGCGCGGACTTCGTGCTGCTCGACTTCGGCGAGTTCCGCCTGCGCTACGAGCGCCACACCGAGTTCGACGGCTGGACCTTCCTGCGCGAGGGCGCTGCCCCAGGGGGGACCGATTCGGCCGATCCCTTCGGCCAGCCCGCCATTGCGGCCGTCCCGTCCGACTGGCTCGCCACCATGCCGGGCCGCACCCTGGTCGCCTGCCACCTCGCCGTGGTCGCCGTGCCGGAGGATGCCGGCCCGCCCCCCGGCTGCTTCGTGGCCGATGCGCTGGCCGGCGCCGCCCTCTCCGGCGGCGCGGCCACCGCCTGGACCGACTTCCGCGTCCATGCCGACGGCTTCACCCGGCTGCTGCTGCAGGACCACGGCATGGCCCCGGCGCTCACGGGGCGGCTGGCCCAGGCCTTGTGGGAGATCGAGACCTACCGGCTGCTCGCCCTGCTGGCCCTGCCGCCCGCCCGCGCCGCCGCGCCCGAACTCGCCCGTGCCTCCGAACGCCTCGCCGCGCTCGGCGCCCGGCTCTCGGCCCTGCAGGACCTGCCCGCCGAGCGCGCGGCGCTCGAGGAGCTGACGGAGCTGGCCACCGGCATCGAGCGGCTGGGCGCGGCGACGGCCGACCGCTTCTCCGCCGCGCGCGCCTATCACGACCTGGTCGGGCGGCGCCTCGCCTCGCTGCGGGAGACGCGCCTCACCGGCCTGCCCACGCTGGCGGAGTACCTGGAGCGCCGGCTCGACCCCGCCCTCGCGACCGTGGAGGCCACGGGCGCGCGGATCGGGACGCTTTCGGAGCGCTGCGCCCGCGCCGTGGACCTGCTGCGCGCCCGCGTCGCCGTGGCGCAGGAGGCGCAGACGCAGAACCTGCTGAAGGTGATGGCCGAGACGGGCCGCGCGCAGCTCCGCCTGCAGGAGACGGTCGAGGGCCTCTCCGTCGCCGGCATCTCCTACTACCTGCTCTCGCTGCTCGGCTACGCGATCAAGCCGCTGCCCTGGGGTGCCGCGGGGCTGCAGGCCGAGGTGGTGCTGGCGGCCCTGGTGCCCGTCATCGCGGGCCTCGTCTGGGTGCAGATGCGCCGGCGCCGGCGGCGCCAGGCCTGACCGCCCCATGCGGCGCCTGATCTGCGCGCTGGCCTTGCTCGCCGGCCTCGGCGGGGTGCTCGGCTGGCTGGCGCCGCCCCGCACCGACCTGGCCGAGTTCCTGCCGCCGGGACGCACACCGGCCAGCGCCTTCCTGTTCCGCGAACTGCAGTCGGGCGCGGCCACCACCCTGCTGCTCGCGGCCATCCAGGGCGCGGACCGGGCGGAACTGGCGCGCCTCTCGCGCGAGACGGCGGCGGGGCTGCGCGCCTCCGGCCGCTTCGCCCTCGTGGGCGACGGCACGACCCGCCTGTCGGAGGGGGAGGAGGCGTTCCTGTTCCGCCACCGCTACCTGCTCTCGCCCGAGACGCCGCCGGAGGCCTTCACGGCCGACGCCCTGCGTCCGCGGCTGGAGGCGCTGCTGGACGGGCTGCGCTCGGCGGCCTCCCCCGTCCTCGTGCGCCTCGGCTTCGCCGACCCGACCGGCGCCTTCCTCGGCCTCGCCGCGGCCTTCCTGGCGGACCAGCGGCTGGAGGTGCAGGACGGCGCCTGGTTCGCCACCACCCCCTCCGGCGCGCCGCGGGCGCTGCTGGTCGCGCGCGGGCAGGGGGCGGGGCTGGATGCGGAGGCGCAGGAGGCGGCCATGGCCGCCTTCCGCGCCGCCTTCGCCGCGGCGAACCCGGCCCCGGGCGCGCGGCTGCTGCTGAGCGGCCCCGGCGTCTTCGCGGCCGAGGCGGCGGCCGGCATCAAGGCCGACGTCGCGCTGGTGAGCCTCGCCTCGGCCTTGCTCCTCGCGCTGTTCCTCTACTGGCGTTTCCGCTCCTTCCTCGTGCTCGGGCTGGTCGCGGTGCCGCTCGGGGCCTCGGTCGTCGCGGGATGGGGCGCTGCGCTGCTCTTCTCGGGCAGCGTGCATGCCATCGCCTTCGGATTCGGCATGACCATGCTCGGGGTCGCCGCCGACTACCCCATCCTGCTGCTGACCCTCCGGCGGGAGGGGGAGGCGCTGTCCGAGGCCGCCGCCCGCATCTGGCCGGCGCTGCGGCTGGCCGCGGGGGCCACGGCGGCGGGGCTGCTCGCGATGCTCGGCTCCGGCCTGCCGGGCCTCGTGCAGCTCGGCGTCTTCGCGGGCGTCGGGCTGCTGGCCGCCGCGCTCGTCACGCGCTTCGTCCTGCCCCTGGTCGTCCCGCCGGGGCTGCGCATCGCGGCGCGGCCGCTGCCCAGGGTGCTCGCGCGGGCGCTCGGCGCGCTGCACGGCCGGCGGGGGCTGGCGCTCGGCCTGCTCGGCGCGGCGGCGCTGCTGCTCGCGGCGCGGGGCGGCCCTGCCTGGCAGCGCGACCTCGCCGCGCTCTCCCCCGTGCCGGCGGCGCAGCAGGCGCTGGATGCGGAGCTGCGGGGCCAGCTCGGCGCGCCCGACGTGCGCAGCCTCTTCGTCATCGGCCCCGCCCCGACGGCCGAGGCCGTGCTCGCCGCCTCCGAGGCGCTGGGCGCGGCGGTACGGCCGCTGGTGGCGCAGGGGCTGCTGCGCGGCCTCGACCTGCCCAGCCGCTACCTGCCGGGCCTGGAGACGCAGCGCGCCCGCCAGGCGGCCCTGCCGGATGGCGCGGCGCTGGAGGCCGCGCTGCGGGAGGCCGCCGCGGGCCTGCCCTTCCGCACCGGCGCCTTCGCGCCCTTCCTGGCCGCGGTCGAGGAGACGCGTGCGCTCGCGCCGCTCGGGCTCGACGCCTTCGCCGCCGGCGCGCCGACGCTCGCTGCCCGCCTCGACCCGCTCATCGTGCGCCATGGGGGCGAGGTCTGGGGCATCGCGCCGGCGACCGGTGTCGCGGACCCGCTGGCGCTGGAGAGGGCGGCAACGGGCCTCGGCCTGCCGGGCGTGCTGTTCCTCGACGTGAAGGTCGAGATGGAGCGGCTGCTCGACGACTACGTGCGGCTGACCGGCCTCTGGGCGCTGGCGGGCGGCGGCGCGGTGCTGGCGCTGCTCGCGGCCGGGCTGCGCGGCGCGGGGCGCGTGCTGGGCGTGGCCGCGCCGATCGGGGGGGCGGTGATCCTCTCGCTGACCGTGCTGATGCTGGCAGGGGAGGCGCTGAGCCTCTTCCACCTGGCCTCCCTGCTGTTGCTGGCGGGGCTGGCGATGGATTATTCCCTGTTCCTCGCCCAGGCGGGCGGGGAGACAGGCCCCGGCACCGGGGCAAGCGCCGACGCCAGCCTGGGAGCCGTCCTGAACTGCGCCGTCTCCACGCTTCTCACCTTCGGGTTGCTCTCCATATGCGCGACGCCGGTCCTGCACGGCATCGGCCTGACGGTCGCATCGGGCGTGGCGGGCGCCTTCCTCCTCGCCTGCGCCATGGCGCCCCGCG
>DASQNQ010000249.1:0-1733 GCA_035644895.1 Acetobacteraceae bacterium | reverse complement strand
TACAGGTCTATGCCACGCTCCTGTCGGTCGGGCGCATCGGCACCTTCGTGACCGGCTTCGTGCGCGGGCCCGGGCGCCACATCGGCGCCGGCCAGGACAGCGTGCTCGAGTACCTGGCGCGCGCCGGCGGCGTGGACCCGGCGCGCGGCTCCTACCGCGACATCGCGGTGAACCGCGGCGGGCGCACCATCGCGCGCATCGACCTCTACCGCTTCCTGCTGAACGGCGAGCTGCCGCGCATCACGCTGCAGGAGAACGACACCATCGTCGTGCCCCCCCAGGGCGCGCTGGTCGGTGCCGACGGCGCGGTGCGCAACAACTACCTCTTCGAGGTCGCGGGCCGCGCGATGCCGGGGGCGGAGCTGATCCGCCTCGCCTCGCCGCTGCCGGCCGCCACCAACGTCGCCATCCGCGGCACGCGCCAGGGCCGCCCCTTCGCACGCTACGTCACGATCCGCGAACTGGCCGGCATGCAGCTGATGGACCAGGACGTGGCGACCTTCATCACCGACGCCCCGGCCCAGACCGTGCGCGTGATGGTGGAAGGCAGCCGCATCGGCCCGTCCGTCCTCATCACCGACCGCACCACCTCGCTCTGCTCCGTGCTGGACCACGTCGCGGTGGAGCCGGAGCTGGCGAACACGCGCGCGGTCTTCCTGCTGCGCCCGTCGCTCGCCGCGCAGCAGATGCGCATCATCAACGAGGCGATGGACCGGCTCGAGCGCCAGCTCTTCATGACCATCTCGCCGACGACGGGCGTGGCCAACGTGCGCGCGAGCGAGGCGAACCTGGTCGCGAACTACATCAGCCGCGCGCGGCGCACACAGCCCGAGGGACGGCTGGTCGTCATGGACCGCGGCGGCCAGTGCGCCGACGTGCGGCTGGAGGATGGCGACACGATCGTGATCCCGGAGCGCGTCCAGACCGTGCTGGTGGCCGGCGAGGTGCAGGCGCCGCAGGCGGTGGTCTGGCGGCCCGGCATGACGATCCGCGACTACGTCAGCCGCGCGGGCGGCACCGCGGCCCGCGGCTCCCTCGATCAGGTGATGATCCGCAAGGCGAGCGGCGAGCTGGTGCTGGAGCCGACGGAGCCGCCGGAGCCGGGTGACGAGCTGATCGTGCTGCCGGTGCTGGACCCGAAGAACTTCCAGCTCACCAGCGACCTGCTGAACCTGATCTACCAGACCGCGCTCTCGGCGCGCGTCTTCGCCCGGTAGCCGCGAGGGGGGCGGCGTGCTGCCGCTCCCCCTCGCCTCTTCACGCGGCCGGCGCCGTCCGCGCGAGCGGCGGCAGCACCGAGACCTCGGCGAACCAGCCGGCCAGGCGCGGATGCGCCTCGCGCCAGGGCTCATGGCCGAAGCGGAGGTCGAGGTAGCCGAGCGCGCAGGCCAGCGCGACCGCGCCGATGTCCGGCAGGCCCTGCGGCGGGTCGCGCTCCAGCACCGCCAGCGCCCGCTCCACCGCCGCCCGCTGCCGCGCATCGAAGCGCTGCCGGCTCTCGTCCTGCGGCAGGGCGGCCTGCATCCGCCGCGCGACGGCCGCGTCCATGATGCCGTCGGCGGTCGCGTGCAGGACCTGCGCCCTGAGCCGCGGCGCCGTGCCCGCCGGCGGGAAGAGCGGCGGCGCGTCGCCCAGCGTGTCCAGGTACTCGCAGATCACCGGGCTGTCGAAGACGGCCGTGCCGTCCTCCAGCACCAGGGCGGGCACCTTGGACAGCGGGTTGTCGCGCGTCA
>DASQNQ010000248.1:0-4694 GCA_035644895.1 Acetobacteraceae bacterium | reverse complement strand
ATGGTGATCTGCCGGTCGAAGGGGTCCGTCGCCGGCAGGCGCCGGTCGAGGTCGCAGCGCAGCACCACCGTGTCCGGCGCCGCCGCGGGCAGCTCCGCGATCCAGGGCTGGCGGTTGTGCGGGTTGGGGGCGAGCACCGCCCAGGCCAGCGCCCGGACGCGCGGGTCCGGATGCGCCGCCGCGGCCGCCGCGGCGGACCAGGGCGCGGCCGGGTCGGGCGTGGCGGCGCGCACCACCTGCCCGGCCCTGCCGAGCGGCGAGAGTGCGAGGCCGGCGGCACCGGCGACCTGCAGCACGAGGCGGCGGGGAAGGGTCATGGCGTCGCTCCTCATGTTCGACGTCGAATTATATAGTTCGACGTCGAACATCATGCAAGCGCCATCCGCTCGCCCTCACCCCGTCCCGTTCAGGAACTCCGCCGTCGCCGCCACCGCGTCCCGCAGCCCGAGGCGCTGCGGCACGACCCCCTCCGGCAGCCCGGCCAGCAGGCGGGAGGGGCAGCGGCCGTCGAGCAGCACGAAGACGCCCCGGTCGTCGGCGCGGCGCACCAGCCGCCCGAAGGCCTGCCGCAGCCGGTGGCGGGAGATGGCGTCGTCATAGGCCTTGGGCCGACCCTCTGAGAGCCAGGTCCGCCGCTCCCGGTGCAGGATGGAGGGGCGCGGCCACGGCACGCGGTCGAAGACCAGCAGCCGCAGCGACCGGCCCGGCACGTCCACCCCGTCCCGCATCGCATCCGTCCCCAGCAGGCAGGACGCCTCCTCCGCCCGGAAGACGTCCACCAGCGTGGCGTTGTCCATGGCGTCCATGTGCTGCGCGTAGAGCGGAATGCCGGACTCGGCCAGGGCGGGCGCGATCCGCCCGGCCACGTCGCGCAGCCGCCGGACCGCCGTGAACAGCCCGAGCGCCCCGCCGCCCGAGGCGAGGAAGAGCGACCGGTAGGCGGCGGCCACCTGCCCCGCATCGTCGCGCGCGATGTCGGTCACGACGATGACGCGCGTGCGGCTGGCATAGTCGAAGGGCGAGGCCACGGCGGCGCGGATGGCGGGCCCGGGCAGGTGCGCGGCGCCGGTCCGCGCCTCCGCCGCACGCCAGGCGCCCTCGGCATCCTCCTCGTCCTCGCCTGCGTCGCGCAGCGTGGCCGAGGTGACGAGCAGCCCGTGTGAGGGGGCGGCGACGGTGGCGGCGAAGGGCACGGTCGGGTCCAGCCAGTGTCGGTGCAGCCCGGCATCCACCTCCCGCCCCTCGCGCCGCTCCAGCGCCAGCCAGTCCACGTATTGCGGCCGCTCGCCCGCCCGGCGCGGCGGCTCCCGCAACGTGCGCAGCATGGACTTCCAGGCGCCGAGCGGCATCAGCGCGCGGCGCTCCATGCCCCGGCAGGCGGCCTCGATCCGGATCTTCTGGCCGACCTCGAGGTCGTCCGCCTCCTCCTCCAGCCGCGCGGCGAGGCGGTCGTGCAGCGTCTGCAGGGGCTCCCGCAGGCGCTCCAGCGCGCGCTCCAGCGCCTCCGCGGCTTCGGCCATGCCGTCGCCCAGCGGGTGCAGGTCGCACTCCACGCCGTAGAGCCCGTCCTCGTCGCGCGACCGCGCGAGGACCTGGGCGCGCACCCGGCGCAGGAAGGCCTCGGCGACGGCGATCCCGCCCTCCGCGCCGGTAGAGGCGGGCGCGCGGTCCTCGGCCAGGCGCGTCGGCCAGCCCGGGCCGGGCAGGCAGCGCGCCGCCTGCAGCACGGCATCCAGCGGCGCCTGGAACTCGGGCTTGTCGGCGACCAGCTCCTCCATCCGCCGCGCGAGGCCCCGCGCGCGGGACCGCCCGCCCTCGGCGCCCAGGATCCAGCGGCGCAGCTCGGCGGCCTCGCCCCCGGTGAGTGCGGCTGAGAAGGCGGCGTCCGCCGCGTCGAACAGGTGGTGGCCCTCGTCGAAGACGAGGCGCAGCGGCCGCCCGTCCTCGCCGCCGCCCAGCGCCGCCTGCACCATCACCAGCGCGTGGTTCGCCACCACCAGCGTCGCACCGCGGGCACGGCGGATGGAGTGCTCCACGAAGCAGGTCTTGTAGTGCGGGCAGGCGGAGTGGATGCACTCCCCCCGCCGGTCGGCCAGCGGCCAGATGGCGTGGTGGCCGAACAGCTCCGCCAGCCAGCCGGGGAAGTCGCCGCCCATCAGGTCGCCGTCGCGCGTCGCCAGCGCCCAGCGGGAGACGAGCGCCAGCGGCAGCACCATCGGCGCGAGGGAGGCCTGGCCGAGCGTCTCCTCGTAGTTCAGCAGGCAGAGGTAGTTCTCCCGCCCCTTGCGGACCACGACGCGGCGCCGCCGCTCGGCCGGGTCGGGGTAGAGGCGCGCCGTCTCCTGGTCGATCTGGCGCTGCAGGTTGCGGGTGAAGGTGGAGATCCACACCGGCGCGCCGTTCCGCTCCGCCCACAGGCTGGCGGGCGCCACGTAGCCCAGCGTCTTGCCCGTGCCCGTGCCCGCCTCGGCCAGCACCAGGTGGGGGACGCCCTGCATCTCCCGCGGCCGGAAGGCGGCGGCAGCGGCCGAGGCGTAGTCGGCCTGCTGCGGCCGCTGCTCCGCTCCCTCCCCCAGGATGTCGCCCAGGCGCGCCCGCGCCTCGGACGGCGTGACGCCCTGCGCGGCGGGGGGCGGAGGCGGGGCCGACTCCTCCCACTCCGGCAGGCGGCGCCAGACGCGCAGCGGGTCGAGGGAGGGCTTCGCGCCGGGCTGGCCGAGGGCGGCGAGAACGCTCTCCGCCCAGGGCCAGCCGGCGGCATCCCCCATCCGGGCGGCGAGCGGGGCGGCGTCGCGGTTGAGCGGCAGGCCGCGCCCGGCCGCGAGGTGGCGCAGCATCCGCGTCGCCATCTCCGGCAGCAGGGCGGCCATCGCCTCGTCATCCGCGGGCGGGTCCATCTCCAGCGCCAGGGCGAGGCCTCGCGGCGTCGGCGCGGCCGGGCGGGCCGGCATGCAGAAGGCGAACAGCTCCAGCAGGTCGCAGGCCGACTCGAGGGGCGCGATGCCGAGGCGCCGGGCGGTGGCCGGCGCATGGACGAGCAGGGGCGCCGCGCCGTCGAGGTGCCGGTGGAGCTGCACGGGCGGCACGCGCAGCACCTCACCCTCCGGCGTCAGCAGGATGGCGGCGCCCTGGCCGGCGACCAATGCGGGGGATGCGGGCAGGAGAAGCCGCGGAGCTGGGCCCGCGGCCCCGGGTCGCGGCATGGACATGGCGGGCAATGTGATGGGACGGCGGGAACAAAGAAAGACCCTGGCCGCCGCATGGCAGCCGATCGCGCTGGCCGGGCGTTGGCGCTGCCGCCTGCCCGGGGTCGCGCGCCGCTGGGTGCCGCCCTATAAGCACAGCCGCAAAGATACCCGGGACATCACGCCAGGCGATGACCTCCTCCGCTCAAGCCCCAGACCCCGCCCTTGCCTCCGTGAAGGCCTGGCCCTTCGAGGAGGCGGGGAAGGTCGCCGCGCGGGTCGGGGCACAGGGGAAGGGTTCTGCCCTGTTCGAGACGGGCTACGGCCCCTCCGGCCTGCCGCACATCGGCACCTTCGGGGAGGTGGCGCGCACGACCTGGGTGCGCCGCGCCTTCGAGCGGCTGACCGGCCTGCCCTCCCGCCTCGTCGCCTTCAGCGACGACATGGACGGGCTGCGGAAGGTGCCGGACAACGTGCCGAACCGGGAGATGCTGGCGGGCTTCCTCGGCCGGCCGCTGACCGCGGTCCCGGACCCCTTCGGCACGCATGACAGCTTCGGCGCGCACAACAACGCGCGGCTCCGCGGCTTCCTCGACGCCTTCGGCTTCGAGTACGAGTTCGCGTCGAGCACGGACTACTACCGCGCCGGCCGGTTCGACGCCGCGCTGCTGCGGATGGCCGAGCGGCACGAGCAGGTGCGCGGCGTGATCCTGCCGACGCTCGGCCCGGACCGCCGCGCCACCTACTCCCCCTTCCTGCCCATCCACCCGAAGACCGGCGTGGTGATGCAGGTGCCGATGGAGGAGGTGCGGCCGGAGGCCGACGAGCTGGTCTGGCGCGACCCGGAGAGCGGCGAGCGCTTCGCCACCCGCATCACCGGCGGGCACTGCAAGGCGCAGTGGAAGGCGGACTGGGCGCTGCGCTGGCACGCCCTCGGCGTGGACTACGAGATGTCGGGCAAGGACCTGATCGATTCGGTGCGCCTGTCCTCGGCCATCTGCCGCATCCTCGGCTCCGAGCCGCCCGTCGGCTTCACCTACGAGCTGTTCCTGGACGAGAACGCGCAGAAGATCAGCAAGAGCAAGGGCAACGGCCTGACGATCGAGGAGTGGCTGCGCTACGCCCCGCCCGAGAGCCTCGCGCAGTACATGTTCAACTCCCCGCAGCGCGCGAAGCGGCTCTACTTCGACGTCATCCCGCGCGCGGTGGACGAGTTCGTGGCCAATGCCGACCGCCTGCGCACCCAGCCCGACCCCGCGAACCCCGCCTGGCACATCACGGGCGGGGGCACGAACGACCCAGGCTCGCCCGTCCCCTTCGCCATGCTGCTCAACCTCGCCTCGGTGGTGAACGCGGACGACCCCGCCATCCTCTGGGGCTTCCTCGCGCGCTACGCGCCGGGTGCGACGGCCGAGACCCACCCGCTGCTGGCGCGGCTGGTCGAGCACGCGGTAGCCTACTACCGGGACTTCGTCGCGCCCCGGAAGCGCCACCGCGCGCCGAGCGCGC
>DASQNQ010000247.1:0-3569 GCA_035644895.1 Acetobacteraceae bacterium | reverse complement strand
GAGAGGTCCAGCGCGCCGGCCCCCGCCAGCGGGGCGAAGTGCCGGGCGATCAGCGCGAACTCACCCGGCAGGCCCATCAGGCGCGGGCCGCCGGGAAGTCCTCCGGGCGGAGCTTGCGGGCGAGGCTGTCCAGCACGCCGTTCGCGAAGCGCGGCTCCTCCCCGGTGAAGAAGCCATGCGCGATGTCGAGGTACTCGTTGATCACGACCCGCGCCGGCGGGTCCTTCGGCTGCATCAGCTCGGACGCCGCCGCGCGAAGCATGGCGCGAAGCACCGGGTCCAGCTTCTCGAGCGGCCAGTCGGCCGAGAGGTGCCGCCCGAGCTCGGCATCCAGCGCCTCGATCTGCGTCGCCGCGTTGCGCACGATGGCCGCGAAGAGGCGGACATCGGCATCGGGCACCCGGCCCTCGGAAAGCCCGTCCTCCCCCTCCCCCGGGCCGAGGCGGTGGCGGACGAACTGGTTGATGACGGCCTCCGGGTTCTCCCCGGCCTGCTCGGACTGGAACAGCGCCTGCACGGCGGCGATGCGCGCGCCCGTGCGGGGGCGGCCCTTCCGGGCGGCCGGCAGCGGGGCGCGGCTCATGCGAGCCTCCAGCGCCGCGCGAGCGCCACCTGGCCGAGCACAGCATGCGCCGCCTCCGCGCCCTTGTTGTGGCGGTCGGGGCGGGAGCGCGCCTCCGCCTGGGCCAGGTTGTCCACCGTGAGCAGCCCGAAGCCCACCGCCTTGCCCGTCTCGGCCGAGATTGCCATCACGCCGGCGCAGACCGCCTCGCAGATGAAGTCGTAGTGGTCCGTCTCCCCCCGCACCACGCAGCCGAGCAGCAGGAACCCGTCCCAGGTCTTGCCGGAGGAGAGCGCCATGCGCAGCGCCCCCGGCAGCTCGAAGGCGCCGGCCACGTCCACCGTTTCCACCGTCCCGCCGATCGCCGAGAGCACGCCCTCCGCCCCTCGCCGCATGCCACCCACCACCTCGGCGTAGTAGGGCGCCTGGATGATGAGGATGCGGGGCGGCGGCCCGTCGAGCCGCGCGGGCGCGCGTTCAGGGCTGTCCTTCGTGCTCATTCATGGTCCTTCGGGATGGGCCGGGTTTCCACCACGGAAAGCCCATACCCCTCAAGCCCCACCACCGTGCGGGGATTGTCCGACAGGCGCACGATGTCGCGCAGGCCGAGATCGGCCAGGATCTGCGCGCCGATGCCGTAGTCCCGGATTTCGGCCGGCGCGCCGCGCCGCTCCCGCCCCACCCGCACCTGCCGGGAAAGGCCGTCGGCCCGCCAGTCGCGGAGCAGCACGACCACCCCCCGGCCCTCTGCCGCGATGGCCCGCATCGCGCGGTGCAGGCTGTCGGTGCCGCCGGAGACGAGGTCGCCGAGCACGGAGGTCGCGTGCATCCGCACGAGCACGGGTTCGGCCGTCGCGACCTCTCCCTTCACCAGCGCCAGGTGCTCGCCGGCATCGAGCGTGCTCTCGTACACCACGGCCCGCCAGCCGCCCCCGATGCCCTCGATCCGGCCGTCCTCGACCCGCCGGACCAGCCGCTCGGTCCGCCGCCGGTGGCCGATCAGGTCCGCGATGGTGCCGAGCTTCAGGCCGTGGCGCTGGGCGAAGGCGACGAGGTCGGGCATCCGGGCCATCGTGCCGTCGTCGTTCATGATCTCGCAGATCACGCCGGCCGGGTTGAGGCCCGCCAGGCGCGAGAGGTCCACCGCCGCCTCCGTGTGGCCGGCGCGGACGAGCGTGCCGCCGTCCCGCGCGACGAGCGGGAAGACGTGCCCGGGGGTGACGATGTGCTCCCGCCCCAGCTCCGGGTTGATGGCAACCGCGACGGTGCGCGCCCGGTCGGCGGCGGAGATGCCGGTCGTGACGCCGTCCCGCGCCTCGATGCTGACGGTGAAGGCCGTCTGGTGCCGCGTGCCGTTGGACTGCGCCATGAGCGGCAGGCCGAGCTGCTCCACGCGGCTCCGCGTCATGGCGAGGCAGATCAGGCCGCGCGCGTACTTGGCCATGAAGTTGATGGCATCGGGCGTCGCGAACTGCGCGGGGATGACCAGGTCGCCCTCGTTCTCCCGGTCCTCGTCGTCCACCAGGACGAACATGCGGCCGCGCCGCGCCTCCTCGATCAGCTCCTCGGTCGGGCTGATGAACTCGGCGAAGGAGGTCGCGTGCGGGCTGATCGCGGTCATGGCCTGGTGTCCAGAAGGCGGGCGACGTAGCGCGCCAGCATGTCGATCTCGATGTTGACGGGATCCCCCGGCCGCAACGTGCCGAGCGAGGTCACCTCGGAGGTGTGCGGGATGAGATTGACCCCGAATTCGTGGCCCTCGACCTCGTTGACCGTGAGCGACACGCCGTCCACCGCGACGCTGCCCTTGGCGGCGACGAAGCGCGAGAGGGCCGGCGGCAGCCGGAAGCGCCAGCGCGTCGAGCCGTTCTCCGGCGTCGCCGAGACCACCTCGCCAAGCCCGTCCACATGCCCGGAGACGATGTGGCCCCCAAGCTCGTCGCCCATGCGGAGCGAGCGTTCGAGGTTCACCCGCCGCCCCGGCCCCCAGCCGCCGAGCGTGGTCTTCGACAGCGTCTCGGCGGAGGCGTCGACCGCGAAGCCTTCCGGCGTGAACTCGACAGCCGTCAGGCAGCAGCCCGAGCAGCAGATGGAGGCGCCGAGCGCCACCCCCTCCAGCCAGCCGGGCGGGGTCGCGATGCGGATGCGCATGTCCCGGCCGCCGCCCAGGGCGCGGACCTCCTCGATGCGCCCGAGCGCGGTGACGATGCCTGTGAACACGATCAGATGGCCTCGAATTCCGTGAGCCAGTCCGCGCCGACAGGCCGGCTGACGATGCGCCGGAACTTGGGCATCTCCGCCAGCCGCGCCAATGGCAGTGGATAGGCGGCGGGTATGCCGTCGCCGCCGATCACGCCCGGCGCGTGGAACCAGGCGAGCCGGTCCACAAGTCCCTCCCGCAGGAGGGAGGCGGCGATGCCCGACCCGCCCTCGGCCAGCACCCGGGTGATGCCCCGGGCGGCCAGCGCCTGCAGGATCGCGTGCAGCGAGAGGCCGCCGGGGCCGTCCGGCACCTCCAGGATCTCGACGCCCGCCTCCCGCAGCGGGGCGAGGGCGGCGTGCGCGTGGCCCGCGACGGTGGCGAGGATCGTCGGCACCTCCCGCGCCGTGCGGACGAGGCGGGCGCCGTGCGGGATGCGCAGGCGGGCATCGGCCACGACCCGTGGCGCCGGGACGGGCACGCCCCCGGGCAGGCGGCAGGTCAGGTCCGGGTCATCGTCGATCACGGTGCCGGAGCCCACCAGGATGGCGTCGTGCCTGGCGCGCAGGGCATGCGCCGCCCGGCGTGCCTCCGGGCCGGTGATCCACTGGCTCTCCTTGGCCGCGGTCGCGATGCGCCCGACGAGGGTGGTGGCCAGCTTGAGCGTGACCATCGGCAGCCCGTGGCGGATGCGCTTGACGAAGCCCTGGTTCAGCGCCGCCGCCTCGGCCTCCAGCAGGCCCTCCTCCACCGTGATCCCTGCGGCGCGCAGCCGGCTGGCGCCGCCGCCATCGACGCGCGGATCGG
>DASQNQ010000246.1:0-6453 GCA_035644895.1 Acetobacteraceae bacterium | reverse complement strand
GGGGCGGCAGGCTGGCGCACCCACCCAGCAGGACCGCCGCCACCGCGCGGCGGCCAGGCAGCCCGGAAGGCCATTCAGGATGCAGACCAACATCAGCACGCCCGCTTCATGGGCCGCGGAGAAAGGCGCGGGTTGGACCCGCTCACGCACCGGAGTCCTGCTGCTGCTGGGCGCGGTGCTGTTCCTGCTGCTCCCGCTCGTGGTCACGCGGATCCCGCCGCTCGTGGACTATCCGAACCACCTCGCGCGCATGCACATCCTCTCCGGCCTCGGCGACGACGCCGTGCTGGCGCGGATGTACGACGCGAGCTGGTCGCTCATCCCGAACCTGCTGATGGACCTGCTGGTGGTGCCGCTGGCGCAGGTCGTGCCGCTCGATGTCGCGGGGCGGTTGTTCATCGGGCTGGCGATCCTCGCGCCCGTGCTCGGCACGGTGGCGCTGCACCGGGCCTGGTCGGGCGGCTGGCATGCCTGGCCCTGGGTGTCGGCGCTCGTCGCCTACAATGCGCTGCTGTCCTTTGGATTGCTGAACTACGTGGCCGGCATCGGCCTCGCGCTCTGCGGCGCGGCCTGGTTCGCCATGCGCCGCCCCGTCTCCCTGCCGCGCGACATCGCGGTGGCGGTGCTGCTCGGCCTGGTCTGCCTTGTCTCGCACCTGATCGCCTTCGCCGTGCTGCTGCTGCTCGCCGGCTCGACGCTGCTCGGGCGCCTGCGCGCGACGGAACGCGCCGCGCTGCTGCGGCAGGCGGTGGTGCTCGGCGCCATGACGGTGGTCCCGCTCGCGGCCTATGTCCTCCTCGGTCCCTCCCAGAACTACGCGAGCGGCGTGTCGCCGGCCGAGCTGGCCGCGCAGATCCAGGAGAGGGGCTTGCTCGCGGACGCGGGCCGGCGCTTGCAGTGGATGATCGCGGCCTTCACCGCGGAGGGAGTGGGCAACGCGCTCACCTGGCTGTCGGCGCTGTTCGCCTTCGGCGTCGTCGCCGCGGCGCTGCTGCGCGGGCGGCTGCGCATCGCGGCCGAGGCATGGGCGGCGCTCGTCCTGCTCGCGGGCGGGTACCTCCTGCTGCCGGACGTGCTGGCGGACAACGCCATGGTGTACCAGCGGCTCGTGCTGCCGCTCACCCTGGTCGGCATCGCGGCCATCCGGCCCCAGCTGCCGCTGCGCGCCTGGCGGGTCGCGGTGGCAGTCTGGGCTCTCCTGGTGGTCGCGCGCGGTGGGGCGCAGGCGGTCGAGTGGAGCGACCAGAACAGGTTGCTCCGCGACGTGCACAATGTGGCACAGGCGATCGAGCCGGGCGCGCGCGTCCTGGCGGTCCGGGACGGCACGCATGTGTATCATGTGGACCCTGGGGAGCGGGGCGCGCAGCGGGTCCTGCGGCGCACGGTCGCCTATACGCACCTGCCCGCCCTGGTGACGCTGGAGCGGGATGCGTTCTGGCCGCTGGTCTTTGCGATGGGGGGCAAGCAGCCCATCACCGTCACGCCGGCCTATGCGTCGCTCTCGCAGTCCGACGGCTACCTGCCCCTGACGCACCAGCTCGCCGATGCCGCCGACATGCCGGGGGCGGCGGAGGGATGCCGGCTCCATCCCGCCACCGTGAACGCCCCGCCCTGCCACACCTGGGACTGGCCGGGTCGTTACGACTACGTGCTCCGGTTGAACGTGCAAGGAGGCGCCCCGCCCGACCCGCGCCTCCAGCCCATCGGCGTCTCCGGCTTCGCCGCCCTCTATCGTGTTGCGCGCTGAGCGGAGAACCGGTGGCCCAGGAGGCACCCCGGCAGCCCGTGCGTCGGCGCCCGACGCCGCCGGGCCGATGAACTCCCTTCGCGCAGCACGGGAGGGAGCGCAGGGGCTCCTGGGTGAGCGCGTTCCATGCGCGACGGCAGGCGCCGACGCATGGGGCCCGCACGTCCATCGCCGTCTTCCACCCGCAGGGCCGCTTGCGTCTTGCTTCCCCATGCGAGGCCCGACTTGCTCTCCCATCCTGCCAAGCCAGAACCCGGCTTAGCCTTTGCCTGGAGCCTCGTGGCTGCCGCCCTCGGGGTCGCCGTGGTGCAGGCGGCCATGGGCGTCCCGGTGTTCAGGACGCATGACGGCCCCTTCGCCGTGGCATCGCTGGCGAGGTTCAGGGCGGAGATCGCCGCGTCAGGCACCCTGCCGCACTGGACCTTCGACGCGTATGCCGGCCTCGGTGCGCCGATCTTCATGTTCTACCCGCCCGGGGCCTTCACCGCTGCCGCAGCGCTCGGCGTGGCGTTGCCGGGGGTGTCGGAGGTCACCCTGATCGAGGTGGCGGGCGTCCTGTTCCGGGCGCTGGCGATACTGTCCTGCGCCGCGTGGCTGCGGCTCCATGTCGGCTGGGCTTATGCGCTCGCGGGCGGCGCGCTCTACGCCCTGATGCCGTACGTCGCCGTGCTGAACCCGCAGTTGCGGCTGGCCTTCGCCGAGACGGCCGCGGCGGCGCTGCTGCCGCTGGTCTTCCTTGCGGTCAACCTTGGCGCTGGCCGCGTGCTCCGGACCATGGCCCTGACGGCTCCGGCGATCGCCGGCCTGGCGTTCGTGCACCTGCCGAGCACGGTGCTCGCCGGCGGTCTCGCCGTACTCTACGCGCTGCTGCTGCCGGCCCGATTGTCGTGGGCGATGGTGCGCGGTGCCGCGGGAACCATGCTCGGCGTGGCGCTCGGCCTGGGGATCGCCGGGGCACACGTGGTTCCGACGCTCAGCATGCTGTCCGAGATCTCGGCCGCCGCGCTGAAGGGGCAACCTTCGAAATCGGTGGAAGGGGGCACGTACAGCCTCGAACCGATGGACCACTTCCTGCTGATGCCTGGAACGAACACCATCGGCGGACTCTACTTCAATCTATCGCTGGTCCCGCCCATCGTGGCGGCAGCGCTGGGCGCGCGCGCGGCGCTGCAGGGCGCCGGCCCGGCCCGGGCGGTCCTCGGCACCCTCGCCGTCGCGGTGTTCCTGACGCTGCCGATCTCGGCGCCGGTCTGGCGTCTCCCGCTGCCATTGCGGGAGGTCCAGTTCCCCTGGCGCCTGCTGCTGCCAGTGTCGCTCCTCGCAGCCGCCCTTCTCACGCTTGCCTTGCCGCGCCTCGGTCCCGCCTTGCGCCGGCTGACCTTGGCCGCGGGGCTCGCAGCGGCGGCTTGCGCCATCGTCCTTGCCATCGCGCGCGGCGAGGGCGGTCGCGCAGGGCAGGCACGAACCGATGACGTCCTGCGGTCCGCACACACCGACGCACCGGAGTACTTGCCCGCGACCGCCAGCGCGAGGGGGTGGCTGGAGCACTGGAGGGAAGGTCCCGAACGACTGCGCAGCGAAGGGCGCAGCGCGTCGGGTTGTCCCGCGCGCGGCGGTCCGCTGGCGGCGACGCGGGTGCCGGACGGCCTGTTGATCGACGTGGAGGGCTGCGTGGGGCTGACGGTGCTGCCGCAGTTCTTCTTTCCTGGCTGGTCCGCCTCGGCGGGCGCGCCGCTCCCGGTTCATGCGGATCCGGCGACGGGCCTGGTCCGCGTGGACCTTCCTGCAGGGACGCGCAACGTGCTGCTCCAGCGCGTGCGCCTGCCGGTCGAGCAGCGAGGTTTGCACGTGACGGCGGTCGCCCTGCTGCTCTGGGCGGTCTGCATCGCGAGCGCGTTCGGCTGGCGGCGCGCCCGCCAGGGCCTGAGGAGATGGCTGCTGCCGCGCTGAGGTTCGGGTGCGCCTTCGATCCTTCTGTGAGCGCGGCGGTGACTCGCTGGCGGTTTGGCGACGCGGAGGACCACTCGGCACGATCCGCTCGGGCCGAAGCAAACCGAGCCGCTGGTCGCGCTGCAGGTTCAATGTGTGGCCAGTGCAATCACGCGTCGCAGGCGTGCCTGCGGCGCAACACGCCGGAGGGCCAGGGCCTCACGCCACGCCGCGGCCCTGGTCGTCGTTGCTCGCCGCCAGCATGTGCCTGAGCGTCGCGCCGAGCGTCGTGCGCTCCACCGGCCGGCGCAGCAGCGCGCTCCGCCCGTCGGCCGCCGCGCGGGAGGGCAGGTCGCCATGGGTGGTCAGGAAGGCGACCGGGATGCCGCGGATCGCGAGCGCGTCGGCCACCGGGAAGGACGGCCGGCCGTCCAGGTTCACCCCGAGCACGGCCGCGTCCGGGCCGCGCTCCGAGGCGAGGATCGCCTGCGTCTCCTCGAGCGTCGATGCCGGCCCGAGCACGGTGCAGCCGAGTCCCTCCAGCATGGCGCGCAGCTCGAGCGCCTGCAGCGGCTCGTCCTCCGCGAGCAGGACGCGTCGGCCGCGGAGCGGCAGGTCGGGTTGGCTGCGGAGTGTCGGGTCGGAATGACCCGCCGGCGCGCCGGCGGGTTCCGGCGCGGGCGGCTGGGCGCCGGTGCCGCGATGCGCGCGGCCCAGCCCGAGAACCAGCATGGCGGAGAGGCCCTCCGTCTCCCAGTCCAGCCGCGCCTCGCCGGCGAGCTGCGCGCGGATGGTGGCCTCCACGACGGACTTGCCGAAGCCGCGGCGCGCGGGCGGGGCCAGCACGGGCGGCCCGTCGCGTTCCACCCAGTGCAGCCTGAGCCGGCCATCCGTGCCGAAGCCCCAGGAGATCTCGAGCCGCCCCGCCGCCACCGAGAGCGCACCATGCTTCGCGGCATTGGTCGCGAGCTCGTGCACCACCATGGCCAGCGGCTGCACCGCCGTCGGGCAGAGCCGGACCGGCGGACCCGAGAGCAGCAACCGCCCCAGCTGCGCCTCCGGCAGCCGGGAGCCGCGCGGCGTGTCCCAGGCGGCCAGCTCCTCCCGCAGCAGCTCGTGCAGCATCGCGCCACGCCAGTCCTGCCGCGCGAGCAGCGCCTGTGCGCGGCCGAGCGCCGCGACGCGGCCCTCCACCCGGCGCGCGAACTCCTCCACGTTGTCCGCACGGGTCAGGCGCACCACGCTCTGCACCACGGTCAGCACGTTCTTCGCCCGGTGGTCCATCTCCCGGAACCGGGTCCGCTCGTGCGCGCCGGCCTCCCGCCGCGGGCGGAGGTCGCGCAGGATGAGGGCCGTCCCGAACGCGCGCCCATCCGGGCCGGTCACGCGGGATGCCGTGGCCCAGACCGGGACGCGCTGCCCGCCACGCGTCAGGCACTCCGTCTCGTGATCCTGCACCGGGCCGTCCGCGCGGAGGAGGGGGACATCGCCCTCCTGCGGGTCGGGCGGCAGGAACAGGGCGGCATCGGCGCCGATCGCCTCCGACTCCCGCCAGCCCAGCAGGCGCTCCGCCGCGGCGTTCCAGGCGAGGATGCGCCGGTCCTCCGCCGCGAGGAGGACGATCGCGTCGCCCGCGCAGGCGACGAGCGCGGCGAGCTGCGCCTGCGCCGCCTCCGCCTCCCGCAGCCGCGTGACTTCGAGCAGCCCGCCCACGATCCGGCCCGCCCGGCCGTCGAGGTCCCGCCACACCAGCGCACGGTCGCGGACGTGGCGCCAGCCGCCGTCGGCGCGCCGGACGCGGTAGCCCAGGTCCCACCCCGGCGCCCCGCCTGGCTCGCGCGCCGCGCGCATGGCCGACAGCACCGCCGGGGCGTCGTCCGGATGGATGCGGGCGACCCAGTCGGCGCCGGTGACGTCCTCGGCGCCGAACAGCCGCGCATGGTCGGCCGAGCGCAGCACCGTTCCCGTGTCCAGGTCGTGGTCGTAGATCGCGGCACCCGCCGCGCGCAGCGCGAGGCGCATGCGCTCCTCGCCGGCGCGCAGGCCCTCCTCGGCGCGGTGGCGGGCATCGATGTCCGTGAAGCTGGCGACCCAGCGCGCGACGCGCCCCACGCGGTCGCGCTCGGGCAGGGCACGGGCGAGGTGCCAGCGCCAGGAACCGTCCGCCGCCCGGAGCCGCATCTCCGCCTCGAACGCGCGCCCCGTGCCGACGGCGCGCGACCAGGCGCCGCCGGCCGCCTCGCGGTCCTCCGGATGGACGAAGTCGAGCCAGCGCATGCCGAGCGACCGGCCGGGGCGGGTGCCCGAGAAGGCGTGCCAGGGCGCCGACTGCCAGTCCACCTCCCCGTCCGGCCGCGCGGTCCAGATGAAGCCCGGGAGCGTCTCCGCCAGGGTGTCGAACCGGTTCTCCCCGCGGAGCGGCCGGCCGCCGGTCCGGCGCTGCGCGGCCAGGCCGAACAGGCCGAGCGCAAGCCCCGTCAGCGCCATGCCGGTCGCGGCGGCGGCGCTGGTCCAGACGATGCGCGCGACCGCCGCCTCGGTGTCGGCCCGGGCCCCGGCGGCGGCGGTGCGCAGCTGCGCCGCGGCGGCACGGATGCCCTCCGTCAGCGTCCGGCCCTCATCCGTCGCGACGAGCTTCAGCGCCTCTTCCCCCCGGCCGGCGCGCTGGAGCGCGACGGTGCGGGCCATCTCGTCGAGCCGCGCTGGCACCAGCCGCGCCAGCGCCTCGGCGGGCGCGCGCAGGGCGGGGTCGGCCGCGGCCGCGGCCGCCGCGCGCA
>DASQNQ010000245.1:0-12100 GCA_035644895.1 Acetobacteraceae bacterium | reverse complement strand
GGGCTGCCGGCGTCGCTGGCGCGCCGGTCGGCCTTCCTGACGGCTGCGGTGTTCAACACCCACCATGCGGAGCACGCCATGCTCCGCTACCTGAAGTCGCTGGAGGACAAGGACGTCGCGCTGAACCGCAGCATGATCCCGTTGGGGTCCTGCACGATGAAGCTGAACGCGACGGCGGAGATGATCCCGGTCACCTTCCCCGGCTTCGGCGCGATCCATCCCTTCGCGCCGGTCGACCAGGTGCCGGGCTACGTCGAGATGATCCGGCGGCTGGAAGGCTGGCTGGCGGCGGTGACGGGCTTCGCCGCGGTCTCGATCCAGCCGAATGCCGGCAGCCAGGGCGAATATGCCGGGCTGCTGGCGATCCGCGCCTGGCACCGCGCGCGCGGCGACCTGCATCGCGACGTCTGCCTGATCCCCTCCTCGGCACATGGCACCAACCCGGCCTCGGCCGTGATGGCGGGGATGAAGGTGGTGGTGGTCGGCTGCGACCGCGACGGCAACGTGGACCTCGGCGACCTGCGCGCGAAGGCCGACCAGCACGCCGACCGGCTGGCCGCGCTGATGGTCACCTACCCCTCGACGCATGGCGTGTTCGAGGCGGAGATCCGCGAGATCTGTGCCCTGGTCCACGACCGCGGCGGGCAGGTCTACATGGACGGCGCCAACATGAACGCGCAGGTCGGCCTGACCAGCCCGGCGGCGATCGGCGCCGACGTGTGCCACCTCAACCTGCACAAGACCTTCTGCATCCCGCATGGCGGCGGCGGGCCGGGCATCGGGCCGATCGGGGTCGCGGCGCATCTCGCGCCGCACCTGCCGAACCATCCCATGCTGGCGGAAGCCGGCCCGGCGACGGGCTTCGGCCCGGTCAGCGCGGCGCCCTTCGGGTCCGCGTCGATCCTGCCGATCTCCTACGCCTACATCCGCATGATGGGGCCGGCGGGGCTGACGCGGGCGACGGAGGTGGCGATCCTGTCCGCCAACTACGTCGCGAAGCGGCTGGAGGGTCACTACCCGGTGCTCTACCGCGGCGGCCAGGGAATGGTGGCGCATGAGTGCATCCTCGACTGCCGCGGCTTCCAGCAGAACGGCGGTGCGACTGTTGAGGACATCGCCAAGCGCCTCCAGGACTACGGCTTCCACGCGCCGACCATGTCCTGGCCCGTTGCCGGCACGCTGATGGTGGAGCCCACCGAGAGCGAGACGCAGGCGGAACTCGACCGCTTCGTGGATGCGATGGTCGCGATCCGCGGCGAGATCCGCGCGATCGAGCAGGGGCGGTTCGACCGCGCGGACAACCCGCTGAAGAACGCGCCGCACACGGCCGCCGAGGTGACGGCGGAGGAGTGGCGGCACGGCTACAGCCGGCAGGTCGCGGCCTTCCCGCTGCCCTACGTCGCTGCGCGCAAGTACTGGCCGCCGGTCAAGCGCGTGGACAACGTCCATGGCGACCGCAACCTGGTCTGCACCTGCGCGCCGCTCGAGGCCTACGCGCAGGCTGCGGAGTAGGCACGCGCGGCCCGGCGTTCAGCCCCGCCGGGCCGCCTCGGCCATCGCTTCGGCGCGCGCCTGGAGGCGTGCGAACAGGGCGGGCGCGTCGGCATCCACCAGCCGGCCCTCATGCTTGCGCAGCCGCCCGTCCACGATCACCGTCTCGATGTCCCCTGTGCCGGCCTGCAGCAGCACCGCCCCGGCGGCATCCGAGAGCGGCGCGGTGGCGGCGGTGTCGGTGCGGACCAGCAGCAGGTCGGCGCGCTTGCCGGGTGTCAGGCTGCCCGTGATCTGGCCAAGCCCGAGGCTGCGTGCCCCCTCGACCGTCGCGAACTCCAGCATGCGGCGCGCGGTGACGGGCGGCGTGGCGGGGACGCCGCGGCCGGCGGCGATCTCCGCCAGGTTGATCCGGTGCAGCTCGGCCGCCAGCGCGACGCGGAGCTGCGGCAGCAGCCCGCCACCGACCATGGAGGGGATGTCGGTGCCGACCGACACGCGCATCCCTGCCGCCGCCGCACGGAACAGGGCAGGTTGGCCATGCCCCATCCGCATCTCGACCTCGGGGGTCGAGCAGAGCGCGACGCCGCGGTCGGCCGCCAGCCGATACTCGTCGTCCTCGTGCACGTTCGCATGGACGATCTGCAGCCGCTCGTTCAGCACCCCCGCCGCGTCGAGCTGTGCGAGCAGTCGCGGCTTGCGGTTGGGGTAGATCGAGGCGCCCGTGTGGATCGCGACCGGCACGCCGAGCGCGGCAAGCCGCCGCATGTCCGCGAGTGCGGGCTCCAACGGCACGAAGTCCGGCCCCTGGAGGCAGGTCCACAGGCTGACCAGCGCCGGAAGCCGTCCCGCCAGCAGCACCCGCGCATGCTCGACCATGCGGGAGTTGAGGGCCGCCGCGTCGGCGCCTGGCGGCACGGGCGGCGTCGTGTAGGCGAGCACGGCGCGGATCCCGGCCGCCGAGAGCCCCTCCAACGCGGCCTCCGCATGCGCGGGCGACATCGTCTCCCGGCTCCAGTCCATCACCGTGGTGACGCCGTTCGCGATCTGCTCCAGCGCACCTGCATGGTCCGCCAGGCGCACGTCGTCCGGCGTCATGCGGTTGGAGTGGCGCAGCACGATCTGCTGGAAGTAGCCGCCGAAGGAGTGCTCGGTGGACAGCCCCCGCTGCATCGTCTGCGCCAGGTGGACATGGCCGTTCACCATGCCGGGAAGGGCGATGCGCCCCGCGCCGGGGATGACCAGCGCGCCCGGTGGTGCCGGGACGGACGGAGCGACCGCCCTGATCACGCCCTGCTCGAGGAGAAGGTCGCCCCGCGGCAGGTCCCCGATGTCGCGGTCCATCGAGAGCACATGCGCGCCCTGGATCAGCACCGGCCGCGCGGGGTCGGCCGTGGCCTGCGCCACGACGGGGCCGGGCAGGGCGGCCGCGACGCCGGCAAGACCGGTGGCGGCAAGCAGGGCGCGGCGGCCGGGGCCTTCGGAGGTGGTCATGCAGGTCCTCCTCAGCCGATCGCCGCGCGCAGCACGGACGCGTCCTGGTAGCGCATCGGGTCGGCGAGTTGCCGGCCCGTGAAGCGGCTGCGCAGCGCGAGCACCGTCGCCATGCCTTCCTGGCTGATCGAGAGGTCGCGGCGGATGCCCCGCGCCGGATCCGTCAGGGCTGCGAGCGCGGCTGCGGCGACGGGCGCCGCCATGTTCGCGCGCGTCTCGAGCAGGCGTCGCGCGGCCTCGGCGTTCGCCGGGTCCGCCGCCCAGGCCACGCTTTCGCGGAAGGCGCGGGTGAAGGCGACGAGCGCGGGGCGCCGCTCCTCCACCACGCCGCGGCGCGCCGCCGCCGTGATGCCCTGGTAGGGGCCGATCACGTCATGCGCGCGCACCAGGCGCCGGAAGCCGGCGGCCTCCGCAATCAGGTCGAGCGGTGTGTTCAGCAGCGTCGCCGCCTGCTTCCCCTCGCGCAGCGCGGCCAGGCGCTGCGCCCCGCCGCCGACCGCCACCCAGTTCACGGCATCGGCCAGGCCCTGGCGGGACAGGATCTCCCGCAGCACGAAGGCGAAGCCGGTGGTCATCGCGTCCACCGACACGTCGCGCCCGCGCAGGCCCGCGAGGTCCGCGACGTCCGGCGCGGCCATGACGCTCAGCATGCCGTCGTCCACGCCGAACAATGCCACGAAATCGGCCTGTCCGGGCAGCTGCGCCTCGCCCTGGCCCTCGTTGTAGGCGACGATGTTGTCGACGGAGGTCAGCGCCAGGTCGTACCGCCCGCTGAAGAGGTCGGAAGCCATGGCGCGCGAGTTCGGCGTGATGTCGAGCGTGGCCTCCAGCCCATGGCGGGCGAAGATGCCCTGGGTCTGCCCGATCCAGACCGGGAGGTTGGAGGCGCCGGCGAAGGCGACGAGGCGCACGGGCGTGGGTGCCTGGGCGGCAGCCCTCCACGGGAGGGCAAGCCCCGCCCCGAGGGCGAGCGTGCTGCGGCGGGTCATGCTGGCCATGCCGCCCTCAGTCCGCGAACTGTCCGGCCGCCTGCAGGATCGGGCGCCAGCGCTCGATCTCCGCGACAAGGTGCGCCCGGTGCGCCTCCGGCGTCTGGCGAGCGGGCGCTTCCGGCGGGCTGCCGAGTTCCTGCAGCCGCGCCACGACGCGCTCGTCGCGCAAGGCGGCGCGCATTGCGGCGTTGATGCGGTCGATCACCGGGCGCGGCGTGCCACGGGGCGCGTACATGCCGTGCCAGATCGAGACCTCGAAGCCCGGCAGCCCGGCCTGCCCCGCCGTCGGCACGCCCGGCACCTGCTCCAGCGGCTGCGGCGTGGTGACCGCCATCGCCTTGACAGAGCGCGCGCGGATGAACGGGATCGCGCTGGTGGTCTGGTCGCAGTAGATGTCGATGCGCCCTGCCATCATCTCGGGGTAGACGGGGCCGGAGCCGCGGAACTGCACCGCCGTGACGCCGACGCCAAGCGCCGACTGCAGCAGCGTGCCGCAGAGCTGGCTGGCCGAGCCGAGACCGGCATTGGCCAGGTTCACGCGGTCCCCGCGCTCCCGCACGAAGCGGACGAGGTCGGCGAAGCTCTCGCCCGGGAAGTCGGGACGCGTCAGCCACACCATCGGCGTCGGCGTCACGAGGCCGATCGTCTCGAAGGAGGTGACGGGGTCGTAGGGCAGGCGGCGATAGAGCGTCGCCGCCGTCGCCATGCCGATGTTGTGCAGCAGCAGCGTATGGCCGTCCGGCCGCGCCTGCGCCACGCGCTGCACGCCGATGGTGCCGCCGCCGCCGCCCACATTCTCGACGACGATGTTGACGCCGAGTTCCCGGCCCATCGCCTCCGCCAGCAGTCGTCCGACCGCATCCGTCGGACCGCCTGGCGCGAAGGGGATGATGAGCGCAATGGACTGGCTCGGGAAGGGCGCCTGCGCCCGCACGGAAGGTGCCGCGAGCAGCGCGGCGCCCGCGCCGAGCAGCGTGCGCCGGGTGAAGCCTCTCGTCATCGTCCGGTCTCCTGCATTGCGGGTCTAGCGCCCGCCTCCGATGTCCACCAGCGCGCCGGTCATGTAGGCGCTGCGGTCCGAGAGCAGGAAGGCGACGAGGTTCGCCACCTCCTCTGGCTCCCCGGGCCGGCCGAGCGCGATGGCCGACGTGATCTGGCGCAGCCGGTCCGCGCCGGCCCGTGCCTCATGGCTCTCTGTCCGCACCACGCCGGGGCGCACGCAGTTCACGCGGATGCCCTGCTTGCCGACCTCGTTCGCGAGCCCGACCGTGAAGCCGTCCACCGCGCCCTTCGCGGCGGCGTACATGACGCGCCCGGGCTGTCCGCCGAGCACGCTGGCGCGGGACCCGATGTTGACGATCGCTCCGCCCTCGCCGCCGCGGTCGGTGGCCATGCGGCGCACAGCCTCCCGCGCGCAGAAGGCGGCGGAGCGCAGGTTGCCGTCCATGACCCGGTCATAGTCGGCGGAGGTCATGTCCGCGATGCGAAAGTCCGCGCTGCCACCCGCGTTGTTGACCAGCCCGCGCAGCGGGCCGAGCCCCAGCGCGTCGAGGGAGGCGAACAGCGCCGCCGCGCCGGCCGCCGTCGTCACGTCGCCCTGCAGCGCGTGGCCGCCCACATCGCGCGCCACGCCGGCCGCGGCCGCCTCGTCGCGGAGATAGTTCACCACCACGGTCCAGCCATCCGCGGCCAGGGCCCGCGCGCAGGCGGCGCCGATGCCGCGGCCGCTGCCGGTGACGAGGGCGACGCTCATTCCGCGGCCTGCGCGAAGGCGCCGCCCGTCCAGCCGCCGACCTGGGAGAGTTCCGCCCGCGCCTCGGCCGCCGTCATCGGCTCCGCGCCGAACTCGCGCAGGATGCGGACGGCGCGCTCGACCAGGACGGTGTTGCTGACGGCAAGCTCGCCCTTGTTGAGATAGATGTTGTCCTCGAGGCCGACGCGGACATGGCCGCCGAGCAGCCAGGCCTGCGCCAGCATCGGGAACTCCATCCGCCCGATCGCGAAGGCCGCCCAGAGCGCGTCGCGCGGCAGGATGGAACGGGCGTAGTTCAGCGTCTCCGGCCCCCAGTCGAAGCCGTAGCGGATGCCCATGCAGACCTGGAACAGGCAGGGCGGCTTCAGCACGCCGTCGGCGATCAACTGCTTCGCCAGCCCGATGTCGCCGGAATCGAACACCTCCAGCTCCGGGATCACGCCGGCCGAGTAGATCAGCTCAGCCATGCGCGCGACCGACCAGGGCGTGTTCATGACGACGCCCGTGCCGGACCACATGGTGTTCAGGTCGAGGGTCGAGATCTCCGGCCGCAGCGCCAGGATGTGCTCGACGCGCCGGTCGGGCGGCAGCAGCGTGGTGCCGGCGGCCGGCTTCCGCGGGTCCTCCCGGTCCGGCACGAAACGTCCGCCGGGGCCGGTCGTCAGGTTGAGGACGACATCGGTGCCGGAGGCGCGGATGCGGTCCATCACCTCGCGGTACAGCGCGAGCTCCATGCTCGGCCGGCCGGTGGCCTGGTCGCGGACGTGGATGTGGGCGACCGCCGCGCCGGCCTTCGCGGCGTCCACTGCGGCGTTCGCGATCTGCTCCGGCGTGATGGGCAGGTGGGGCGTCTGCTCCGGCGTGGTGATGTTCCCCGTCACCGCGCAGGTCAGGATGTACTTCCGCCTCATGATGCGGACCCTCCGAATGCGGGCCTGCCCCGCGTGATGTCGAGGAAGCGCGTGACGACCACGCGCTCGAACAGCCCGGCGCGGGCGAAGGGGTCGGCGCCGGCGAAGGCCTCGGCCGCAGCGCGGTCCGCCACCTCGACGACGAAGACCGAGCCGATGCGCCGCTGCCCATCGTCCGAGACGAAGGGACCGGCCAGCTTGATGTCCACCTTGCTGTCGCGCAGGTAGGCGCGGTGCGCCTCGTAGTTGGCGCTGCGGATCGGCGCGCCCTCGGGCCGGTCCGTGCAGTGGATCAGGAACAGCATCAGGGCTGCGCAACGGGCAAGCGGAACTCGTAGTCCAGCCGCGCCGGGCCGCCCTGGTGCTTTGCCGCGTCCCAGTCGGTCACGAGGCTCGCCTTCACGCCGAACACGGCGTCCTCGTGCAGGTAGGGATCGCCGTCGCGGAAGATGTGGGTGATCAGCTCCCGGTAGCCGGGCTTCTTGATCCAGAAATGCACATGGGTCGGCCGCATCGGCCCGCGGCCCATCGCCGAGAGAACCTGCCCCACCGGCCCGTCATGCGGCACGGGGTAGGAAGCGGGCATCACGGTCGGGAAGGCGACAACGCCGTCCGGGCCCGTGACGAAGCGGCCCCGCATCGCATGTTCCTCGCCGGAGCCGATCTGGCTGTCGTAGAAACCCTCCGGCGAGGTGTGCCACACATCCACCTGCGCGCCCTCGAGCGGCCGCCCCTCCTCGTCGGCGACCACCACGCGCACCTCCAGCGGCTCACCTGCGACGCCGGGCGACAGGTGCTGCCCGTTCTGCATGCGAGGCGGGTTCTCGCGGTGGAAGGGGCCGAGCACCGTGGTCTCGGAGACCGATGCATGCGTGCGGTGCGCGATGGCGTCCACCAGCATGGAAACGCCGAGCACGTCGGAAAGCAGGATCACCTCCTGCCGCTTGTCGTCGCACCAGCGGCCAAGCTCGGAGATGAAGGCCACGCCCTGCTCCCACTCCTCCGGCGTCAGCTCCACCTCCCGGACGAAGTCGTGGACGTGGCGGATCAGCGCCGTCATCACCTGGCGGACGCGCGGCGGCGCGTCCGGGCTGATGCGCGCCAGCACCGCCTCGGTCAGGTTCTCGCTCGTGTAGGTGACGTGGCCGTCGGGCATGGAATCCTCCCTCAGCGCATGGAGAGCACGATGCGGCCGCGGCTGCCCGCCGCGACGGTGGCGTAGGCGTCCCGCGCGGCCACCAGCGGGAAGGCCTGCGCGATGATGGGCGCCGGATAGGCGCCGCTTTCGAAGCCTGGGCGCAGCGCGTCCATCAGGGGCGCGCAGTCCGCGGCGCCGCGCTTCAGGCTGTCGACGCCGATCAGCCGCGCCTCCCTCCGGTAGAAGGGGATCAGCTCCAGTCGCACCTTCTCGGCGGGTGTGCCGGCGATGACGACGACGCGACCGCGGAAGCCGACCGCCTCGATGGCGGCCTCGGTCAGGTCGGGGCGGCCGACGCAGTCGTAGACGACATCCGGGCCGCGTCCGTCCGTCGCCGCCAGCACGGCGTCCCGGAAGCCGGGCGCCTCGGTGTCGAGCGAGGCCGCCGCGCCCTCGCGCGCCGCCGCGCCGCGGGAGGCGGCGATGACGCGGGCGCCGCGCCCGGCGGCGATGGCGCAGGCGGCGCCGCCGACGCCGCCCGTGGCCCCGATGACCAGCAGCGTCTCGCCCTCACGCAGCGCCGCGTAGTCGAGCCCGATCAGCGCGGTGACGTAGTTCACGCCGACGGCACCCGCCTGCTCGAAGGAGAGGTTCGTGGGCTTGCGCGACAGCGCCGCTGCGGGGACGCACAGGAAGGCGGCATGGCTGCCGTCGCGCGTGAAGCCGATGTCGCCGCCGGTCCCCCACACCTCCGAGCCCGCCCAGCCGGCGGGGCCCGCCACGACCACCCCGGCGAAGTCCCGGCCGGGCGTGCGCGGCGGCACGGTCTGGCGCATCCGCCCGGCCACGTTCTTGACGTCGGAGGGGTTGATCGAGGCCGCGTGGACGGCGACCAGCGCCTCGCCCTCCGCGGGCAGCGGAACGGGCAGCATGCCGGTTGCCAGCACCTCCGGCCCGCCGAAGGCGGCGAAGCGCAGCGCCGGGGCCGAGGCGGGCAGGGCGCTTGGCGCGGCCATGGCCGCGCGACTCGTCGCAGTCACGTCTCCTCCCTAAACCCGGCTTCGTTGACGCGGAGCTTGCCGCCCCGCCCGGCACCCCGTCAAGCGACTTCTGCAATCGTTTGCAGACGCCCCACCCTGCCGCTACGCTGCGGGCAATGAGCCGCCGGACCAGCGCGCCGCCGCGCGCGACCATCACGGACGTGGCGCGGGAGGCGGGGGTGCATCCCTCGACCGCCTCCCGCGCCCTGAACCCGGACACGCGCGGCATGGTTACGGAGGAGGTCGCCGCACGTGTGGGGCAGGTGGCCGAGCGCCTGGGCTGGCGCCGCTCCGCCCTCGCCGCGGGGCTGCGTACCCGCAGGTCGCGCATCGTCGGCATCCTGGTGCCGGACCTGGTGAACCCGATCTTCCCGCCCATCCTGCGCGCGGCGGAGGCGCGGCTGGCGGCCGAGGGCTACGCGACGCTCGTGGCCAACACCGATAACGACCTGACACGGGAGCACATGCTCGTCGCGCGGATGGCGGAGCACCTGGTGGACGGGCTGATGCTGGCCTCCGCCGCCGAGGGGTCGGAGGCCGTCGCGCTCTGCCGGCGCTACGCCATCCCGGCCGTGCTGGTGAACCGGCGCCTGCGCGGGGCGGGGCTGTCATCCGTGACGAACGACGACGTGCATGGCATCGCGCTGGCGGTGGCGCACCTGGTCGGCCTCGGCCACCGGCGCATCGCGCACCTGGCCGGCCCGCCGGGCATCTCCACCGCCGCCGACCGGCGTGCCGGCTTTCGTGCGGCGCTGGTGAGGGCGGGCCTCGACCCCCGTTCGGCGCCCATCATCGCCGCCGAAGCCTATTCGCGGGAAGCGGGGCGGCTGGCCTGCGCGCGGCTGCTGGATGCGGGCGGCATCACGGCCATCGTCGCCGCGAACGACATGCTGGCGCTCGGCGTCTACGAGGAGGCGGAGCGGCGCGGCATCGTGGTGGGGCGCACGCTGTCGGTCACCGGCTTCAACGACATGCCCTTCGTGGACCGCATGGCGCCGCCGCTGACGACCGTGCGGATCCAGCACGCCGCCATGGGGGCGGAGGCCGCGTCGCTGCTGCTCTCGGCCATGGCGGCGCCGGATGCCCCGCGGCGCAGCCTCAGGCTGCGCGCGGAGCTGGTGGTGCGGGGCTCTACCGGCCCGACATGATCCGCTCGACCAGCTGGCCGACCGTGGGCACGAAGCCGTTCGAGTAGAACGGGTCCTGCCGGAAGCGGTAGGCGTTGTGGCCGGCGAACATCAGGTTGCGCTCCAGCGCGCCGTCATGCGCGATGTCCTGCAGCGTCTTCTGGATGCAGAAGGAGCGCGGGTCCGCCTTCTTGCCGTTGCTGTGGTCTTCCGAGTGCTGCGACCAGTTGCTGAACCGGCAGACGGACAGGCAGCCCATGCAGTCGATCTGGTCCTTCACGATCTCCCGGCTCTTCTCCGGCGTCACGAAGATCAGCGTGTTGTCGGGCGTGCGCATGGCTTCCGTGAAGCCCTCGGCCTCGAAGGCTGCCACGCGGGCCCGGTCATGCGGCGTGAGATAGACGCGGCGCTTGCGCGGGCCGACGCCGTACTCGGCCATGTGGTCGCCCACGGGCTCCGAGGTGTAGGCCACCTGGCGCTCGTTCCGCGCCTCCAGCTCCCGCAGGAAGTCGTTGCGTACGGCGCTGCTGTAGAAGCCGGTGGGCGAGAAGGGCTGCAGCAGCACGTCGCCGGGCTCCAGCGTCAGGAGGCGCTGCTTCCATGCCTCCGAGATCGGGCTTTCCTGCGTCAGCAGCGGGCGGGTGCCGAACTGGAAGGCGACGGGGCCGAGGTCCGGGTTGTCGATCCAGTCCTCCCACTCCTCCAGCCACCAGACGCCGCCGGCCATGATGATGGGCACCTCGCCCAGGCCGAACTCGCGCATCTGCTGGCGCAGCTTCAGCACGCGGTCGAAGGGCGGCTCCGGCTTGCGCGGATCCTCGCTGTTCGACAGGCCGTTGTGCCCGCCGGCAAGCCACGGGTCCTCGTAGACCACGCCGCCCAGCCACTCGCGCGTCTTGCTGTAGGCGCGCTTCCACAGCGCGTTGAAGGCCCGCGCGGAGGAGACGATGGGGTAGTAGAACACGCCGTATTCGCGCGCGATGTCGGCGAGCTTGTAGGGCATGCCGGCGCCGCAGGTGATGCCGTGCACCAGGCCCTTCGCGCCCTCCAGCATGCCGCGGGCGACGCGCTCCGCCCCGCCCATCTCCCAGAGGATGTTCGCGTGGATGCGGCCCTTGCCGCCGGCGCGGTCATAGGCCTCCCGCGCCTGGGCGATGGCGCCGGCGATGCCGTAGGCCACCAACTCCTCATGCCGCTCGCGGCGCGTGCGGCCCTGGTAGACCTGCGGGACGCGGTGGCCCTCTCCGTCGTAGCTGTCGGCGTTGACGGCCGAGAACGTACCCACGCCGCCCGATGCCGCCCAGGCCCCGCAGGACGTGCCGTTCGAGACGGATACGCCCTTGCCGCCCTCGACCAGCGGCAGGACCTCCGTCCCGCCCATGCGGATTGCGTTGATCGCCTTCAAAACGCTTCGCTCCCGGTCGTCATCATAGCTCGGTCATATGGAGCTTGCGGGGCCCTCTTGGGAGAGGGCCCCGGCCAGGCTGTGGATGCTACTCGGCAGCCTCGTCCGCCGGGCCGCCCTCGCGGCGGGGGCGGTCGCCATCGCGCCGCGGGCGGTCGCCGTCACGCCGCGGGCGGTCGCCGTCGCGACGGGGGCGGTCGTCGTCGCGGCGCGGACGGTCGCCGCCACCCTCGGCGGAGGGACGCTTCGCGCCGACCTGCTCGGTGATGTCGGCGCCCGTGGCCTGGTCCACCACGCGCATGGACAGCTTCACCTTGCCACGGTCGTCGAAGCCGATGACCTTCACCTTCACCTGGTCGCCGTCCTTGACCACGTCCGTCGTCTTCTGGACGCGGTCCTGGGCGAGCTCCGAGATGTGGACGAGGCCGTCCTTCGCGCCGAGGAAGTTCACGAAGGCGCCGAACTCGGCGGTCTTCACCACCTTGCCGTTGTAGATGACGCCCATCTCCGGCTCGGCCACGATGCCCTGGATCCAGTCGATGGCCTTCTGCGCGGCCTCCGGGCTGGTCGCGGCCACCTTGATCGTGCCGTCATCCTCGATGTCGATCTTCGTGCCGGTCTGCTCGGTGATCTCGCGGATCACCTTGCCGCCGGAGCCGATGACGTCGCGGATCTTCTCCTTCGGCACGCTGATCACGGTGATCCGCGGCGCGGTGGCGGCGACGTCCGAGCGGTTGCCGGAGAGGCCC
>DASQNQ010000244.1:0-2639 GCA_035644895.1 Acetobacteraceae bacterium | reverse complement strand
CGGGGTCGCCGAAGCGCGACTACATGCCGGTCGCCCGCCGCGGCTGACCCGGCCGCGCCTGCCCGTGCCGTCCAGCGCCCCGGCCGCAAGGCTGGGGCGTTTCGTTTCCGAAACCCCCCGATCGAAGGTGACAAATAGCTCACTTTATCGTGAAGTCCGATTTGCTGTATCTGTCAACTTAAGGTTGATGAATGGTGAGCGTTGGCATGCGGACTGCTGTGCAGCAGCAAGGGGGCCCACGACTGGATGCAATGGTGCGCCAAGCCCTCTCCAGCTGGCCGCAACGCCCGCCCGGCACGGTCCACACGCCGAAGCAGCCCGGCACATGGCTGCGCGGCCGTCCCCATTCCCAGGCACTCTTCGCGCAGCCCTTCCTCAAGCTGCCCGGGTCGACCCGCCTCCGCACCCTGCCGGACGGGCTCTGGCTCCACTTCGGCCCCGACCCGGGAGACCGCTACGTGGACATCCTGTGCATCGAGGCCTGCGGATCGGTCGCGAACCTGCAGGACAAGCGCGCGCGCTTCGCCGCGTCCACCACCTCGCTGCTCGCGGTCTGCCCGCTCGGCTGGCTGCTCGCCCCGGTGAAGCCGGAGCAGCCGACGCCGCGCTGGCGCCTGGTCCGCCTCCTGGACCGCGAGCCGGAGGAGGCGCTGGTCCTGCCCGTGCGCGACGTACGCGTCCTCTACGGCCTGAAGTCGCGCCACTACGACGGCTTCGCACGCACGCAGATGCCGCAGGGCCATGAATACTTCTGCCCGATGGAGGTCCTGACGACCGAGGACGGGCACCAGGATCCGCAGCTGACCGCGCTGATCGGCCGCGCGAGCGCCGCGGCCAATTTCATGACCCTGCCGGCCTGACCCGCGGCCCGCCCGGCGCCTCCGTCACCAAAGCTTCACGCCACCCCGCGCCTGCCCCCCTGCCCTGCCGCGGCGTCCCGATCTAGATGGGCGCCACGCAACGAAGCAGGGGAGAATGGGGGCGATGCGCAGGCGCGACTTCGGGATGGCGGCGGCGGGCCTTGCCGCCGCGGCGATACGGCCGGCGCGGGCGCAGGGCGCGTCCGGCCCCCTCGTCCTCTACACCTCGCAGCTCGAACCCGATGCGGCCGGGACGGTCGAGGCCTTCCGGGCGCGCCACCCGGGCGTGCAGGTGGAGTGGATCCGCGCCGGCACCGGCCAGATCATGACGCGGCTGCGCGCCGAGATCGCGGCGGGCCAGCCCCGTCCCGACGTGCTGCTGCTGGCCGACAGCCTCACCTTCGAGGCGCTGAAGGCCGAGGGGCGCCTGCGCGCGAGCCCCGAGGTGCAGGCCACGGGCATCCCGGCCGAGCACCTGGACGCGGGCCGCGCCTATTTCGGCACGAAGCTGATCACCACTGGCATCATGCACCACGCCCGCGCCTCCTTCGCGCCGCGGCGCTGGGCGGAGCTGGCGGAGGGGCGGGCGCGCAACCAGGTGGCCATGCCCTCCCCGGCCGTGTCGGGCGCCGCGGCCATCCACGTGCAGGCGCTGGTGCAGAACCCGCAGCTCGGCTGGGCCTATGTGGAGCGGCTGGCGGCGAACGGCGTGCAGGCGCGCGGCGGCAACGGCCCGGTCATGCAGGCCGTCTCGGGCGGGGAGCGCGCCTTCGGCATCGTCATCGACTACCTGCCGATCCGCGAGGCCGCGCGCGGCGCCCCCGTGCGCTTCGTCTTCCCCGAGGACGGCGTCTCCGCCATCACCGAGCCGGCGGCGATCCTCTCCACCGCGCGCAACGTGCCGGCGGCCATCGCCTTCATGGACTTCCTGCTGAGCCGCGAGGGGCAGGAGCTCGCCTCCCGCCAGGGCTTCCTGCCCGCGAACCCGGAGGTCGCGCCGCCCGCCGGCTTCCCGGACCCGCGGACCATCCGCATCATGCCGTTCGACGCCGCGCGCGCGGCCCGCGAAGCGGAGGAGACGCTCCGGCGCTTCGCGCAGCTGACGGGCGCCTGACCGTTGGAGGTGGCGAGGGGCGGGCGGGGCCTCGCGCTCTTCGCCCTGCTCTGGCTTGGCCTGATCGGCGCGGTGCCGCTGCTGCGGCTGCTGGCGGAGGGGGTGACGGGCGCGCACGGGCCGGTGCTGGCCGACCCGGCCGTGTGGCGGGCGGCCTGGCGGTCGCTGGCCGTGGCCCTCGGCGCGGCGCTCTTCGCGCTGGCCGCCGGCGGGGCGCTCGCCTGGGCGACGCTGCTGCGCGGGGGCGTGCCCTGGGGGCGGGGGCTGCTGTTCCTCGCGATCCTGCCCGTGCTGGTGCCGCCGCAGGTCATGGCGCTCGGCTGGATCCAGGCCGGCGGGCCGTCCTCGCCCCTGCTGCTCGCCCTCGACCTCGCGCCGCCGATCGGCACGCCGAACCCGGTCTATGGCCCTGTGGGCATGATGCTGCTGCTCGGCGTGCAGGGCGCGCCGCTCGTGCTGCTCTCCATTGCCGCGACGCTGCGGCGCGTGCCGGGAGAGGCGCTGCTGGCCGCGCGCGGCCTGGGTGCGACGCCGGAGGCGGCGCTGCGCCGCGTGGTCTGGCCGCTGCTCCTGCCCGCCGCGGCGGCGGGGGCGGCGCTCGCCTACGTCGCGGCGCTCGGCAATTTCGGCGTCGGCGCGCTGATCGGCATCCCGGCGCGCTACAC
>DASQNQ010000243.1:0-15260 GCA_035644895.1 Acetobacteraceae bacterium | reverse complement strand
GCCACCCGCAGACGATACTCGCGGAACACGCCGGCACGACCTTCCGCCTGGGTCGCGCGGTGCGTGGCGCGGTTGCGCCAGGCGGCCACGGCCGCCTCGTCGCGCCAGAAGGAGAGGGAAAGCAGCTTTCCCGGCTCGGCCAGGCTCTCGAAGCGCTCGATCGAGATGAACCCGTCCGTCTCCAGCAGCTCCGCCCGCAGCGCGGCGGCGAGGTCGAGGTAGTGCTGCCGCTCCCCCTCGGCCGGCCAGACCTCGAAGATCACGGCGATCATGGCACGGCGTGCGGCGCGGAGACGAGCCGCAGGAACACGCGCTCCTCGCGCAGGATGAAGCGCTCCGCGCGGGCGAAGGCGAAGTTCTCGCGTCCCACCGGGTCCTCCCTGAGCCTGGCGCGATACGCCTCGTAGGCAGCCAGGCTCTCCACGTTGTAGATGCCGTAGGCCGTGGTCGCCGAGCCCTCATGCGGCCCGAAATAGCCGACCAGGTCCGCACCGCAGCGCGGGATGGCCTGACCCCAGTTGCGCGCATAGGCGGCGAAGGCCTCCGGCCGGGCGGGGTCGATCTCGTAGCGGATCACGCAGGTCAGCATGGCGTCGTTCCTCCTGTTCCGCCTGGGGAGGTAGCCCGGAACCGGCGCGGGATGCTTCGCCGCGCGCCGAAGCATCAGCCGAGCACGATTTCCGTCCGCCCGGCCGCGCGGCCGTTGCTGTCGAGCACGGGTGCCTCCAGGCGCGGGATGAGCGCCGCCGCGTCTGCCGGTGTGAGGACGCCGATGCGGCCGAGGATGGTGGCCAGCACGCCGTATTTCGACCGCGTGGCGCCGTCGGCGACCTTGATCGCGATGCCGAGCCCGTCGGCCGGCAGCATGGCGATGCAGTAGCCCTCCGCGCCACCCTTCATCACCAGCCGCCCGCCCGCGGCACGCACGAGGCGCGAGGTCGGCTCGTCGCGCCCGCCCACATGGTCCGGGTGCGCGGCGATGGCGGCATGGATGCGGCGGATCGCCTCCGCCCGCCCTGCGCCGGCGACACGCACCGCCGCGTGGCGCGCGCAGGCGGTGGCCATGTCCCTGAGCGGCAGGGCGAGCGCGGGCAGCCCGCAGCCATCCGTGCCCCACGGCAGCGCCGCCGCATCGCGGCCGAGCAGTTCGGAAAAGGCGTCGAGGAACAGGCGCTGCGCCGGGTGGTCGCGTCGCGCGTAGTCCAACCCGCCCCCGATCCGGCGCGAGACGGTCAGGAAGCCGCAATGCTTCCCCGAGCAGTTGTGGAAGACGCGGCGCCGCCCGCCGCCGTTCACGGCGGCGACGAGATCGGCCTCGTCCTGCGGCAGGGCGGGGCCGCAGACCAGCGCGCCCTCCTCCAGCTCCAGCCGGCCAAGCCAGTCGCGGACCAGCGCGACGTGGAAGTCCTGCGCGCGATGGGAGGCGCAGGCGAGGGCGATGTGCTGCGTCGTCAGGCCGAGCGCATCCGCCGCGCCGCTCTCGACGAGCGGGATGGCCTGGAACGGCTTGAGGGAGGAACGGGGGTAGGTGACAAGGCCCGGGTCACCCCAGGACATCACCACGCGCCCCTCGGCATCCGCCACCACCGCGGCGCCGAGATGCACGCTCTCGACCGTCTCCGCCCGCCAGACCCGTGCCAGTTCCACCAGGCCCTGCATCGGCCGCTGCCCTCCAGAAGGGCGCGCAACCTGCCCCGTCCCGGTTGACGGGGGAAGCCCCGCGCCCGATGCATCCGGTGGGACAAGGGAGGGGCACCATGGGC
Organism: Acetobacteraceae bacterium; assembly: GCA_035644895.1. GTDB lineage: Bacteria > Pseudomonadota > Alphaproteobacteria > Acetobacterales > Acetobacteraceae > Falsiroseomonas. The sequence continues at coordinate 13,497 of DASQNQ010000243.1, read as the reverse complement.
GCCACGGACCGCATCGCCGCGCTCGCGGCCCTCGTCGGGCCGGCGCATGTGCTGACCGCCGCCGAGGCGGTGGAGCCATACGCTTCCGACTGGGGCGGGCGCTACCGGGGCGTGCCGGGGCTGGTGCTGCGTCCGGGCACCACGGCGGAGGCCGCGGCCTGCGTCGCGCGCCTGGTCGAGTGGGGCATGCCCGTCGTGCCCTCCGGCGGGCGCACGGGCCTCTGCGGGGGCGCGGCCCCGGCCGAGGGCGCGGCGGTGGTCAGCCTGGAGCGGATGGCCCGCATCCGCGACGTGGATGCGCGTGACATGAGCCTGGTGGCCGAGGCCGGCGCGACGGTGCAGGCCGTGCAGGCGGCAGCGGCCGAGGCCGGGCGGATGTTCCCGCTCTCCTTCGGGGCGGAGGGCAGCGCGCAGATCGGCGGCGCGCTCTCCACCAATGCCGGCGGCATCCGCACGATCCGCTGGGGCAATGCGCGCGACCTGGTGCTGGGGCTGGAGGTGGTGCTGCCGGACGGCCGGGTGCTGGACGACCTGCGGCGCGTGCGGAAGGACAACACCGGCTACGCGCTGCGCCACCTGTTCCTCGGCGCGGAGGGAACGCTCGGGCTCATCACCGCCGCCGCCCTCAAGCTCGCGCCGCCGCTGCGGGTGCGGGAGACGGGCTTCGCCGGCGTCGCCTCCCCGGATGCGGCGCTGGCCATGCTGGAGGGGCTGCAGGCCGACGGCGCGGAGCTGGTGGCCTTCGAGCTGATCAGCCGCCTGACGCTCGAGAACGTGCTGCGCCACGGCAGCCGCGTGCGCGCGCCCTTCGCGTTCGAAGCGCCCTGGTACGTGCTGGTCGAGCTCGGCTCCGGCGCGCGCGGCGCCAGCCTGCGCGAGCCGCTGGAGGCCGCGCTCGCCGAGGCGGCGGACGCCGTGATCGCCGAGAGCGAGGAGCAGCGCCAGGCGCTCTGGCGGCTGCGGGAGATCACGCCGGAGTGCAACCGCGCCGAGGCGCCGCAGCTTCCCTTCGACATCGCCGTGCCCGTCTCCGCCGTGCCGGAGCTGCTCGCGCGGCTGGAAGCGCTGCTCGCCGCGCGCTGGCCCGAGGGGCGGATGGTGGCGATGGGCCATGCCGGCGACGGGAACATGCATGTCGGCTTCCTCGCGCCGCGCGGCACGGCGCGGGAGGCCTGGATGGCGCGCCTGGACGGCGCGGAGGAGGCGGTGCACGCGCTGGCCGTCGAGCTGGGCGGCACCTTCAGCGCCGAGCACGGCGTCGGCGCCTGCAAGCGCGACGCGATGGGGGCGTTGAAGGATCCGGTGGTGCTCGACCTGATGCGGGCCGTCAAGCAGGCCTTCGATCCGCGCGGGCTGATGAACCCCGGGAAGGTGCTGCCGGGCTAGCCACGGAGCGCCGCAGCGACCGAGGCGCAGAACCCGTCAACCGCCGCCGGGTCCACCCAGCGCAACACCGCCACGACGCCGCCCGCGGGCCAGATCCAGGTGACGTTGCCGCCGGCGCCCATCGCGTACACCCCGTCCCGCGGCGCGGCGGGCCACCGCCCCGCGCCGTTCAGCCACCACAGGAAGCCGTAGGAGGGGTTGAGCGGGCAGGGGGTGGTGCTCGCATCCACCCAGGAGGAGGGGATCACCTGCCGTCCGCCCCAGGCGCCGCGATCCAGCATCATCTGGCCGATTCGCGCCTGGTCCTCGGCCCCGATCTGCATCCCCCCGCCCCAGTGGGAGCCGCCGGGCACGGAGGGCAGGCGGCGCCCGCCGACCTCGACCCAGGCGTTGTCGTAGGGGTGCCAGGTCCAGTCCCGCGAGCCGCCCATCGGGTCCAGGATGCGCTCCGCGAAGACCTCCGCCAGCGGCCGGCGGAACAGGTGCAGCAGGGAGAGCGACAGGCGGTTCACCCGCACGTCGTTGTACTCCCAATGGGTGCCGGGCGCGTGCAGCGGGCGGGCGATGCCCTTCGGCCCCGCGCCCTCCCGCGCCAGGTCGCGGCCGCGGTCGATCACCTCGGACTTGCCGAACAGCTCCCCCTCCCACTCGGAGGTGTTCGTCAGCAGGTGCCGCCAGGTGATCGCCCGGTTCTGCGCGGATTCGAAGCCACCGTCGCGCACGCGCTCCCGCACCGGCTCGTCGAGGTCGGGCAACAGCCCGTCCGCGACCGCGATGCCGGCCAGCAGCGACAGGTAGCTCTTGGCGACCGAGAAGGTGAGGTCTGCCTGCCGCGTGTCGCCGTAGCGCGCGACGACCCGCCCGTGGCGCATCACCAGCCCGTTCGGCGCCCCGCGCGGCGGCACGGGACCCAGGATGGCGTTGTGCGGCGGCGGCTCGAAGTACCCGTCCTCCAGATGGGCGCGGAGGTCGCGGGGGAAGGGGCTCTCCCGCGACTCGGCGGTCCGCATGGCGGCGCCAAGGGCGGCGGGGTCGAAGCCGGCCTCGGCGGGCGTGGCATCGGGTAGGGGGGTCGTTGCGGTCATGGCGGCAGACTGCCCCGCCGCCTGGGCGGGCGTAACCCCTGCACCTTCGCCGGCGGATCACCACATCATGGACCAACGGACCGAGGAGCGACGGCATGGCGATCGAGACGGCCACCCTGGGCGGCGGCTGCTTCTGGTGCATCGAGGGCGCGCTGCGCCACCTGGACGGCGTGAGCCGCGCCGAGAGCGGCTACGCGGGCGGCCACGTGCCGAACCCGACCTACGAGCAGGTCTGCGCCAAGGGAACCGGCCATGCCGAGGTCGTGCAGATCGACTTCGACCCGCAGGTCGTCTCCTACGCCGACCTGCTGCGCATGTTCTTCACCCTGCACGACCCGACGACGAAGGACCGGCAGGGCAACGACATCGGGCCGCAGTACCGCTCCATCATCCTGACCCACTCGCCCGAGCAGGACCGGGTGGCGCGGGAGGTCATCGCGGAGATCGACGCCGCCGGCATCTGGGGGGCCAAGGCGGTGACCGAGGTGGTGCCGCTGGACCGGTTCTGGCCCGGGGAACCCGAGCACCAGGACTACTTCGCCCGCAACCCGTGGTCCGGCTACTGCCGGGTGGTGGTGGCGCCGAAGGTGCAGAAGTTCCGCAAGGCCTTCGCGGACCGGCTGAAGCGGGGGGCTGCCTGATGTTCGGGACGAAGAGCCAGGATAAGACCTTCCCGGTGCAGAAGACCGACGCCGAGTGGCGCGCCGCCCTGTCGCCCGAGGCGTTCCGCGTGCTGCGCGGCCATGGGACGGAGCGCGCCGGCACCTCGCCGCTGAACGCGGAGAAGCGCCGCGGCACCTTCGCCTGCGCCGGCTGCGGCAACCGGCTGTTCGAGTCGGCCACGAAGTTCGAGAGCGGCACCGGATGGCCCTCCTTCTACGCCCCGCTGGACGGGGCGGTGGAGACCACCACGGACCGCTCCTTCTTCATGGTCCGGACGGAGGTCCACTGCGCGCGCTGCGGCGGGCACCTTGGCCACGTCTTCCCGGACGGGCCGCCACCGACCGGCCAGCGCTACTGCATGAACGGCGTCGCGATGGCGTTTGAGCCGGTGACCGAGGGTTAATATCTCCCTGCTTGTTTCGCGGTGCGCGCGGGGCGATGTATCGGCCCGCCGCCGGTCTTCGGTGAAGCTCCGCCCCCGATCCCCCCGCGAGACAACGCCCGCCCATGCGCCGCCTCCTCCTCTCCGCCAGCTTCCTCGGGGCGCTCGCGCCTGCGCTCATGGCCGGACCGGCGCGGGCGGACCTCGTCTACGTCCTGAACTCCGGCGAGGCGACGATCTCGCTGCTCGACCCGGCGACGCGGCAGGAGATCCGGCGCGTGCCAGTGCTGCGGGAGCCGCACCACCTCGTGCTCACGCCGGACGGCAGGCAGCTCGTCATCGCCGACTCGGCGGGCAACGAGCTGATCTTCGTGGACCCGATGACGGGCGAGTTTCTGCGGCGGGAGCGCATCTCGAACCCCTACCACCTGGAGTACAGCCCTGACGGCAAGTACCTGGTGATCGCGAGCCTGCGCCGCGATCAGGTGGACATCTACGACGCCGCGACGCTCACGCTGCTCGGCCGCTTCCGGCCGGGCGACAAGCCGAGCCACGTGGCCTTCAGCCCCGACAGCCGCCAGGTCTACGTCACCATCCAGGGCGACAAGGCGGTCGCGGCCTTCGACCTCGAATCGCGCACGCATCTCTGGACGCAGGAAGTGGGGCCCGAGCCCGCGGGCATCATCTGGCACCGCGGGAAGCTGCTGGTCGGCATCATGGGATCCGACCACTTCGTGACGCTCGACCCGGAGACGCGGGAGGTCGCGCGCGCCTTCACCCTCGCGCGCGGCGCGCACACCATCTTCCCCTCACCCGACGGGCGCTCGCTCTACGCCACGTCGCGCGTGGACAGCCGCCTGGCGGAGGTGGACCCGGAAACGCTGCAGGTCCGCCGCGTCTGGAACATCCCCGGCGGGCCGGACTGTCTGACCTTCGACCCCGAGGGGCGCGTGTGGATGACCCTGCGCTGGGTGGGCCGCATCGCGGTCCTCGACCCGCGCGAGCCGGCGGGCTCGACCCAGCCCTGGGAGACGGTGCGCGTCGGCCGGTCCCCGCACGGGATCTTCTTCAAGCCGCGGCGGGATGGCGTTGCGGGCGACTTCGCCCAGTTCCGCGCCGGCGCGACCTCCGGCACCCGGCCGCTTTCCGAGCCGCGGGTCGCCTCCGCGACGCCGTGACGCGGCGCAGGCTCCTGCTCGGCGGCCTGGGCGCCGCACTCTCGGCGCCCGCCCTGGCACAGGTGGCGCCGCGCGGCTGCCGCGGGCCGGTCTACCTCACGATCGACACGGGCTGGAGCCGGGAGGCGGAGCGCATCGCCGCCATCCTCGGCCGGCACGGCGTGAGGGCGACGCTGTTCGTGGCGGACGAGCCCACCTTCCGCGGCGATACCAGCCTGTCGGACGCCTGGGCGCCCTTCTGGCGCGCCCGCGCGGCGGAGGGGCACGTCTTCGCCAGCCACACCTGGCGGCACTGGTACTTCCGCGGCGACCCGGCGCCCGGCCGCGTCACCTTCGCGGCACGGGGCGGCGGCGCGTCTGAAGTGCTGGACCAGGGCGCGCTCTGCGCCGAGCTGGCGCGCCCCGTCGAGGCGCTGCGGCGCATGGCGCCCGAGGCGCGCATCCTGCCGCTCTGGCGCGCGCCGGGCGGGATCACCACGCCGGGGGCGCTGCGCATGGCGGAGGCCTGCGGGCTGCGGCACCAGGGCTGGACGCGCAACGGCTTCCTGGGCGACGAGCTCGACAGCGCCGCGCACCCGAATGCCGCCCTGCTGCGCCGCAACCTGGCCGCCATCGGGCCGGGCGAGGTGCTGGTCATGCACTGGGGCGTCAGAGGCCGCCGCGAACCCTTCGCCGACATCTTCGAGGATCTGGTCACCGGACTGGTCGCCCGCGGCCTCTGCTTCGAGACGCTGCCCGAGCGCGGCGTTCCAGCCTGAGGACCGGGACAGCATGTTCGACGCCATCTCCGACCTCTACCAGGCCTTCACAGGCTGGCTCTTCGAGTCCGCCATCCAGCCCGCCATGTTCGCCCTCGGCCTGATGGACTGGGCGGAGGAGGCGTTCCACTGGCTCGACTTCTTCGTCTTCGGCGTCTTCGGCGTGCTGGTGGTCTACCTTGTCTGCCGGCCGCTGGAGGCCTGGCGCCCTGTGGAGCGCTGGGAGGACCGGCGGCCGGTGCTTACGGACGTGGTTTACACCCTGCTGACGCGACTCGGCCTGCTGCCGATGGTGGCGTTCGTCGTCTTCACCACGGTGCAGATCCGGATCGAGGGGTGGATCGCCGATGCGGGCTGGGTGCCGCCGACGCTCGAGACGCTGTTCCCCTGGCTGGCCGAGCACCCCTTCGTGGCCTTCGCGGTCTACGTCGTCGTGCTCGACTTCGGGGAGTACTGGCGCCATCGCTTCCAGCATCGCTTCGGCTGGTGGTGGGCGCTGCATTCCGTCCACCACGCGCAGCGCCAGATGACGTTCTGGACCGACGACCGCAACCACATCCTGGACGAGGCGATCGGCGCCGTCTGGTTCGGCGGCATCGCCGTGCTGATCGGCGTGCCGCCCGAGCAGTTCCCGCTCGTGCTGCTGGTGCTGCGCCTGGCCGAGAGCCTCTCCCATGCCAATGTGCGCCTCAGCTTCGGGCGGGTGGGGGAGAGGCTGATCGTCTCCCCCCGCTTCCACCGGCTGCACCACGGCGTGCTGTCCATTGGCCAGCAGGGGAAGAACTACGGCGTGCTGCTGCCGGTCTGGGACTGGATGTTCGGCACTGCAGACTTCGACCGCACCCGCTACCCGGAGACGGGCGATCCCACGGCGCCCGAAGGCCTCGTGACGGGCGGCTGGGTACGCCAGCAGGTGGAGGGGCTGCGCCGCATGGGCCGGGCGCTGGCGGGGCGACGCGACGCCTGAGGTCGGAGCCTCAGCTTTTGGCGGTCGTGTAACCCGGGTGATAACGTCTCCTTCGAAAAGGCCAGGCTGACGTCGCGTGGCTGACCGGAGGAACCCCGCTCATGGCGACCAGCCGACGGCCTTCGCAGTCCTGGGCGCTTGTCGACCTCGAGGAGGGGCGGGTGGACACGGCTGCGGCGTTCGGCGGCAAGCTGCTGGAAGCGGCCATGCCCGATGGCGCCGAGGGCACCGCGGAGATGGTGAAGGCAGGCTTGCTCGGGCTGAACGCATTGCCGCGTGTCGGCGCCTTGGCGAAGGGCACGGCTCGCGCCCTGGCTTGGCCGATGGAGCACCTGGCACGTGCCAAGCGCCCGGACCTGAGCATCGGTGACACCGTCTGCATACGGCAGGCTGCACGGTTCGACTGGATCGAGGTGCTTATGGCGGCGCAAGGCGAGTTGGGGCGGGACGACCTCCGCCTGGTGCCGCCCGGCATAACCTTCGCAGAGGCATGTCACGGCTACTGCTGGCCAGGCCTCTCCTGATCGAGTTCTATCCGGTCGCGCGTGGCAGCGGTTTGCATCCACGTTATCTCGGGCTCGATCGCGCCGCGGACATGCCGAGGCCAGCGCGCTCGACACTTGCATTTACCGTGGTCGACACGGCGATGCGGCCGTGCTGACCAGCCCGCCAGGTCTACCGGTAGTTTGGTTGATAGCCGCCGTAGTTCGGCGGCGACCCCTGGTGCCACTGGCCGTACTGGTCGTACCAGCCGCCATGCCGCGGGTCGTAGCCCTGGGCAGGGTAGGGGGCCTGACGCCCGTATCCGTCCTGGCCGTAGCCCTGGCGGCCATAGCCCGGGTCCGGCGCTGGCGCGACGGCGCCGGCCAGCCCCCCAAGCGCGCCGCCGATCAGCGCGCCGCGCCCCGCGCTGCCGGTGACGGAGCCAATGACGCCGCCCAGCACCGCGCCAGCGCCCACGCCGGCCGCGGCCCGCTGGTTGCGGTCGTTGAAGTCCGGCGCGCAGGCGCTGGCCAGCAGCACCGGGGCGGCGAGGATGGCGAAGCGGAGGCGCGGCATCCGGTTTTCCTTTCCACTCATGGAGGCATCCTGGGGGCCATGGCCGGCGCGACCATGACCCCCGTATGGCCGTCCCGTGGCGGCGCGCTCAGGCGACCTTGCCGCCCTTCCCCATGGAGGCGTCGTTCGCCGCCGCTGGCACCATCTGCTCGGACTGCGCACCGCCGCCCGGGCGCGGGGGCGCAAGCACCGGCTCCTGGCCGAGCGGCTGGCTCTTCATCGGCTCGAAGCTGCCCTTGCCGTCGAGGGACGAACCCTCCGTCCAGCGGCCGGCCGGCACCATGCCGGAGACGTCGTGGCCGAAGTAGGCGTAGGCGAACTTCTGCTTGTCGGCGTCGTCCATGTGGCTGTTCGGGATGGGCAACTGGCCCTTCATGCCGCCCAGCTCCTCCACCACCGCCAGCCACTGCTGCTGGTGCATCGTGTCGCGCGCGATGAGGAAGGAGAGCATGTCCTTCATGCCCGGGTCGTCGGTCATGTTGTGCAGGCGCACGGCCAGCACGCGGCCCGTCGCCTCGGCCGCCACGTTCGCGTACATGTCCGCGGCGATGTTGCCGCTGGCGTAGACGTGGCTCGCGTTGAAGGGCACGCCGTTGCTGTTCTCGGGCGTCGCCGCCAGGCCCGTGGACAGGATGTGACGCATGTTCACGCCGTTCAGCACCGCGCCCGCGATCGGGTCGGCCGAGACCTGCTCCTGCAGCGAAAGCGGCGCGTTCTCGAGGTTCATGGCCACTGCCGTCGAGAGCATCTCGATGTGGCCGATCTCCTCGGTGCCGGTGTTCAGCAGCATGTCCTTGTACTTCTTCGGCCCGCGCGAGCCCCAGCCCTGGAACAGGTACTGCAGGCAGACGCGGATCTCGCCCTCGACGCCGCCGATCGCCTGCTGCAGGGCGCGGGCGAACAGCGGGTTGGGCTTCTCGACCCTAACCGGGTACTGCAGCTTGCCATCCATGTAGAACATCGGGCGCGTTCCCTTGTGTTGCTCCCGCCCCGGGCGGGCCGGGGGCGGTCCGGGGGCCAACGAGGAGCGGATGGCGCGGTTCGGCGCGGCGCGCGGAACGTCTTCCGCCTGACGCACGACGTGGGCATGGTAAGTTCCGCAACTGTGGGAGAGGGACGGGACATGCGGCGCAGGACGGTCCTCGGGGTGGCCATCGCGGGCCTCGGCACGGCGGGCGCGGCGCGGGCGCAGCACGCGCATCACGGGATCCCGATCCCATCGGGGCAGATGGCGCCGCTGCGCGGGCCGGGCCCGGTGGAGCTGACGCCGCAGCAATACGCGCAGCGTGTGGTGGAGAGCCCCGCGCCCGCCGGTCCCGCCGGCCGCTGGGCTGCGCGCGCACCGCTTCCCATTCCGCGCACCGAAATGGCCTGGGCGGCGGAGGCCAACGGGCGCCTGCACGTCATCGGCGGCTATGCCGAGGGTCGCGTGGACAACGCCTTCCACCATGTCTACGACCCCGCCACAGATACCTGGCGCGACGCTGCGCGGCTGCCGCTCGGCGCGAACCACGTCGGCGTCGTCGCGCAGGGCGGGCGCATCTACGCCTTCGGCGGCTTCACCGCGCAGAACCGCAACGCGCACGACCAGGCCTTCGCCTACGACGTTGCGGCGGACCGGTGGGACCGCCTGGCGCCCATGCCGCGGCCGCGCGGCGCCGGGGCGCTCGCCGTCGTGAACGGCCTGGTCCACCACATCGGCGGCGCCGCGAACCCGGAGGCCGAGCGTGCCTCCGTCGGCTGGCACGAGGTCTACGACCCGCAGCGCGACCGGTGGGAGACGCGCAAGGCTCTGCCCGGCGCGCGCGACCACGCGGGCGTCGCAGTCGTGGACAACGTGATCCATATCGTCGGCGGCCGGTTCAACACCTTCGAGTACAACACGCCGCTGCACCACGTGTACCTGCCGGACCGCGACACCTGGGAGGTGCGCGCACCGCTGCCGACGCCGCGCTCCGGCCACGGCCTCGTGCTCTACCGCGGGCGGCTCTTCGCGATGGGCGGCGAGAGCGGCTGGTTCCAGGACCGCGTGCTGACCGGGCAGGTCCACGGGCAGATGGAGAGCTACGACCCCGCCGCGGACACCTGGCAGCACCACGCGCCGATGCCGACGCCGCGCCACGGCATGGGTGCCGTCGCGCTGGGCGACTGGATCCACGTCGCGGGCGGCGGCCCGGTGGTGGGCGGCGGCATCAAGACCTCGGTGCACGAGGCCTTCACGCTTGGCTGAACGCAGCCTCTGCCGCCGCGCCGCCCTCCTGCTCGCGCTTTCCGCACCGGCCGCGGCGCGTACCGCGGAGGGGGAGGCGGCCGCGGCGCTCGTCGCCGCGCTGCGCGCCGGCGGGCATGTTGCGGTCATGCGGCACGCGATCACGGACCGGTCCCAGCTTGATACGGGCGACCTGCTGAACCGCGCGGGACAGCGCAACCTCAGCGACGACGGGCGCGCGCAGGCACGCCGCCTCGGCGCTGCCTTCGCAGCGCTGCGCATCCCACTCGGCGAGGTGCTGGCCAGCCCCGTCTTCCGGGCCCGCGACACCGCCGAGATCGCCTTCGGCGCGCGCGCCCGAATCGAGCCGATGCTGACCGCGGACGACTACACGCCCGATCCGACGCAGCTTGCGCGGCGGATCGCGTGGCTGCGGGCGCGTGCCGCCGCGCCCTCTGCGCCGACGGCGACCGATGTGCTCGTCGCGCACATCGTCCCGCTGGGCATGATGCTCGGCCGGACGCTGGCGCAGGCGGAGTACCCGGAGGGGGCCATCGCCGTCTTCGCGCCGGGCGGCCGGCTGCTCGGCATCCTGTCCGCCGAGAGCCTCGCCGCTGCGGCCGGCGTCTAGCCCGCCAGGACGCTCCGCATCACGAGCCCCGCGAAGGCCGTCACGCCGAGCGTCCGCACCAGCCCGAGCCTGAGCGCGAAAAGGCACGCTGCGGCAAGCGCCGACAGCGCAAGCGCCTCCGGCACGAGCGTCGTCCCATCCGGCAGGCCGAGCACGAAGGGCCCGGCCCGCACCTCCTCGACACGGGCGAACAGCACCCGCAGCCCGAACCAGAGCGCGAGGTTCGCGATCACGCCGACCACCGCCGCCGTCACGCCGGCCAGCGCGCCCTTCAGCCGCGGCGCGTCATGCAGCCGCTCGACGAACGGGGCACCGAGGAAGATCCAGGCGAAGCAGGGCGCGAAGGTCACCCACACCGCGAGCAGGGCGCCGGCCACGCCGCCCGCCACGCCGCCCTCCCGGAAGGCGGCCAGGAAGCCCACGAACTGCAGCACCAGGATCAGCGGCCCGGGCGTCGTCTCCGCGAGGCCGAGCCCGGCCAGCATGTCGGGCGCCGTCAGCCAGCGGTAGCCGTCCACAGCCTCCTGCGCCACATAGGCCAGCACCGCATAGGCGCCGCCGAAGGTGACGACTGCCATCTTCGAGAAGAACCACGCGATGTCGCCGAAGGTGCCGCTGCCCATCAGCAGCACGACGGGCCAGACCCAGAGCGCTACGGCCACCAGCCCCGCCCGCCGCGCCGCGCCGCCCATGCGCATGATGCGTTCGGGGTCGGCGGCGAGCGCGGCGTCGAGCAGCGGCGCCGGCCCGGCGCCAACCTCACCCTGCGCCCCGCCGTGCCCGCCGGATGCGAAGCCCTGCGGAAGCAAGTAGCCGACCGCCGCCGCGCCGAGCACCACAAGCGGGAACGGCACCTGCAGGGCGAACAACGCGAGGAAGGCGGCCGCGGCCACCACCCAGGGCAGGGCGCCCTTCAGGGCCCGGCGCGCGACGCGCACCAGCGCCTCCACCACGACGACCAGGACGGCGCATTTCAGGCCGAAGAACAGCGCCGCCACGAGCGGCACCTGCCCGAGCGTCGCGTACAGGATGGACAGCGCCATCATCACGGCGACACCGGGCAGGATGAACAGCAGCCCCGCGACCACACCGCCGCGCACGCCGTGCAGCAGCCAGCCGAGATAGGTGGCGAGCTGCTGCGCCTCCGGCCCCGGGAGCAGCATGCAGAAGTTCAGCGCATGCAGGAACCGCGCATCGGAGACCCAGGGGCGGCTCTCCACGACCTCCCGGTGCATCAGGGCGATCTGCGCCGCGGGGCCGCCGAAGGAGAGCAGGCCGATGCGCGCCCAGACGCGCGCTGCCTCGGCGAAGGTCGGGAAGGTCGTCGTCGCTTGCGTGTCCATGCCCCCGCCCTCCGCCTCAGGCCGCCCGCGGAGAGGGCCAGTCATGCACCTCCTCCACAGCGTCCCGGCACCACAGGTGCAGCGCGTCGTAGAGGCCCATCCCCGCCTCCAACTGTGCCAAATCGTCGCGGTGCAGGCGCGAAAGGCCAAGCGAGGCGGCCAGCAGCCCCGCCGCCTGCGGCGCCAGGTCCGGCCGCGCCGTGTCCGCGCCGCGGACGATGCGGGCCAGGCGGTCGAGGGCCGGCGTGCGCAGCCCGAACTCCTCCAGCATGGTGTCGAAGGTGCAGGCCTCCCCGCGGTGGCTCCAGCGGACGCCCTCGACGTCGAAGGGCGTGGCGCCGAAGCGCTCCGCCACGGCCTGCACCTGTGCCGCGGCGACGAACAGGAACACCGCCGAAGGGTCCACGAAGCGCCGGATCAGCCACGGGCAAGCGATGCGGTCGACCTTGGGACGCGCGCGGGTGACCCAGAGGGTGCGGCCCTCGGCGTCGCGCGGCGGAATCGCCTCAGCCACGACCAGCGGCAGCCCCGCGGTCGCCCAGGCCTCGAAGCCCCCCTGGAGCACCTCCGCGCGGGCACCCTCATGCCGGAGCCAGGCCGCGGCGCCCTCGCTCAGCTTCAGGCCGCGCTGGCAGAGCACGACCACGTCGCGGCCACGCAGCGCGGGAGCCCAGGCCGCGATGTCCCTGTGGTCGCGTGCGACCGAGGCAGGCAGGATCCGCGGGTCGGCGGCCGCATCCTCGGCGGTCCGGACATCCACCAGCACGGGCGCGCCTGGCAGTCCGACGCGCCGGGCGAGTTGCGGGGGCGTGATGCTGATCGGTGAAGCCATGCGGCGTCCATCCTCGGTCGGCGGTTGGACGCGATGCTTGGGCCGAAGCCTCACGGGGCGATCGCGGGGGCCCCTGTACGCAAGACGCTAGCCAGGAGCCCCCGCGGACGTCAATGCGGGGTCAGCCTGCCTTGCGGCCGCTGCCCTTCTGGTTCTCGTTGGCGGTCGACTTCGCCATCTCGATGAACGCCATGTTCACCTCCGCCTCGGCGATCCTGGACAGTTCCTCGTCCATCTTCTTCTCCTCGGCGAGGCTCTGGCCCATCAGGTCCCCGATCTCCTTCATGCCGGCGGACTTCGCGAGGGTCGCGATCGTACCGTAGGAGGCGATCTCGTAGTGCTCGATGCGCTGCGCGGCGGCGACGATCACCACGTCCATCATCGGACCCTTGTCGGCCTCCTGCATCTCGTGCTGCGCCTCCTCGATCAGGCCGCGCATCGCCTCGCAAACCTTGCGGCCGGGCTTGGCGCCGATCTGCTCGAGCGCGCGCTCGATGCGCTCCACCTGGCCCTCCGTCTGCTCGAAGTGCATCTGGAAGCCCTGCTTCAGCTTCTCATTGCTGGCGGCCTTCATCATGCGCTGCGCGATGCGGAGCGCCTGCTTCTCCGCGCTGTACGCATCGCGAAGCTGGTCGACCATCAGTTGCGTGATCTGGTCCATGTTCCCCGTTCTCCTCGGCGCCGCGCCTGCGGCGTCGCCAGCCGAACGGAGCGCGGCGACACGGGTTGCCGGCTGTTCCGGCTGCGCCGCGCAAGCCGTCGCTAGCGCGGCCCCCGCGGGCTTTCGGGCACCCCGCAGCCGCAATCCTGCGTCGTGGGGGGCGGGTTGGAGGGCAGCGGCTGGGGGTTCGTCTGATTCGAGATGATCGTCACGCCGACCAGCACGCCGACGACGAGGAGGATGATGGCGATCATGTGCCGCTCCATGCGCCGGGAGGACCGGCCCTGCGCAAGCCATAGGCCGCCCCGCGCCGCAAAGCCACGGTCCACGCCGTCCGGAACCC
>DASQNQ010000242.1:0-14840 GCA_035644895.1 Acetobacteraceae bacterium | reverse complement strand
ACGATGCGGTCCACCCGCCCGGCCTGCAGCAGCGCCACGCCCTGCGCCACGGCGAGGTAGGTCTTGCCGGTGCCGGCCGGGCCGATCCCGAAGACCATCTCGTGCCGCGCCAGCGCGTCCATGTACGCCGCCTGGGCCGGGGAGCGCGGCCCGATCGCGCCCTTGCGGGTGCGGATGGCCGGGATGTCCTGCAGCGGCAGGCGCGGGTCGGCCTGCTGCTCCCCCTCGGCCATTCGCATGGCGGCCTCGACCTCGGCGCTGCCCACGTTTTCACCTTTCTGCAGTCGTCGCCAGAGCCCGTTCAGCACGGCCTCCGCCACCTCCGTCCGGTCCGGGCTGCCCGTCAGGGTCAGCCGGTTGCCCCGGTTGCCCATTCGGATGCCCAACCGGCTCTCAATCCGGGCGAGGTGCCGGTCATGCTCCCCGTAGAGCAGCGGCAGCAGCGCGTTGTCGTCGAACTGCAGCGTCACGGTGCGGGAGGCGGGGGCATCCGGCGGCACGCCGCGCGCGGCACCGGGGCGGAGGGCGAAGGCGGGGTGCGTGCTGCTCAAGCGGCGGCGGGCTCCGGGACGGGGGGTGGGATTCCTGGGGCGGACGCGCTGGCCAGCTGCCCGGCCAGCGAGTTCGGGTGGGCGGAGACGATCGTGACGGGCACGACCTGGCCGACGAGGTCCGTCCCGCCCTGGACATGCACCGGGTGCAGCCAGGGGGAGCGGCCGACCACCTGGCCCGGATGCCGGCCGGGCCCGGTGAAGAGGACGTCGAAGCGCATGCCGGTCCGGGAACGGTTGAAACCGTCCTGCTGTTCCTTCAGCAGGGCCTGGATTTCCTGCAGCCGCCGGTCCTTCTCCGCTTCCTGTACCTGAATTGGGGCGCCGGCCGCCGGCGTGCCAGGACGTGGCGAATACTTGAAGGAGTAGGCCTGGGCGAAGCCCACCGCCCGGATGAGGTCGAGCGTCGCCCGGTGATCGGCCTCCGTCTCGCCCGGATGGCCCGCGATGAAGTCGGAGGAGAGCGCGATGTCCGGCCGCGCCGCCCGCAGCCGCTCCACGATCCGCAGGTAGTCCGCCGCGCCATGCCCGCGGTTCATCGCCTGCAGGACGCGGTCGGAGCCCGACTGCACGGGCAGGTGCAGGAAGGGCATCAGCGCCGGCACCTCTCCGTGTGCCGCGATCAGGTCCTCGTCCATGTCCCGCGGGTGGCTGGTCGTGTAGCGGATGCGCGCCAGCCCCTCGATGCCCGCCATCTCCCGGATCAGCCGGCCGAGGCCCCATTCGCGCCCGTCCGGCCCCTCCCCGTGGAAGGCGTTCACGTTCTGCCCGAGCAGCGCGATCTCCCGCGCCCCGCCCGCCGCCAGCCGCCGCGCCTCCGCCAGGATGGCGGCCACGGGGCGGGAGTACTCGGACCCGCGCGTGTAGGGCACCACGCAGAAGGAGCAGAACTTGTCGCAGCCCTCCTGCACCGTCAGGAAGGCGGTCACGCCGGGCGGGGCCGCGGCGTCGGGCAGGTGGTCGAACTTGGGCTCGGCCGGGAAGTCGGTCTCGACCACCGCGCCGGCGGCGCGGGCCACGCGGGCCACCATCTCCGGCAGGCGGTGGTAGGTCTGCGGCCCGAGCACGAGGTCCACCCAGGGGGAGCGGCGGGTGATCTCCGCCCCCTCGGCCTGGGCGACGCAGCCCGCGACGGCCAGGATCATGCGCCCGCCCGCGCCCTCCTTCGCGCGCTTCGCCTCCCGCAGCCGGCCGAGCTCGGAGAACAGCTTCTCCGACGCCTTCTCCCGGATGTGGCAGGTGTTGAGGATCACCATGTCGGCGCCCTCCGGCGCCTCGGCCGGCTCGTAGCCGAGCGGCGCCAGCACGTCGGCCATCCGGGCGCTGTCGTAGACGTTCATCTGGCAGCCCCAGGTGCGCATGAACAGGCGCTTCCGGGGCGGGGTGGTCTGGCTCATGGGGTGCTCCGCCCGGCCCCCGCATGCGGGGGCGGAGCGGGGGAGATGCGGAAGCCGCGTCCCCGGGTCAAGCCGAGCTGCCGTGCGAGGCCGAGTCGGGCATGGAACGAGGCTGCGGCACGCGCCCGCCCGGGGTCAAGCGATGATTGAGGCGCCGCAGGGTCACGCCGCCCGAAGCGGGTGGGCGGGGCGGTTCTGCCGCAGCGCCGCGCATCCCTCGCCCACCACCGCCGCGCAGGCCGCCGACAGCGCCTTGCGGTCAGGGAACAGGGCGGGGTCGAGCGGCTCGTGCAGGATCACCGTGGCCCGCGCATGGCTGCGCCGCGCCAGCCGCCAGAAATGCGTCGCGATGTCGGTGTCGCCGTACCAGGCAAACAGCGGCCGGTCGCGCCGGCAGGTCGGCAGCCCGCCAAGCCGGTCGAACACCACCGACACCGGCTGCACCAGCCGCGCATGGTCCGCCACCGCGAGGAAGGAGGAGCGGAAGGGCAGCACCCGCGCGCCGTCGCTCGTCGTGCCCTCGGGGAACAGGACGATGCTGTCGCCACGGCCCAGCCTCTCGCGGATCGCGCCGGCCTCCCCCTTCGTGGCGGTCCGGCTGCGGGAGACGAAGACGGTGCGGCCAAGCCGCGCGACGGTGCGGATGAGCGGCCAGGTGCCCACCTCGGTCTTCGCGACGAAGCAGGCCTCGATCGCCGCGCCGAGGACGGGGACGTCGAGCCACGAGGAGTGGTTCGAGACGAACAGCACCGGCCGCGCGGTGGCCGCCTGCCCGACCACCTGGATGCGCAGCCCCATCAGGGCGCAGAGCGTCCGCCAGTAGACGCGCGGGAAGGCAAGGCGCCCCCGTCCGGGCAGCAGCAGCAGGACGGCCTGGATCGGGATGGCGATGACGGTCCAGACCAGGATGGAGAGGAGCCGCCGCACTGCCCGCACGCGCCCGCCGAGTGGGCGTTCCCCCAGCACGTCGCCCCAGATCCCTTCCGGGTCCGAGGAGCCGAAGCGGAGCGGCCCCCGCCGCACGAGGCGACGCGGGTCGAGCGCCCGCTGGGTCAGGTCGGCAACCGGCATGCGACGGGCTCCTGGCTCGTTCCGTGCACCTAACGCACGGCGCGTGACAGGGCAACGAAGCCTGCGCGAAGCCTTGATGAACATGCGCCTTTTGTTGCAGTTCGTGGCACCCCCGCCACGTGCGGGTCCAGGGGCGAGCATGGGCGGGAGATGGCGATGACCGGAAGTGGGCTGATCGGGCGCAGGGGGTTGGTGCTGGCGACCGGCGCCGCGCTGCTGGCGGGCGGGGCGGGGCGCGCGGCCGCCCAGGGGACCAGCCAGGGGACCAGCCAGGGGGCCGGCCCGGGGACCGCGCCCGGCACCTGGCCGGAGCGGCCGATCCGCTTCATCGTCGGCTATCCGGCCGGCGGGCCGTCCGACACCTTCGCGCGGCTGATCGGCGGGCAGATGGCTCCGCGCCTCGGCCAGAACATCGTGGTCGAGAACCGCCCGGGCGGCGGCGCCGTGCTGGCCTCCGAGACGGCGGCGCGTGCGGCGCCGGACGGGCACACGCTGCTGCACGTGGACAACGGCATTCTTGTCTACAATCCAGCCCTCTATGCGCGCCTGCCCTACGATCCGGACCGCGACCTGACCGGCGTGGGCTTCATCGGGCGCTTCCCGCTCTTCATCGTGGTGCGGCCGGACGCCCCCTGGCGCGACTTCGCCCAGTTCGTCGCGGCGTCGCGCACGCGCGCGCCCACCTACGGCACGCCCGCCGTCGCCTCCCCGCATCACCTGGCGATGGAGATGGTGCGCCGCCGCACGGGGCTGGCCGCCGAGCACGTGCCCTATCGCGGGGGCCCGGCCGCCATGCAGGACCTGCTGGCCGGGAACGTCGATTCCGTCTGCATCGACTGTGCGACGGGCATCCCCTTCATCCGCGACGGCCGCGTCCGCGCGCTGGTGGTGCTGAGCGAGGCGCGCTCCGCCCAGGCGCCCGAGGTGCCGACGGGCCGCGAGCAGGGCCATGCGGACCTCGTCGCCTTCGGCTGGCAGGGGGTGAGCGTGCCGGCGGGCACGCCGGCCCCGGTCGTCGCCAGGCTGAACGCCGAGATGCAGCGGGCGCTGGGGACGGAGGAGATCCAGCGTCGCTTCCGCGACCTGGGCATCGAGGGCGCGCCCTGGTCGGCCGCCGAGTTCCAGGCCTTCGTGGCGCGGGAGGCCGCGCAGTGGCGGCCGCTGATCCGCGATCTCGGGATCCGGCTCGACAGTTAGGGGAGGCGGCGGCCCGTCGGGGCCTGGAAAGATTCGGGCAACGGACGCGGCGCAGGATGGGCGTGCGGTGCATGAGCGGCACCGCGAGGGCCAGCACGGCCAAGCGCAGCACGGGGTGCCCGCCATGCCGACCATCCACGCCTTCCGCCGCCCCGAGGGGCTGCGCGCCCGCGTCACCCTGTGGCTGCGCGGGCTGCGCCATTGGCTCGCCTACAAGCCCGAGCGCACCTACATGCGCGGCCGCCAGCACGGCTGAGCGGGGCCGGGCGCCACCCCCTTCCGTGGGCGGCTTTGTTAACCCGCCGCCGCCTAGTCTCCGCGCGTCCTCGAACAGACGCGGAGACAGACCGGGATGCCCTTTCGCCTTCCTGCCACCGTCGGTGCCCGCACGGGTGCCGCGTTGCTCATGCTGGGTGCCGTGGCGCTGGGCGGCGCCGGTGGCACCTTCGCCATCATGCAGGCGAAGAGCGAGCGCATCTACGCGCTGAGCCGCCTTGCCGATGGTCCGCCTGCGGTCGAGCGCCTGCGCGCGGGCGTCTATGCCGTGGTGATGGAGTCCCGCGGCATCTACATCGCGGAGGACCGGCAGGCAGCCGAGCGTCCGGCGCGCGAGTTGCAGCGTCACCTCGCCGAGATGGAAGGGGACTGGGCACGGCTGCGCGGGCTCCTGCCCCCGGAGGCGCAGCAGCGCGCCGCGGCGCTGGACGGGGCGGTCGCCGACTTCGTCCGGCTCCGCCGCGAGATCGCCCGCGTGACGCTCGAGCAGGGCCAGGAGGCCGCGCAGCGCCTCGGCAACACGGAGGCCATCCGCGCCTCGCGCGAGGTCTTCAGCCGCGCACTGGATGAGCTCGCGACCCTCACCCGGGGGGTGGTCAACGCAGTCGAGGAGGAGGCCGTGAAGGAGAGCCAGCGCCTCTCCCTCCTGCTGCTTGTCGCGATCTCGCTCGCCGTCGTGACCACTCTCGGCCTCGCGCTGTTCGCGACGGACCGCGGCGTGTCCCGGCCGCTGCGGCGCCTGGCCGCGGCGCTCGACGAGATGGCGCAGGGGCGGCTCGACGTCGCGCTGCCCCCCGCGGGCGACGGCGAGGTGGGCGGCATCGCCGCCGCGGCCCATGTCTTCCTCGGCAAGCTGCGGGAGAACCGCGCGCTCGAGGCGGCCGCGGCGACCGAGCGGGCGGCGCGCGACCGGCGGCAGGCGGCGATGGAGCGGCACACGCAGGAATTCGGCGCCTCCGTCTCCGGCGTCATGGCGGCGCTCGGCCGCGCGGCCGCCTCCATGCGCGACGGCACGCAGGAGATGGCGCGCGCGGTCGAGCGCACGCGCGAGGGCGCGGAGACGACCGCGAGCGGCGCCGAGAGCAGCGCCCGCAACCTCGGCGCCGTCGCCGCGGCGGCGGAGGAGCTGACGGCCTCGGTCTCCGAGATCACGCGCCAGGTGGCGCAGGCGGCCGCCACGGCACGGGAGGCGGTGGGCCGCGCGGAGGCGACGGATGCGACCGTGCGCGGGCTGAGCGAGGCGGCGGGCCAGATCGGGGAGGTGGTGCGCCTGATCTCCGACATCGCCGGCCAGACCAACCTCCTCGCGCTCAACGCCACGATCGAGGCGGCGCGCGCCGGCGAGGCGGGCAAGGGCTTCGCCGTGGTGGCGAGCGAGGTGAAGCAGCTCGCGGCCCAGACGGCCAAGGCGACGGAGCAGATCGGCAGCCAGATCTCGGCCATCCAGGCCGCGACGGGCCAGGCCGTCGGCGCGGTGCAGGAGGTGGGCGAGGCGATCGCGCGGATGAACGAGGTGGCATCCGCCATCGCCGCGGCCGTCGAGCAGCAGGGCGCCGCGACGCGCGAGATCTCGGCCAGCGTGCAGACCGTGGCCCGCCAGACCGAGGAGGCGACGGCCGCGATGCGCGACGTCACGGGTGCCGCCGATGCGGCGCGGACCACCAGCGGCACGCTGCTTAGCGTCGCCTCCGACGTGGCCGGCACCGCCGACCAGCTCCGCGCCGAGGTGGACCAGTTCCTGGCCGAGATGCAGACCGACGAGGGCGAGCGCCGGCGCTACGAGCGCCTCGCCGGCAACGGGCTGCGCGCCACGCTGCGGCCGCGCGGCGGCGCGGAGCAGGAGGCGGAGGTGAAGGACATCGCGCGCGGCGGCATCGCGCTGCTCTCGGGCCTTGTGCTCGATGCGGGCGCGGAGGTGGAGGTGGTGCTGCCCGGCGCGGGAGGGCCGGTCACCGGCCGCGTCGCGCGCTGCGGCGGTGGCACGGTGGCCATCGCCTTCCGGCAGGACCCGGCCATGCTGGCGCGCATCGACCGCGCGCTCGACATGCTGGGCGGGCGGGCGAAGGCGGCCTGAGGCGCGCTCAGGGCGCCAGGTGGCGGATGGGCAGGTCCAGCGCCTCCGCCACCAACGTCCGGTGGCACTGCGCCGGGTCCGCCTCCAGGCACAGCAGGCAGACGGGCTGGCGGCGCGCCAGGTCCCGCAGCCCGGCCAGCGCCGCCTGCGCCTCCCCTCCCTCAAGATGCGCGCCGAAGATCCGCCGCATGGTGGCGGGGTCGCCGGCGCGCACGGCCTGCCGCCCGGCCGCCGGCGTGCCGAGCGCGGGCAGGTGCAGGTAGGCGATGCCCGCCTCCTCCAGCGCCGCGGACAGCGCGCGCTTGGCGAAGCCCGGGCGGCGGCTGTTCGCCAGCGCCCGGACATCCACCAGCACGGCGACGCCCGCCTCCCGCAGCGCCGCAATCAGCCGCGGCGGCGTCGCCTCCTCGTAGCCGATGGTCGCGACGGTCAACGCGGGATCGCGGCATGCGCCGCGAGGCAGGCGAGGTCGAGGAGCTGCCCCACCCCCGCCTCCAGCCCCGCGATCTGCACGGAGGAGGAGAGGCCGAAGAGCAGCGGGCCGATGGTGCGCGCCGAGGTCAGGCGCGGCACCGCCTTGGTCAGGATGTGGGCCGCGTGCAGCCCCGGCATGACCAGCACGTTCGCCGGCCCCGTCAGGCGGGAGAAGGGATAGAGCTGCGCGCGCAGCGCGGGGTCGAGCGCGACGTCGGCCGCCATCTCCCCGTCGTACTCGAAGTCCACCCCGCGCGCGTCCAGCAGCTTCACCGCGTCGCGCAGCGATCCGGGGATGCTGCCCTTCGGGTCGCCGAAGGTGGAGAAGGACAGGAAGGCCACGCGCGGCTCGTGCCCGAGCCGCCGCGCGGCGGCGGCGGAGTGGATCGCGATGTCGGCGAGCGTCGCCGCATCGGGGCGCTCGTGGATCGCCGTGTCGGCGACGAGCACCGTGCCCGACCGCCGCGCGAGCATCAGCGTCAGGCCGAAGAGCGGCATGTCGGCGCGCCGGTCCACCGCCGTCATCACGCCCTCGAGCGTCGCGGCGTAGGACCGCGTGGTGCCGGTGACCATCGCGTCCGCGTCGCCGAGCGCCACCATGCAGGCGCCGAAGACGTTGCGGTCCTGGTTCACGAGGCGCAGGCAGTCGCGGAACAGGAAGCCCTCGCGCTGGCGCTTGCCGTACAGCCACTCCGCGTAGCGCCGGTTGTGCTGGCTGATGCGCGCGTTCAGGATCTCGATCCCCGCGGGCAGCCCGATGCCGAGGCCGGCGACCGTCGCCGTGATCCGCTCCTCCCGCCCCACCAGCACGGGCGTGCCGTAGCCCGCGTTGCGGAAGGCGATGGCGGCGCGGATGACCTTCTCGTCCTCGCCCTCCGCGAAGACGACGCGGCGCGGGTTGGACTGCACGCGCTCGGCGATCGCCTCCATCGCGCTGGCCGTGGTGTCGAGCCGGCCGGTCAGGTCGCGGCGGTAGCGGGCGAGGTCGGTGATCGGCTTGCGCGCGACGCCCGATTCCATCGCGGCCTTGGCCACCGCGGGTGGGATGCGGCTGATGAGGCGCGGGTCGAAGGCGTTCGGGATGATGTACTCGGGCCCGAAGCGCAGCTTGGTTCCCGCGCCCGCGCCCGCCACCTCCTCCGGCACGTCCTCGCGCGCCAGCATCGCCAGCGCCTCGGCCGCCGCGACCTTCATCTGGTCGTTGATCGTGGAGGCGCGGACGTCGAGCGCGCCGCGGAAGATGAAGGGGAAGCCGAGGACGTTGTTCACCTGGTTCGGGTAGTCCGACCGTCCCGTGGCGATGATGCAGTCGGGCCGCGCGGCGCGCGCCTCGTCCGGCGTGATCTCGGGGTCGGGGTTGGCCATCGCGAACAGGATCGGCTTCGGCGCCATGGCGCGCATCATCTCGGCCGTGACGGCGCCCTTCACGGACAGGCCGAAGAAGCAGTCCGCGCCCTCCAGCGCCTGCGCCAGCGTCCGCGCCGTGGTCTCGGTCGCATGCGCCGACTTCCACTGGTTCATGCCCTCGGTCCGGCCGCGGTAGACCACGCCCTTGGTGTCGGCCAGCAGCACGTTCTGCGGGCGGATGCCCATGGCCTTCACCAGTTCGGCGCAGGCGATGGCGGCGGCGCCCGCGCCGTTGATCACCAGCTTCACCTCGCGCAGGTCGCGCCCGGTCAGGTGGCAGGCGTTGATCAGCCCGGCGGCGGCCACGATCGCCGTGCCGTGCTGGTCGTCGTGGAAGACGGGGATGTCCATCACCTCGCGCAGGCGGCTTTCGATGACGAAGCACTCCGGCGCCTTGATGTCCTCGAGGTTGATGCCGCCGAAGCTCGGCCCCAGGAAGCGCACGCAGTTCACGAACTCGTCCACGTCCTCGGTGGACACGCACAGGTCGATGGAGTCGACGTCGGCGAAGCGCTTGAACAGCGCGGCCTTGCCCTCCATCACCGGCTTGGACGCCAGCGCGCCGAGGTTGCCGAGGCCCAGCACGGCCGTGCCGTTCGAGACGACGGCGACGAAGTTGCCCTTGGACGTCAGGTCGTAGGCCAGCCGCTTGTCGCGGTGGATGTGCAGGCACGGCTCCGCGACGCCCGGGGAGTAGGCGAGGGAGAGGTCGCGCGCCGTGGTCAGCGGCTTGGTCAGCCGGATCTCGAGCTTGCCGGGCGGGCTCTCGGCGTGCATCGCCAGCGCCTCCTCGGCGCTGATGCGCGTGGTGCGGGTGTCGCCCATCTGCTCGTTGTTCGCGCCCGTGTTGTCCATGGCCGTGCCCTCCCGCGTCCTGCCCGGGCTTTATGGGGGCGACGGGCCGGCGGGGGAAGCCGGGCGCTTCGCAGGTGCGGCCGGGCAGGGTAGGGAACGGGGGTGAACAGCACCGCCCTGCACCCGCCCCGCGCCGTCCCGCCCGCCGAGGGCGCGACCCCGGCGCTCGCGCAGTGGTTCGCCGCCAAGGCGGCGCATCCGGACGCGCTGCTGTTCTTCCGCATGGGCGACTTCTTCGAGCTGTTCTTCGGCGACGCCGAGGAAGCCTCCGCCGCGCTCGACATCGCGCTCACCTACAGGGGCGAGCACCGTGGCGAGCCGGTGCCCATGTGCGGCGTGCCCGTGCACGCCATGGACGCCTACCTCGCCCGCCTGATCCGCCGCGGCTTCCGGGTCGCCATCTGCGAGCAGACCGAGACGCCGGAGGAGGCGAAGCGCCGCAAGGCCGCGACGATCCGGCGGGAGGTGGTGCGGATCGTCACCCCCGCGACCGTCACCGAGGATGCGCTGCTCGAGCCCGCGCGCCCGGCCTGGCTGCTCGCCCTGGCGGGGGAGGAGACACTGGGTGCGGCCTGGTGCGACGTCTCGACGGGCGCCTTCCACACCCGCGCCCTGCCGCGCGCCGAACTCGCCGCCCTTCTCGCGCGGCTGGAACCCGCCGAGGTGGTGGCGCCGCCCGGCCTCGCGCGCGACGCGGCGCTCGTGCCGCTCACCGGCCGGGTGGCGGAGCGCGCCGCGCCGCGGGATGCCGCGCGCGTGCTGCGCGATGGTTTCGGCGTCGCGACGCTGGAGGGCTTCGGCCTCTTCGCGGAGGAGGAGGTCGCGGCCGCCTCGCTCGCCGTCGCCTACCTGGCCGAGGCCGGGACGGGCACCCTGCCACGCCTGGAACCGCCACGGCCGGAGGGGGATGGCGGCGTCCTGGTGCTGGACGCGGCCACGCGCCGCTCGCTCGAGATCCTGCGCGACGGGCGCGGCGGCGTGGAGGCGACGCTGCTCTCGGCCGTGGACCGCACCGTCACGGCCGCAGGCGCGCGGGAGCTTGCCTCCCGCCTCGCCTGCCCGCTGGCCGAGGCGGGGCCGATCGGGGCACGCCACGATGCCGTCGCCTTCCTGCTGGAGGCCGAGGCGATGCGCGGCGCCGTGCGGGCCGCGCTGCGCGGGGCGCCGGACATGGCGCGTGCCCTCGCGCGGCTGTCGGTGGACCGCTTCGCGCCGCGCGACCTCGCCGCGATCCGCGACGGGCTGGCCCGCGCGCGTGCGCTCGCTGCGGCACTCGCGGCCGCGCCGGTCCTGCCGCCGCTGGTGGCCGATGCCGCCGCGGCGCTCGTGCCGGAGGAGGGGCCGGAGGGGGGATTGGAGGCGGAGCTTGCGCGCGCCCTCGCGCCCGAGCTGCCCGCGCGGCTGGAAGACGGGGGCGTGATCGGCACCGGCTTCGACGGGGAGCTGGACGCGTTGCGGCGGCTGCGCGACGGGGCGCGGGGTGCGATCGCGGCGCTGCAGGCGGACCTCGCCCAGGCCTGGGGTGTGGCGAGCCTCAAGATCCGCCACCACCAGCAGTTCGGGTATCTCGCCGAGGTGCCCGCTGCTGCCGGCGAGCGCCTGCTGCGCGACCCGCCCGACGCGACGCATGCGCCCATCCACCGCCAGACCATGGCGAACGCCATCCGCTTCACCTGCGCGGCGCTGGCCGACCTCGACCGCCGCGTGGCCGAGGCGGGGGAGCGCGCGGCGGCGCGGGAGAGGGCCTGCGTCCGCCACCTCCGCGCGCTCTGCACAGCGGCCGCGGGCGGCATCGCCGGGGCGGCGCGGGCGATCGCCGGGCTCGACGTCCATGCCGCGGCGGCCGAGATCGCGGCCGAGGGCGGCTGGTGCCGCCCGGAGATGGGCGAACGCGCCGAGTTCCGCGTCGAGGCCGGGCGCCACCCGGTGGTGGAGGCCGCGCTGCGCCGCGCCAGGGGCCCGGCCTTCGTGCCCAATGCCTGCGACCTCTCGCCCGGCAGCCGCATCTGCCTGCTGACCGGGCCGAACATGGCCGGCAAGTCCACCTTCCTGCGGCAGAACGCGCTGATGGTGGTGCTCGCCCAGGCGGGGATGTTCGTGCCGGCGGCCTCGGCCCGCATCGGGCTGGTGGACCGGCTGTTCAGCCGGGTGGGCGGCGGCGACGACATCGCAGGCGGGCGGTCCACCTTCATGGTGGAGATGGCCGAGACCGCGGCCATCCTGAACCAGGCCACCGCCCGCAGCCTGGTCGTGCTGGACGAGGTGGGGCGCGGCACCGCGACCTGGGACGGGCTGGCCATCGCCTGGGCGGTGCTGGAGGCGCTGCACGACCGGGTGCGCTGCCGCGCCATCTTCGCCACCCACTTCCACGAGCTGACGGCACTGGCCGGCCGGCTGCCGGAACTGCAACTCGCCTCCATGCGGGTGCGGGAATGGCGGGGCGAGGTGGTGTTCCAGCACCTGGTCGGGCCGGGCGCGGCGGAGCGAAGCTGGGGCATCCACGTGGCGAAGCTGGCCGGCGTGCCCCGCCCGGTGCTGGCGCGCGCCGGCCAGGTGCTCTCGGCGCTGGAGGAGCGGGCGCGATCGGGCGGCCCGGCGGGGCCGCTGGCCGAGGAGCTGCCGCTGCTCGCCCGCGCCGCGCCGCAGCCGGCCGCGCCACCGGGCCTCGTCGCGGCGCTGGAGGCGCTGGATCCCGACGCGCTGAGCCCGCGCGAGGCGCAGGAGGCGCTCTACCGGCTGAAGGGCTTGCTGGCGCCGGAAACGGACACAGGTTGAGGAATACTGTATCGCACATCTACCAGGAGCGGCCTTGACGGTTCCTCTCTGGTGTCAGGTGCTCTAGGGTGACAGGAAGATGACCCGGAGCCTGGGCGCCGAGCGCGCCGTCGCCGCACCCGACCAGCCGATGACCGACGCGCCCGAGGTGCTGGCGGACCTCATCGCGGAGCTTCTGCCGGACGGCGTCCCGATCCCGCGCGACGCGGCGCTCGGCCGGCTGCGCCGCCAGCTCGGCCGCATCCAGGGCCGCGTGCAGCGCGCCTTCGAGGACCGGCAGCTCTCGGGCCTCGCCTCGGCCCGGTGGCTGGCCGCGCTGACGGACGGCATCACGGGCGCGATCTATGCGTACACCGGGGCGCAGGTCCCGCCCGATCCGGCCGAACCGTCCTTCGCGCTGGTCGCGACCGGAGGCTACGGGCGCGGCGTGCTCGCGCCCTTCTCCGACATCGACCTGCTGTTCCTGTCGGATGCGCCGCTCGGCCCGCAGGGCAGGCGCGCGGTGGAGTTCATGCTCTACCTGCTCTGGGACCTCGGGCTGAAGGTCGGCCATGCCACGCGCTCGGTCCCCGAATGCATCGAGGATGCGCGGGCCGACGTCACCGTGCAGACGGCGCTGCTCGACGCACGCCACCTGGCCGGCGACCGCGCCATCTTCGGCCGGTTCGACGCGGCCTTCGCGCGGATGCGGCGGCAGGTGGGCTTCGCTGCCTTCCTCGCGGCCAAGCGGGCGGAGCGGACGGCGCGCCACACGCGCTACGGCGAGAGCCCCTTCCTGGTCGAGCCGCATGTGAAGGAGGGCCGAGGCGGGCTGCGGGACCTGCAGACGCTCTACTGGCTCGCGCGCCATGCCTTCGACGTGCAGCGCATGCCGGAGCTCGTCGGGCCGGGCAGCCCCGGCGGCGGCCTGCTGACCGAGCAGGAGGCGCGCTCCATCCGCCGCGCCTGGAGCTTCTTCTGGTCCGTCCGCTTCCACCTGCACTACGTCACCGGCCGGGCGGAGGAGCGGCTGACCTTCGACCTGCAGCCCGTGCTCGGCGCCCGCATGGGCTACACGCGCCACGGCGTGCAGGACGGCGTCGAGCGCTTCATGAAGCACCTGTTCCTGACGGCGCGCGACGTGGTGCGGCTGACGCGGCTGCTGGAGCCGGCGCTGGAGCGCGCGGCGCTCGGCCCGCCCGCCGTCGTCCCGGCGGGCGACGCGGCGCTGTCCCATGCCGGCATCGCGCTGGCCGACGGCAAGCTGCTGTTCTCGCCGGACCGCGACATCGCGCAGGACCCGGGGGTGATGCTGCGCCTGTTCCGCGCCGCGCGCGACCGGGGGCTCGAGATCCACCCGCTGGCGCACCGCGCGCTGATCCGCAACGCGCGCCACGCCGTGCGGCTGCGCGACGACCGGGCGGCGAACGCCCTCTTCCTCGACCTGCTCGGCGGGCGGGACGCGGCGCGGCACCTGCGCGTGCTGAACGAGGTGGGCTTCCTGTCGCGCTTCATCCCGGACTGGTCGCGCATCCTCGGGCTGATGCAGTTCGACACCTACCACGTCTTCACGGTGGACGAGCACACGATTGAGGCGATCGGCGTGCTCGGCCAGCTCACGCGCGGGCAGCTCGCCGAGGTGGCGCCGGTGGCGTCCGAACTGATCGGCCAGATCCAGTCGCGCCGCGCGCTGTACGTCGCGGTGCTGCTGCACGACATCGCCAAGGGCCGCGGCGGCGACCATTCCGAGCTCGGCGCCGAGGTCGCGTTGGAGCTCTGCCCGCGTCTCGGCCTGAGCCCGGAGGAGACGGAGACCGTCTCCTGGCTCGTGCTGAACCACCTGCTGGTCAGCCAGACCGCCTTCAAGCGCGACATCGACGACCCCAAGACCATCCTCGACATCGCCGAGACCGTGCAGTCGCCGGAACGGCTGCGGCTGCTGCTGGTGCTGACGGTGGCCGACATGCGCGCGGTCGGGCCCAAGGTCTGGAACGGCTGGAAGGCGACGCTGCTGCGCGAGCTCTACTGGCGCGTCGCGGAAGTGCTGGCCGGCGGGCTTTCGGTGCCGGAACGCGACACCCGCGTGGCGCGCGCGCGCACCGCGGCCGGCGCGCTGCTCGGCGACATGGGCAAGCCCGACCTCGATACCTTCCTCACCCTCGGCTATCCCGGCTACTGGCTGTCCTTCGACCCCGAGACGCATGCCCGCCACGCCCGCATGATCCGCGAGGCGGAGGCCGAGGGCGCGCCGCTGACCGTTCGCACCCGCGTCATCGAAAGCCGCGCGGTGACGGAGGTCACGGTCTACTGCGCCGACCATCCGGGCCTGTTCAGCCGCATCGCCGGCGCGCTGGCCGTCGCCGGCGCCTCCATCGTCGATGCGCGCATCCACACCATGACCAACGGCATGGCGCTCGACACCTTCTGGGTGCAGGACGCCGCCGGCGGCGCCTTCGACGCGCCGCACCGCCTGGCGCGGCTGGCGGTGCTGATCGAGCAGTCGCTGTCCGGCCGCATCCGGCTGGAAGCCGAGATCGGCAAGCTGCGCCGCGAACCGGCACGGCTGCGCGCCGTGCAGATCCCGCCGCGCGTCGTGCTCGACAACCACGCCTCCAACTCGCACACCGTCATCGAGGTGAACGGGCGCGACCGCCCCGGGCTGCTGCACGACGTCGGCGCGGCGATCAGCGAACAGGGGCTGCAGATCGCCTCCGCCCACATCACCACCTACGGCGTCCGCGCGGTCGACGTCTTCTACGTGAAGGACGTGTTCGGCCTGAAGGT
>DASQNQ010000241.1:0-12580 GCA_035644895.1 Acetobacteraceae bacterium | reverse complement strand
CCGAGCAGAACCGGGGCGAGCGCATCCATGCCTCCTTCCGCGGCGTGAACCACCCGGTCAACGTGAACATCGGCACGCTGGAGGGGGGCGAGTGGAACTCCTCCGTCCCCACCAAGGCGAAGCTCGGCCTGCGCGTCGGCGTCATGATGGGCAACACGGCGCGCCAGGTACGCACCGACATCGAGCGCATCGTCGAGGAGGCGCGGTCCGATGAGCGGATACGCGGCGCGAAGCTGCGGCTGGACTTCGCGGGCTTCATGGCCGACCCCTGCGTCTTCGACATGGAGAGCGAGATCGTGCGCCTCGCACGGCGCAGCTACGCGGAGGTGGCCGGGGCGGAGCTGCGCCACTACCCGGCGACGGGCCTGACCGATGGCCGGTTCTTCACGCTCTACCAGGGCACGCCGGTCGCCTGCTTCGGGCCTGATGCGCAGGAGATCCACGGCATCGACGAGAGCGTCGGCCTCGACTCGGTCCACGACATCACGCGCTCCATCGCGCTGACCATGGCCGAGTGGTGCGGGCTGGAGCGCGCGGCGTGAAGCACAACCTCCCGCTGTCCGGCGCCCGCCTCTGGGACAGCCTGATGGAGTATGCCCGCATCGGCGGCACACCGCGGGGCGGGTGCAACCGGCAGACGCTCACGGACCTCGACGCCGAGGCGCGGCGCCTGCTGCAGCGCCAGGCCGAGGCGGCGGGCTGCACGCTGACGCTCGACCGCGTCGGCAACATGGCCCTGCGGCGGGAGGGAGCGGACCCCTCACGCCGTCCGGTCGCCATCGGCAGCCACCTCGACACCCAGCCGACCGGCGGGAAGTTCGACGGCGTGCTTGGCGTGCTGGCGGGGCTCGAGGTCATGCGCGCGCTGGAGGAGGCGGGCGCGCGCACCGAGGCGCCGCTGATCCTGGTGAACTGGACGAACGAGGAGGGCGCCCGCTTCTCGCCCCCCATGATGGGCAGCGGCGCCGCCATGGGCGTGTTCGAGGAAGCCGAGGTGCTGGCCAAGACCGACCCGGCCGGCGCCGTCCTCGGCGCGGAGCTGCGGCGGATCGGCTGGGCCGGCGACGCCGACCCCGCTGCGTTGCGCGACCTGGATGCCTATTTCGAGCTGCACATCGAGCAGGGCGCGGTGCTGGAGCGCGCCGGCCTGCCGGTCGGGATCGTCACCCACGCGCTGGCCCAGCGCTGGTACGAGGTGGAGGTGACGGGCGAGGACGCGCATGGCGGCAGCCCGATGGCGCACCGCCGCGACGCGCTGGTCCCGGCGGCGCTGCTGGTGGCGGAGGTGGAGCGCATCGCGCTCGCCGCGGGTGGGGAGGGGCGGGCCACGGTCGGGCGGCTGACCGTCCACCCCGACAGCCGCAACGTCGTGCCCGGCCGCGCCTGGTTCAGCGTGGACAGCCGCCACGGCGACGAGGCGGCGCTGGAGCGCATGGGCGACGCGCTGCGCACGGCCGCCGCCCGGGTGGCCGCCGAGCGTGGCGTGACGGTCGAGGTGCGGGACTTCTGGCACTCCCCCCTCATCCGCTTCGATGCGACGCTGGCGGGCCGGCTGCGGCAGGCCGCCGCCGCGCGCGGCCTCGGGCAGATGGACATGCCGACCGGCATCGGCCACGACGCGGTCTACGTGGCGCGCCGTGTGCCGACGGTGATGCTGTTCGTCCCGTGCCATGGTGGGATCAGCCACAACGAGGCGGAGAGCATCACGCCGGAATGGGCCGAGGCGGGGCTGCTGGTCCTGGCCGATGCGGTGCTCGCCACTGCGGGCATTGCAAAGGGGGCATGATGCGCATCGCGGTCGGCGGTTTCCTGCACGAGAGCCACTCCTTCGCGCCGAGGGCGACCGGGTGGCAGGACTTCCTCGAACCAGGCGGCTGGCCCGCCCTGCAGCGTCCGGCCGGGCTGGTCGCGGCGTTACGGGACACGGCCGTGCCCGCGGCCGGCGCGCTGCGCGCGGCCGAGGAGGCGGGCGTCGAGGTCGCGCCGCTCACCTGGGCCTTCGCCAACCCGGCCGGACCGGTCACCGCCGAAGCGTTCGAGCGCATCGCGGCGCTCATCCTGCACGACCTCCAGGCGGCGCTCGATGCCGGCCCGCTCGACGGGGTCTACCTCGACCTGCACGGCGCGATGGTGGCGGAGGGCCACCCGGACGCCGAAGGCGAGCTGCTGCGCCGCGTGCGGGCGGTCGTCGGGCCGGAGCTGCCCCTGACGTCCAGCCTCGACCCGCACTGCAACCTGACGGAGGCGATGGTTCGGAACGCCGATGCGCTGGCGCCCTTCCGCACCTATCCGCATGTGGACATGCGCGACGCGGGCGCGTGGGCGATGAACCTGCTGACGCAGCGGATCCGGCGCGGGCGGCCCTTCGCGAAGGCGTTCCGGCAGCTCGACTTCCTCATCCCGATCACAAGCCAGTGCACGCTGGTGGAGCCCATGGCCGGCGTGATGGCGGCGCGGGAGCGGATCGCGGCCGAGTCGGGCGTCGCGGAACTCGCCCTCTGCTTCGGCTTCCCCTACGCGGACTTCGCGGACTGCGGCGCCGCCGTCGCCGCCTTCGGCCCGGACCAGGCAACCGCCGACCAGGCCGCCGAGGCGCTGCTGCGTGAGCTTGCATCGCGGGAGACGGCCTTCGGTGGCGAGATCCCGGAGGCGGCGGAGGGCGTGGCGCGGGCGGTGCGCCTGGCCGCCGGGGCACGCGGCCCCGTCGTGCTGGCGGATACGCAGGACAACCCGGGTGGCGGCGGCCATGGCGACACCACGGGCCTCCTTGCCGAGTTGCTGCGCCAGGGAGCGGAGGGCGCCGCGCTGGCGCTCATCAACGATGCCGAGAGTGCCGCGGCCTGCCATGCGGCCGGGGAGGGGGCGGAGGTCTCGCTCAGCCTCGGCGGCCGGTCGGACGGCGCGCCGCTGCCGGTCCGCGCGCGGGTGCTGCGGCTTTCGGACGGCCGCTTCACCTGCACGGGGCCGATGGCCGGCGGCAACCCGGCCGACCTCGGGCCGAGCGCGCTGATCGCCGCGGGCGGCGTGCAGGTCGTCGTGACCTCAAGAAAAATGCAGGCCTACGATCAGGCGATCTTCCGGCACCTCGGCGTGGATCCGGCGGCGTGCCGGATCCTGGCGCTCAAGAGCAGCGTGCATTTCCGGGCGGACTTCCAGCCCATCGCGTCGCACGTCATCCTCGTCGCGGCACCGGGTCCCGTGGTGGCCGACCCCGCGACGCTGCCCTTCCGCCACCTGCGCCCGGGCCTGCGCCGGCGCCCCGGTGCGAACCGTTAACCATTGTGGCGCGGTCGTGTAGCGCGGCCGCGTCCACAATCTGGCAAGGTCTGCGCGTGTTTAGCTGGGGAAACGGAGGCCCGGCCGCCTTGTCACGTGCACGAGGGAACGCAGCGACCATTGGTGATGCGTCCGCCCGCCCGTGGGTGGTGCAGCTTGCCGCCCTGCCAGCCGGCTTCGGGGATCTCGCGGCGGACGCGAAGGCCGCCGGCTCACGCATCCTCGACGTGCTCGAGCAGGACTGGGACTCCGGCGCCGTCCGCTTCGACCGGCCGGGAGAGGCACTGTTCGGCGCGGTGAACGGCGACGCGCTGCTCGGCATCCTTGGCGTGACGTGCGACCCCTACATGCGCGACGCTGCGGTCATGCGCGTCAGGCGCCTCTATGTCCTCCGGGCGGCGCGCTGCGCCGGGCTCGGGCGGCAGCTCGTGGAAGCGGCGGCCGCACAGGCGCGGTCGGCCGGGGCCGCGAGGCTGCGGGTGCGGGCGCCCGCATCGGCCTTCGCCTTCTACGAACGCTGCGGCTTCCTGCGCCTGGTGGGCGAGGGTGCCGCGACGCATGTGCTGCACCTCGGCTGAGCCGCCGGCGGCGCGCTGATCGGGCGCGCGGCAATCAGCCCGGGTCGGGCACCCTGCGCGACCGCAGCGCGGCTTCCATGCGTGCAAGCCGCTCCTCGGCCGAGGGCGGGGAGAGCAGGCCGGCCGCGACCGCCAACACGTCGCCGAGCGCGAGCAGCGCGACGGCGGTGGTCATGGGCGCGTGCAGCCCCTCAGCCGCTTCCTCCGCCGGGCCGATCGCGAGGTTGGAGACGGTGGCCAGCGGCGATCCAGGCGGTGCGAGGGCGATGACGGTGGCGCGGGACGCGGCGGCGAGGCGCGCAGCCTCCACCAGGTCGCGCGTTCGGCCGCAGCATGAGACGCAGAGCACGGCAGAGTCGGCGCCCAGCCCGGCGGTGGCCATCGCCTGCATGGCCGGGTCCCGCCGTGCGGTGACGCTGCGGCAGACGCGGAACAGACGGTCCGCGATGGCCTCCGCCAGCCCGGCCGAGCCGCCGGCGCCCCAGACCTCCACCTGCCGCGCCCCGACCAGCGCCCGCGCCGCTCCCTCGACCGGGCCCACCGCGAGCCCGGCCCGGAGCGCCGCGAGCGCAGCGATGGCCGAGTCCAGCACGGCGGTCGCGGCTTCGGGCACCGGCATGCCCGCGTGGATGCGGCGCCCCTTGCGTGGGGCGGCCTGCCCCTCGGCCAGGGCGAGGGCGATCCGCAACTCGTTGAACCCCTCCAGCCCGAGGGAGCGGCAGAAGCGGACCACGGTGGGATCGGAGACGGAAGCCGCCTTCGCGACCTGCGCCAGGGTGGATCCGATGACGGCGCGCGGGTCGGCCGCCACAAGTTCGGCAACCTTGCGTTCGGCCGGCGTGAGCCGGTCCAGGCCCTCCAGGATGCGGTCCCGCATGCCGCGCTCTCCACTC
The DNA here is from genome assembly GCA_035644895.1 of Acetobacteraceae bacterium. Classification (GTDB taxonomy): domain Bacteria; phylum Pseudomonadota; class Alphaproteobacteria; order Acetobacterales; family Acetobacteraceae; genus Falsiroseomonas. The sequence goes on along the minus strand of DASQNQ010000241.1, from coordinate 7,833 downwards.
TTGGGAGGGGCTATCGGGCGGGTCGGGCAGCCTGTCCAGCCGCGCCGTGTCAGGCCCGGACCTGCATCTCCTCGGCGGTGGCCAGGAGGCGGAGCGAGGCCTGGTGGGCCTGCGCCGTCTCGCCCGCCGCCTCGTCGAGCGTGTCGCGCAGGGCGAGCGCGGAGTGGTGCAGCCCGGCCACGGCCTCGCCGAGGCCGCCGATCTCGCGACGGAACAGGGCGACGGCCTCCGCCTGCTCGGCAAGGGCCTCGTCGAGGCGTCGGAGCGCGAGGCGGAGGCGTGCCTCCGGGCTCTGCGGGAAGGCGACCAGGGGAGCGGTATCGGACCGGTGCAGCGTTTCGCCCATTAGTTGCCTCCACGGCGCTCGTTGCGTTTATGAAGCGTTAACATCCTCCCAAATTCGATACAAGCGCGAGATCATTGGGCGGATGCCCCGGCCAGCAGGCAGACCGCGGCGCCGGTGGACAGGATCCAACGCAAGCGGAGGTAGTCCGGCGGCATCAGGCCGGCGCGCGTCGCGAGCGTCTCGACGCCTGCCACCACCAGCAGGGCGGCAGCCAGCAGCAGCAGCCCCGGGACGGCAGGCAGCATCAGCGCCACCCAGGCGACGAGCGCCGGAACCACGCCGAGGCCGAGGCGCGCCCAGTCGTCCGGCTCCTCGGCCGGCGTGGCGCGCAGGGCCAGGCCCCAATGCACCGCGCCCAGGAAGGCGAGGATCGTGGCCCCATAGGCGAGCAGCGCGAAGGACGCCTGCCCCCGCCAGCCCGGCGGGGCCAGCCAGCAGGCCAGGGCGAGGCCGGCGAAGGGGATCAGCCCCGCAGGGCCGAGGAGGCGGGCAGGCGGCGGCAGGCGCTGGTTCATTCCGGAGAACTCGGCATCCAGCGCGCCGGTGCAAGCCCTGGCCGCTACCGCGCGGCCAGCCACCCGCGCTACAAGGCGGGCCAGATGGACATCCTCCTCGAACTCGTGCTGATCGGGCTGCTGGTGCTGCTCAACGGCGCCTTCGCCATGAGCGAGCTTGCCATCGTCTCTGCCCGGCGCGCGCGGCTGCAGGCGATGCATCGGAAGGGCAGCGCCGGTGCAGCGGCAGCGCTTGCGCTGGCGGACGACCCGCAGCGTTTCCTGCCGACAGTCCAGGTCGGCATCACGCTCGTCGGCATCCTCGCCGGCGCCTTCGGCGGCGCGCGGCTGTCCGCGCGGCTGGGCGAGGTGCTCGACATGGTGCCCGGGGTGGCGCCCTTCGGCACCCAGGTCGCCTTCATGCTGGTGGTGATGCTGATCACCTACCTGTCGCTGATCGCGGGCGAGCTGGTGCCGAAGCAGCTCGCGCTGCGGAACCCGGAGGCGGTCGCGGTCCTTGTCTCCCGTCCGCTCGCCTTCCTGGCCCGGATCACCGGCCCGGTCATCTGGCTGCTCTCCTCCTCTTCCTCACTCGTGATGCGGCTCCTCGGCGCACACCGCCCGATCGACTCGGCCGTGACCGAGGAGGAGGTAAAGGCCGTGGTGGCCGAGGGCGCGACCTCCGGCGCGATCGAACGGGAAGAACGCCAGATGATCGAGCGCGTGCTGCGCCTGGCCGACAAGCCGGTGCGCGCGCTGATGACGCCGCGGAACGAGCTGGAATGGATCAACCGCGCCGGCCCGCCGGCCGAGGTGGCGGAACGGGTGCGCGCCTCGCCCGTCACGCGCTTCATCGTCGCCGACGGCCGCATCGACAACGTGGTGGGAGTGGTCGCGGCGAAGGACCTGCTCGACCAAGTGCTGGAGGGCGGCACGCTGTCGGTCGCGCGCGCGCTGCGACGGCCGATCGTCCTCCCGGACACGCTTTCGGCGCTCGACGCGTTGGAGAGGCTGCGCGGCGACAGGATCGGGCTCGCGCTCGTGATGGACGAGTACGGGTCGTTCGAGGGCGTCGTCACCGCCTCCGACCTGCTGGAGGCCATCGTCGGCGAGCTCGGCCCGGGAGAGACGGAGGCGACGAGCATGCCGGCGGTGAAGCGCCATGACGGCAGCCTGCTGCTCGACGGCATGATGCCGTCGGACGAGCTGAAGGCCCGTCTGGACCTGCCGGACCTGCCCGCCGAGGGCACCTACCACACGGTGGGCGGGCTGCTCTTCGCGTTGCTGCGCCGAGTCCCGCGTGAGGGCGACCGGATCGCCTGGGCCGGCTGGCGGTTCGAGGTGGTCGACATGGACGGCCGGCGGGTGGACAAGGTGCTGGCCGCGCGCGAGCCGGACCGGGAGGGCTAGGTCGCCCCTCGGCCGCGCGTCACGACAGGCGAGGCTCGGCAAACATGCGACCCGTCCGCGCCGAACCGTCCACACCCGGTTCCGCGCGATGCGGGCCGCCAGGGTCTCCGGCTCAGCGCGGGAGCGGCGCAGGCCGGTGGGGCGGAACGCCTCGGGCGCCCGGGGCGCCTGTGCCACCGCGTCCCTGCTCCGCGGCCCGAGTACGGCCAGGCCGCGCGGGCACCCGGCCTGCAGCGGCGGCATCGCGACGGCGCCGGAGGACGGAGAGGGTCAGCCCTTCGGGGCTGCGTGGTCCTTGTGGATCGGGTCCACCCAGGCGACGCCCTCGGGCCGCTCGGCCGGCTCGATGTCCAGGTTGACCACCACGGCCTCGTTGTCCGAGCGGACGAGGACGCATTCGAGCGTCTCCTCGCTGCTCGCGTTGATCTCCTGGTGGGGGACGTAGGGCGGGACGTAGATGAAGTCGCCCGGCCCCGCCTCGGCCACGAACTCCAGCCGCTCGCCCCAGCGCATCCGGGCGCGGCCGCGCAGCACGTAGATGACGCTCTCGAGCGCGCCGTGGTGGTGCGCGCCGGTCTTCGCGCCGGCGTGGATGTGCACCGTCCCGGCCCAGATCTTCTGCGCGCCGACGCGCGCCGCGTTGATGGCGGCGGCGCGGTTCATGCCGGGCGTCTGGGCGGTGTTCGCGTCCAGGCTGTCGCCCGGGATCACGCGGACGCCGCTGTGCTTCCAGCCATCCCCGGGAATGCCATGTGGGTCGCCGTCATGAGGCATGGGATCGCTCCTGCTCGGGGGCACCGCGGCCTCCGGCAGGAAAAGAGAAGCAGTCGCTTCCATCCTGCAAGCTGGACGTCGCACGAAAGGTGAAATTTCTCTCGAAGCGCCCTTTCAGAAAGAGGCATGCTCCTGCCCGCGGAAACTCAGCCTCCCCCGGCATGGGCCTTGTGGATCGGCACCACGAACTGCGGCTCGGTGTCCCAGGGGAACAGGATCCAGGTGTCCTGGCTCACCTCCGTGATGAAGGTGTCGACCACCGGCTTGCCGGCGGGCTTGGCGTACACCGTCGCGAAATGCGCCTTGGGCAGCATGGCGCGGACCACCTTCGCCGTCGTGCCGGTGTCCACCAGGTCGTCGATGATGAGCCACCGCTCGCCGCCCGTCTCCAGCGCGGCGACCGGCGGCTTGATCACCTTCGGATCGCCGCGCTCCTCCTCGTCATAGGTGACGACGGAGACGGTCTCGATCAGGCGGCAGTCCAGCTCCCGCGCGATGATGGCGCAGGGGATCAGCCCGCCGCGGGTGATCGCGACCATGCCCTGCCAGGGGCCGCGCTCCACCAACCGCCAGGCGAGCGCCTTGGCGTCGCGGTGCAGCTGGTCCCAGGTGACGGTGTAGTAGCGCGGAGCCATGCAGTGATTTCCTAGAACATGCGCCCGCCGTCGGGCACCCCGAGGTCGGGCTTGAGCAGCACGACCGCGCCGTTCTCGTCCGGCACGCCGAGGACGAGCACCTCGCTGACAAAGGGTCCGATCTGGCGTGGCGGGAAGTTGACGACGGCCAGGACCTGCCGGCCGATCAGCCGGTCCGGCGTGTAGTGGACGGTGAGCTGGGCGGAGGACTTCCTGACGCCGAGCGCGCCGCCGAAATCCACCCAGAGCCTGATGGCCGGCTTCCGCGCCTCCGGGAAGGGCTGGGCGTCGGTGATGGTGCCGACGCGCACATCCACGCGCTCGAAGTCGGACCACGCGATGCGCTCGGCTGACCCTTCCATCGGCGCCGTCTAGCGCGGCGCGACGCGGCCGGGAAGGGGCTTCCACCCCCTTCCGTGCCCCCCTTGCGCGCGGATGCCGGCGGGTGCATGCCCGAGCACAGGTCAAGCCTGAGGGAGCGGGCAGGATGGCGGGAGAAGCGCTGCCGAGGACGCCGAGCCTGCGGCTGGATGGGCTGCGCGCCCTTGTCACCGGCGCGAGCAAGGGCATTGGGCGCGCCGGCGCGGTGGCGCTGGCCGAGGCGGGCGCGGAGGTGGTGATGGCCGCCCGGTCGCGCGCCGAGATGGACGCGGTGGCGAACGCGCTGGAGGGTGCCGGGCTGCACGCCCGGGCCCACGCACTGGACGTGACCGACCGCGCCTCTGTCCGTGCCCTGGTGGCGCAGGAGGGTCCCTTCGACATCCTGCTCAACAATGCCGGCACCAACATTCGCGAGCCCTTCCTGGAGGTGCGCGACGCCTCCTTCGACGCGCTGGTGGACCTCAACATCCGCGGCCTGTTCACCGTGGCCCAGGCCGTGGCGCAGGGTATGGCGGAGGCCGGGCGCGGCGGGTCCATCATCAACCTGTCCTCCGTCAACGGGCACGTCGCCGGCATCAACCGCTCCGTCTACACGGCGACGAAGCATGCGGTTGAGGGGCTGACCAAGGGCATGGCCGCGGAGCTGGGCCCGCGCGGCATCCGCGTGAACACGATCTGCCCGGGCTTCGTGGAGACGCCGCTGACCGCCGGCGTGCTCTCGGACCCCGCCTTCCGCGAGGCCCAGGTGCAGCGCATGCCGATGGGCCGCATCCTGCAGGTGGAGGACCTGATGGGCGCGATCGTGTTCCTCGCCTCTCCCGCCGCCGCCATGATCTCGGGCGCGAGCCTGCTGGTCGACGGCGGCTTCTGCACGCAGTGAACAGCAGCGCCAGGACCAGATGATGATGCGCGACTTCCACGCCCCCGGCCGCAGCGCCGTCCTCGCCGCGAACGGCATGGCGGCGACCTCCATGCCGCAGGCGACGCTCGCCGCGCTCGACATCCTGCGCGCGGGCGGCAACGCGCTGGACGCCGCCATCGCGGCCTGCGCCGTGCTCGGCGTCGTGGAGCCGCAGAGCACCGGCATCGGCGGCGACTGCTTCTGCCTCTACGCGCCGGCCGGCACGGGAAAGGTCATCGCGCTGAACGGCTCGGGCCGCGCGCCGCGCGGGGCGACGCCTGCGGCGTTGCGGGCCGCGGGGCTGGACGCGATGCAGCCGCTCTCGGCACATTCGGTGACCGTGCCCGGCGCGGTTTCGGCATGGGAGTTGCTGGCGCGCACGCATGGCCGGAAGGGGCTGGACGAGCTGCTGGCGCCTGCGATCCGCTTCGCGGAGGAAGGGTTCCACCTGTCCGCCCGCGTGGCGCATGACTGGCAGGGCGCGGTCGGGAAGCTCTCGAAGCACCCGGCCGCGGCGCGCCGCTTCCTGAAGGACGGCCAGGCCTACGAGGTCGGGGACCGCTTCGTGCAGCCCGAGCTCGCGGCGACGCTGCGGGCCATCGCGAAGGGCGGCGCCCAGGCCTTCTACGAGGGTCCGGTCGCGGCGGGCATGGTGGCGACGCTGCGTGAGGCGGGTGGGACGCACACGGAGGAGGACTTCGCCCGCGGCGCCACCGTCGCCGAGTTCGTCGAGCCGATCTCGCGCCGCTGGCGGGGCATGGAGGTGTTCCAATGCCCGCCGAACGGCTCCGGCATCGTCGTGCTGCAGATGCTCGGGCTGCTGGAGCGCTTCGAGGCGCACGAGAACGGCCCGCTCTCCGTCGAGCGCCTGCACCGGCACATCGAGGCGGCGCGGCTCGCCTACCGTGACCGCGATGCCTTCGTGGCCGATCCGTCCCAGGTGGAGGTGCCTGTCGCGCGGCTGCTCGCCGACGACTACCTGGCCCGCCTCTCGGCCCTCATCTCGGACGGGCGCGCGATGCGCGAGGTGCCGCCGGCGGGCGAGAGCGACGCGGCGCGGCACAAGGACACCGTCTATCTCTGCGTCGTGGACCGCGACGGCAACGCCTGCTCCTTCATCAACAGCCTGTTCGAGGGGTTCGGCAGCGGCATCCTCGCCGAGGGTGCCGGCGTCATGCTGCACAACCGCGGCTACGGCTTCCGCCTGCAGGAGGGGCACCCGAACTGCATCGCCCCCGACAAGCGGCCGATGCACACCATCATCCCCGGCATGGTGATGCGGGACGGGCAGGCGGTGATGCCCTTCGGCGTGATGGGCGGGCACTTCCAGCCGATGGGCCAGACGCTCTTCCTCTCGAACCACTTCGAGTACGGGCTCGACCCGCAGCAGGCGCTGGACCTGCCGCGGCTCTTTCCCCGGCTCGGGCAGGTGCAGGTGGAGCGCGGCATCCCGTCCTCCGTCCTGGACCGGCTCAACCGGCTGGGCCATGACTGCGCGCTCGTGGACAAGCCGCATGGCGGCGGGCAGGCCATCCTGATCGACCGCGCGCGCGGGTGCCTGGTCGGTGGGTCCGACCCGCGCAAGGATGGCTGCGCGCTCGGGTACTGATGCCGTGCCGATGCGCGCGGTGATGGGGGACATCACGACGCTCGACGTGGATGCGGTGGTGACCGCCGCGAACGAGGGGCTGCGCGGCGGCGGGGGCGTGGACGGGGCCGTCCATCGCGCCGCCGGGCCGGAGCTGCTGGCCGCCTGCCGCGCCCTTGGCGGCTGCCCAACGGGGGAGGCGCGCATCACACCGGGCTTCCGGCTGAAGGCGCGCCACGTCGTCCACGCCGTCGGCCCTGTCTGGCGCGGTGGCGGCGCGGGGGAAGCGGGGCTGCTCGCCTCGGCCTACCGCGCCTCGCTTGCCCTGCTGCGCGAGGCGGGCGGCCGGTCCATCGCCTTCCCGGCCATCTCCACCGGCATCTATGGCTACCCGCCCGTGGAGGCGACGCGGATCGCGGTCGCCACCGTGCGCCAGAACCTGTCCGGGCAGGACGACCTGGACGTGACCTTCGCCTGCTTCTCGCCGGAGATGCTTGCGCTTTACGAGAAGGAACTGAGCGCGTGACGGAACCATGCGACCTCGACGCCGTCGCGGCGCGCCGCCTCATCGGCCGCCGCGCCCTCTCTCCGGTGGAGTTGCTCGAAAGCTGCCTGCGCCGCATCCGCGAGGTGAACCACGCGGTGAACGCGGTGGTGGCGCTGGACGAGGACCGCGCCCGCGCCGCGGCGCGGGAGGCGGAGGCCGCCGTGATGCGCGGCGACAAGCTGCCGCCGCTGCACGGCCTGCCCATCGGCATCAAGGACCTCGAGGAGACGAAGGGGCTACGCACCACCTGGGGCAGCCCGATCTTCGCCGATCACGTGCCGACGCGCGACGAGGCGATGGTGGCCAATCTGCGCCGGGCCGGCGCCATCGTGCTCGGCAAGACGAACACGCCGGAGTTCGGCGCCGGCGCAAACACGCGCAACGTCGTCTACGGCGCGACCGGCAACCCGTTCGACCCGACCCGCTCTGCCGCCGGCTCCTCGGGCGGCTCGGCCGTGGCGCTTGCCACGGGCATGGTGCCGGTGGCATCCGGCACGGACACGGGCGGCAGCCTGCGGAATCCAGCAGCGTTCAACGGCATCGTCGGGTTCCGGCCCTCACCCGGGCTCGTCCCGATGCCGCGGAACGGCTTCGGCTGGTCGGCGCTGAACGTGCTCGGCCCTATGGCACGCAGCGCGGAGGATTGCGCTTTGCTGCTCTCCGCCATGGCAGATGACAATGCGCTCGACCCGCTCGCCTACACCCTGCACGGGCGCGCCGTCCGGCGCGGCGACCGAGATCTGTTTCCGCCGATGCG
>DASQNQ010000240.1:0-2846 GCA_035644895.1 Acetobacteraceae bacterium | reverse complement strand
CGCTTGCGCATGTCCACGTGCCTCATGCCCGCGGAACTGGAGCACCCAGGCCTCAGTTCAAGACAATGAGGGCCACATCAATAACACCTGTCGCAGGCGGGACAGCGGACGCCATCGGGCCAGCGGTGCTGGCGCACCAGGGCGAAGCACTTGGCGTCGTCCATCAGCGCCGAAAGGGTGTCCAGATCCGGTCCAGCCATGATGGCGGAGCTCCTCGCGCGGGGTGGCCGTCTCGGGCCGTCCTCGCCCACCATCACAGGGCTCCTGCTGGCACGCTACCCGGCCCCGGGGTCCACCACCCCGGAATCGAACAAGAGCCAAGCAGGTTTCCCTGGTCTGGCCAACGGATGCGGCCGGTGATTCCCTGGGCCGATCTGGGCAGGGGTACGGAGCATGGCAGGCGAGACGCCCGTGGTTGCGGATGAGGACCAGAGGCACGCCTTGGCCAGTCTCGCCCGCTCACGGGACCGGGGCGAGGCGGATCGGGCGCGAGCGATCCTGCTGACGCTCTCCGGCTGGACCAGTCCCGCCATCGCCGCGGCCTTCGGGGTGCGCGAGGACACGGTGCGACTGTGGCGCAGCGCGTTCATGGGTGGCGGCGTCGAGGCGCTGCGCACGCGCGTCCCGCCGGGCCCGGCGCCGACCAAGGCCGAACGGGCGCTGGAGGTGGCCGAGGAGCTTCTGGCGGCGCCGGTCGCGGACCGGCCGAACTGGACGCTGCCGCGCCTGGCCGCCGAGATCGAGCGGCGCTCGGACCTGCGCATCTCCCGCTCGCGGCTCTCGGTCGTGCTGCGGAAAAAGGGGCGTTCCGCTGGCGGCGACCCCGCCACACGCTGAAGGGCCGGCAGAACCCGGACGCGGTGGACCGCGCCGGCCTGCGCCGCAAGCCGCTGAAGGCGCAGGCCGAGGCGGGCGACATCGTGCTGCTGTTCGGCGACGAGTCCGAGGCGCTGACCCACCCCTACCTCGCGCAGGCCTGGGCCAAGCGCGGCGCCGACCTGCGCGTCCCCGCGCCAGGGCAGGCCGCCAAGGTGGCGATGCTCGGCGTGCTCGACTGGGCCCGGCGCGACCTCGTGGTCCGCACCAGCCGGACCAAGCGCAGCTCGGACGTGATCGCCCTCCTGGAGGAGCTCGACCTGCGCTGGGGACCGAGGCCAGGCGAGGCGGCGCGACCCGTCGTCCTCGTGTTCGACAACGGCCCGATCCACACCAGCAAGGCGACCCGCGCCGCCCTGGCCGAACGGGCGCACTGGCTCACCGTCGAGTGGCTGCCGAAATACGCTCCGGAGCTGAACGACATCGAGCCCACCTGGCGCGACCTGAAGCGGCATCACCTGGCCCACCAGACCTTCGCGGGACCGGAGGATCTCGACTGCGCCATCCACGATGCCGTCGCCAAGCTCAACGCCGAGCGCAGTCGTGATCCGTTGGCCAGCCAGCGAATCGCTGCTTATACCAACGGCCCGGATCGTTGACTCGCCTGTGATCCCGCGTGGGCTTGTGGGGATGATCCGCTTCTGCCGGACCTGGAGTCGGGAGGCTGGAATGGCGGTGGCGATCACCCGGACCGAACTGTCGGCGGCGGACCTGCGGCGGGAGGCGGCACGGACGCGGGATGCGAAGACGGCGCGTCGGATGCTGGCGATCGCGCTGGTGCTGGAGGGCCGCCCGCGGGGCGAGGCGGCGGCCCAGTGCGGCATGGACCGGCAGGCGCTGCGCGACTGGGTGCAGCGCTACAACGCCGAGGGCATCGCGGGCCTGTCCGACCGGCCGGGCCGCCCCGGCCCGAAGCCTTGCCTGTCGCCGGCGCAGGAGGCCGAGGTGGAACGGTGGGTCGAGGCGGGGCCGGACCCGGCCGAGCACGGCGGCTTGGCGCGCTGGCGCCGCACCGATCTGCGCGATCTCATCGAACGGCGCTTCGGGCCGCGGCTGCACGAGCGCACGGTGGGCAAGCTGCTGCGCCGGCTGCGCTTCCGGCGCCTGTCCGTGCGCCCTCGGCACCCCGAGAGCGACCCGGCGGCGCGAGAGGCGTTCAAAGAAACTTCGCCGCTCTGGCGAAGGCGGCCCTGCCGCCCGCGGCGCGGGGCAAGCCGATCGAGGTCTGGTTCCAGGATGAAGCCCGTGTGGGACAGCAGGGCACCATCACCCGTGTCTGGGCCAGGCGGGGCTCGCGTCCGCGCGCCCCGCGCGACCGCCGCCACACTTGGGCCTGGCTCTTCGGCGCCGCCTGCCCGGCCCGCGGCGTCGGCGCCGCCCTCGTGCTGCCGGAGGTCAACGCCGAGGCTACGGGCTTGCACCTCGCCGAGATCGGCCGCCGCGTCGCCTCCGGCGCGCACGCCATCGTCCTGTGCGACGGCGCCGGCTGGCACCAGCAGGGCGGCCGCTTGGTCGTGCCCGACAACCTCACCCTGCTGCCGCTGCCGCCCTACGCGCCGGAACTGAACGCCATGGAGAATGTGTGGGAGTACCTCCGCGGCAACCGGCTCAGCCACAAGGTTTGGGATGCCTACGACGCCATCCTCGATGCTTGCTGCGACGCCTGGAACAGCCTGGCCGAGGAGCCCCAGCGGCTGACCTCCATCACCAACCGCTCCTGGGCAAAAGCGGCCATCGAAGAGGGCCGTTGGTATAAGGCTCCGCGGCGGTGGTCTGCCGAAATCCGGCGCCGCCGTCTGCCCCCGTCAACCGCCGCCCTCTTGCCCGGCGAACACCTCGGGGCGCCGCCGCCGAGAGCCTTGCCCGGTGGCCCATCCGGCGATCGCCGCCGCGATCTTTCCCCCGCCGCGTACGGACGGCCCGGTCGGACCGGCGAAGTCCTCGTCGCTAGTACTACAGTTGCACTTACC
>DASQNQ010000239.1:0-2651 GCA_035644895.1 Acetobacteraceae bacterium | reverse complement strand
ACCTTCAGGTTGATCCGGCCCTGGCTGCGCTGCGTCACCAGCTCCGCCCAGCGGAAGGCGCCCTCGGAGAGCGGGATCGGCCGGTTGCCGACGACGGAGAGCTTGTACTCGGGCTTGTACTGGCCCTGCGCGCGCGCGGCGTGCGGCGCCGCGAGGGTCGCGCCGGCTGCGATGAGGGCACCGCGGCGGGTGATGGTCGTCATGGGCGTGTCCTCTCCCCTGGGCACGGCTTCACCCGGCCCTTGTTTCGCTGATGCCGAGCATGGCGGCACCACCGCCGCTTCGGCAAGGGGGGCACCCGGTCAGGCGGGCGCCCGGCCGCGCAGCATCGCCTCCGCGGCCGCGGCCACCTTCGCCGCGTCCGGCTTCAGCGCATCCTCGAGCGGCGGGGAGAAGGGCACGGGCACCCGCGCCTGGCCGAGCCGCCGCGCCACGCGCAGGGCGCCGGGGCCGAGGCGCTCGACCACCCGGGCCACGACCTCTCCCCCGAAGCCGCCGACCGTCACGGCCTCATGCACCACGAGCAGGTGGCCGGTCCGGGCGGCTGAGGTGCAGACCGCCTCCTCGTCCCAGGGCCAGAGCGTGCGGAGGTCCAGCACGTCGGCGCCGATGCCACGCGCGGCCAGCATGCCACCCGCCTCCTCCACCGCCGGGGTGATGGCCGACCAGGTGACGATGGTGATGTCGTCCCCCTGCCGGACGTGGCGCGCGCGGCCGAAGGGAAGGGGTTCGATCACCTCCGCGACCTCCCCCTGGAGGGGGAAGAGGTTCTTCGGGTCGAAGAACAGCACCGGGTCGTCGGACCGGATGGCCGAGACGAGCAGCCCCGCCGTGTCCGCGGGCGTCGAGGGCACGGCGACGACGAGGCCCGGGATGTGCGTGAACCACCCCTCCAGCGTCTGGGAGTGCTGGGCGGCGGAGTTGCGCCACATGCCGTGCGGCATCCGCACCACCAGGGCGGGCTTCGCCTGGCCGCCGAACATGTAGCGGACCTTGGCGATCTGGTTCACCAGCTCGTCCATCGCGCACATGACGAAGTCGAAGATGCGCATCTCGATGATCGGCCGCGTGCCGACCAGCGCGGCGCCGAGGCCCGCGCCCATGAGCGTGCTCTCGGAGATCGGCGTGGAGACGACGCGGCGCGGTCCGAACTCCTCCAGGAAGCCACGGTACTGGCCGAACAGGCCGCCGCGGGCGACATCCTCGCCCAGCACCCAGGTGGTCGGGTCGCGGCGCATCTCCTGCGCCGCGGCGCGGCGGGCGGCCTCCACCAGCGTGATGCGGTCCATGGTCACGCCACCTCCGCCGGGCTTGCCGCGCCCACATCCTGCACGTCCTCCCAGGCAACGTCCGGCGTGGGCCAGGGGGCGGCCACCGCGGCACGTCGGGCCTCCGCCATCTCGGCCTCCGCCTCCGCTCGAATCGCGTCGAGTGTTGCAGCCTCAACGCCCTGCGCCAGCAGCGCGGCGTGCAGGCGCGCGAGCGGCTCGGCCGCGTGCGCGGCCTGCACCTGCGCCGGGTCGCGCCAGGCGGCGGGGTCGGTGCTGGTGTGGCCGGACAGGCGGTAGGTGGTGGCGTGTAGCAGGCGCGGACCGGCGCCGCCGCGCACCTCCGCCACCAGCCGGGCCGCCGCCGCGTCCACCGCCAGCGCGTCGTTGCCGTCGACCGTCAGCGCGGGCACGCCCAGCGCCTCGGACCGTGCCGCGACCCCCGGCCCGGCGGTGACCGAGGCGGCGGCGGTGAAGGCGGCGACACCGTTGTCCTCGCAGACGAACAGCACGGGCAGGCGGTACAGCGCGGCCCAGTTCAGCCCCTCCAGGAACGGGCCGCGGTTGATCGCGCCGTCGCCGAAGAAGCAGGCGACGACCAGGTCGCGGCCGAGGAGGTGCAGCCCCTGCGCCGCGCCGACCGCGATCGGGATGCCGCCCGCGACCACGCCGTTCGCGCCAAGCATGCCGACCCCGAAATCGGCAATGTGCATCGAGCCGCCCTTGCCCCGGCAGTGACCGCCGGCCCGGCCGAACAGCTCCTCCATCATCCCCGCCACGCCCGCGCCCTTCGCCAGCGCATGGCCGTGGCCGCGGTGGTTGGAGGTGATCCGGTCCTCGCGGCGGAGGTTCAGGCACACCCCCGCCGCCACCGCCTCCTGGCCGAGGGAGACGTGCAGCGGCCCGGGGATCTCGCCCGCCTTGTGGGCCGCCAGCGCCGCCTCCTCGAAGGCACGGATGCGGCACATGGCGCGCCAGAGCGCGAGCGGCCGGCCCCTGTTGTCGCCGGCCTGGTTCTCGGTCATGCCGCGTTTCTCCCTCTTGCGCAGGATGCAGCAGCGCGGGAAGAGATCAAGCCGGGACGGAGACGAAGCATGGCCGCGGCACCCCTGGTGCTGGACAGCGTGACGGGCCTCGCGCCGGAGGGGCGACGGGGCTTCGCGCCGGAGGCGCGCGGAAAGGTCGCGCTCTGCGCGTCCCATGGCGGCGTCTACGCGGCCTGGTACGCGGCCCGCCTCGGCATCTCCGCTCTCATCCTGCACGATGCCGGCATCGGGCGGGAAAGGGCGGGCGTCGGCGGCCTCGCCTGGCTCGACCGTCATGGCGTTCCTGCGGGCGCCGTTGCGCATGCCAGCGCGCGCATCGGCGACGGGGCGGACATGG
>DASQNQ010000238.1:0-4955 GCA_035644895.1 Acetobacteraceae bacterium | reverse complement strand
CTCCCCGATGTTTTCGCGGGTGATGAGGCCGGCGAGCCGCCCGGCGCCATCCAGCACCGCGACCGGGCCGCCCTTCGTCTGCTGGATGGCCTGCATCGCCTGCTCCAGCGGCGCGCGGTGGTTCACGCTCGGCACCTCGCGCCGCATCGCCTCCAGCACCGGCAGGTCGGGGCCGCTCTCCTTCAAGGCGCGGATCATGCACTCGCGGGTCAGGACGCCGCGCAGCCGCCCGGCGCCGTCCACCACGGGGAAGTCGCGCTGCTCGGTCTGCAGCAGGGCCTCCACCGCCTCCGAGATCCGGGCATCGACGGGCAGCCTCTCGAAGCGCGTGACCATGGCGTCCGCCGCCATCATGCCGCGCGAGAACTCCCGCACCTGCACCGCCTGGCTCTCGGCCGCGGCGCCGAGCCAGACGAACAGCGCGATGAACACGAGGAACGGCCCGCCGCCCATCAGCCCGTAGAGGCCGAGCAGGAAGGCGACGCCCTGGCCGATGGTGGCCGCCCACTCCGTCGCGCGGCGATTGCCGACGCGCAGCGCCAGCAGGGCCCGCAGCACGCGCCCGCCATCCATCGGGAAGGCCGGGATCAGGTTGAACAGCACGAGCGAGACGTTCACCCAGAACAGTCGCGCGACCAGCCCCTGCCCGGGATCCTGCGGGTTCGCCGCCGCCGCCGCATCCGGGATGCCGCCGAGGAACACCAGCAGCAGCAGCGCGATCACCACGTTCACCGCGGGGCCGGCGAGCGCCACGACCAACTCCTCAGACGGCTTCTCCGGGATGCGCTCCAGCCGCGCGACGCCGCCGATCGGCAGCAGGGTGATGTCGGGTGTCGCCACGCCGTAGCGCCGTGCCGCGAGGGAGTGCCCGAATTCATGCAGCAGCACGCAGCCGAAGAGCAGGGAGATGAACAGCAATCCCTGCACGGCGGCCGGCGTGCCGCCCTGCGCGTAGTGGGAGAAGCCGATCCAGGCGAGCAGCAGCAGGAAGGTGAGGTGCAGGCGGATCTCGGTGCCGGCGACGCGGCCGAGGGGGATGGACCAGCTCATGCGGTGACCCTTGCGGCGCCGCCCCGAATGTCAGGCGGCGGACAGGCCCCCTCAGCGCGCCGGCTGCCCCACGGGTTGCAGGTTGGGTTGCAGCGTGGGTTGCAGCCGCATCGCGTCGAAGCCCTGCGCCCGCGCCGCCGCAAGGGCCTGCGAGTAGTCGCCGGACGACATCTGCGGCGTGCGCGAGAGGATCCAGAGGTAGTCCCGCCCGGGCGCGCCCACCACCGCCCACCGGTACTCCGGGTCGAGCCCGATCACCCAGTAGTCGCCGTAGAAGGGCCAGAAAAAGGTAACGCGCAGCTTAGCGTTGCCCGAGCCCTGGACCGCGTAGGCCGAGCCGCGCGCGACCGCCTCCTCGCCGCCGGCCAGTGCGTTCCGGCAGGTGTTCACGACAGCGATGGTGCCGTCCGGCCGGGCCGCGTAGTCGGCCGTGGTGGCCTCGCAGCGCCGGCTTCGCCCGTCCTGGAATTCGTTCGGGTAGCGCGCGATCTCATACCAGCGCCCCACGTAACGCTGCAGGTCCACTGATTGAACGGTGGCGGGTGGCGGGGCGCCCCCCGTGGCGCAGGCCGCCAGCGCCGCGAGCATCACCGCCGCCAGGAATCGCTTCATGCCGCCACCTCTCCCGCGCGTGGGCAGCCGGGCACCGTGCCCGGCGGCAGCGCCGCCACATGGTCGAACACCGCGCCGGCCGTCGCAATCCATGCGCCGCCCGCAGCCACATGCGCCAGCGCGTGCCGCAGCGCACGCATGCGGTAGGGCTGGCCGACGATGTAGGGATGCAGCGCGATGCCCATCACCTGCGGCAGCCCGTCGCGCACCTGGCGCATGCGCTCGTCGAAGTCGTCCACGATCATGTCGGCGAACTGCCGCGCGCCGTCCTTGCGCGCCACGATCGAGGGGATGTCGTTCACCTCCTGCGGGTACGGCACGGCCAGCAGCGGCCGGTGGCGCGTGCGGTGCCAGATGGGGGCGTCGTCGGCGCACCAGTTCAGCGTGTAGCAGTAGCCCGCCTCGGCCAGCAGGTCGGGGGTGGCAAGGCTCTCGGCGATCCAGGGTGAGAGCCAGCCGCGCGGCGCCACGCCCTCCGCCCGCGTGATGGCCGCCGTCGCCTCCGCGACCAGCGCGCGCTCCTCGGACTCGGGCAGGGCCGACTGCCGCTCGCTGTTGGTGCGGCCGTGGCCCGCGATCTCGTCCCCGCGGGCGCGGTGCGCCGCCACCAGCTCCGGCGCGTAGGCGTACATGGCGCTGTTGAGCAGGACGGTGGCCGGCAGGCGCAGCTCCTCCAGCAGCTCCAGCAGCCGCCAGGCGCCGACGCGGTTGCCGTAGTCCCGCCAGGCGTAGTTCAGCACGTCCGGCTGCGGGCCGCCCGGCGCAAGCTCGGCACCCAGCCCCTCGCCCCAGGCGAAGTGCTCCAGGTTCACGCCGAGATAGACCGCGAGGCGCCGCTCCCCCGGCCAGGTGTACGGCGTACGGCCGGGCCAGGGCATGTAGTCATAACGGCCATGGGTTCGGAGCATCCCGTCTCCCCGCATCGGTCCGCCCCACTTCGTGCGATTTGGCGCCGCCGGCAAGTTGGCCGGTCCGGTCGGGGTCGCTAAGGTGGGAGAGCATGTCACACGGCAAGGAAGGCGAGGACGGCGCGGCGCGCGCCCTGCTGCGGCGCGAGGCCCGGCTGGCCAGGGCACGCCTTCTCCTGCCGCTTGCGCTCGGCATCGGTCAGGTGGCGATCGGCATCGCCCAGGCCTGGCTGATCGCCGTTATGCTCGCCGCCCTGCTCGGCTTCGGGGAGGCCGGGTTCGGCCACCTCGCTGCGGCCGCGGCGCTCGGCCTCGTCTCGGCCGGCCTCGGCATGGCGCAGGAGCGGGCGCTGCTCCGCGCCGGGGAGGAGGCGAAGGCGCGACTCAGGAACGCGGCCTTCGCCCGCCTGATCGAGGCCGGGCCGGAGGATGAGCGCCCCGTCGGCACCCGGGCCGCGCTGGTGGTGGACCAGGTGGAGGCGCTGGAGGGTTACCTGACCCGCTGGATGCCGGCGGCCGCGCTCGCCATTGCCGGCCCCCTGATCGTCGCCGCCGTCGCCGCGCTGGTGGACCCGGTCTCGGGCGCCATCCTCCTCGCGGCCGCGCTGCTCGTGCCCGTCGCGATGGCGCTGACCGGCATCGGCGCGGCGCAGGCCAGCCGCCGACAGTTCGACGCGCTTGGCCGGCTCTCGGGCCGCTTCCTCGACCGGATGCGCGGGCTGCCGACCCTCGTGCTCTTCCGGCGGCAGGAGGCGGAGGCGGAGGCCCTGGGCCGTGCGGCGGAGGAGCTGAGGGCGCGAACCATGCGCGTCCTGCGCGTTGCCTTCCTCTCCTCGGGCGCGATGGAGCTGCTCGCAGCGGGCGCCATCGCCTGCCTTGCGATCCGCCACGGGGGCACGCTGGGCGTGGGCCACCCGGATCCGGCGGGTGCCATCTTCGTGCTGCTTCTGGTGCCCGCCCTGTTCCAGCCGTTGCGCGCCTTCTCCATGGCCTACCACGAGCGCCTGGCCGCGCGCGGCGCCGCCGTGGCGCTGGCGCCCCTGCTGCTGCGCGACGGTCCCCCGCCGGGGCTGAGACTGGCGGAGGTGCCAAGACACCTCGTCGTCACCTTCCAGGACGTTCGCCTTTCCTACGACCCGGCGCGCGCCCCCGCGCTCGATGGCCTCTCCTTCCGCGTCACGCAGGGGGAGACCCTGGTGCTGGCCGGGCCCTCCGGCGCCGGCAAGTCGAGCGTCCTGCGGCTGCTGATGGGTTTCCGACGGCCCGATGCGGGGCGGATCGCGCTGAACGGCCAGGACGCCACGCGGCTGACGCCCTACGAGCTGCGGCGGCTCTCCTCCTATGTCGGGCAGCGCGCGCACCTGTTCCGCGGGACGCTGCGGGAGAACATCCGCCTTGCGCGGCCCGAGGCAACGGACGCGCAGGTCCAGGCCGCGGCCGATGCGGCCCGCGTCACCGACTTCGCACGGGGCCTCACAATCGGACTCGACACGCTGGTGGGTGAGGGGGGCTTCGGCCTCTCGGGCGGGCAGGCGCAGCGCGTGGCGCTGGCCCGCGCCTTCCTGCGCGACGCGCCGCTGGTGCTGCTGGACGAGCCTACCGCCCACCTGGATCCGGGGACGGAGGCCGAGGTGCTCGATTCGATCCGGCGCCTCTGCGCCGGACGCACGGCCATCATCGCCACCCACTCCCGCGCTGCCCGGCGCGTGCTGGGGCGGGTGCTCGAGATGGAGGCGGGACGCGCCGCCGGCGCCCGGCTGGCGGGGGAGTGAGGGGCATGCGCGCGGACCTGCTCCGCCTCCTCGGCCTCTGGCGCCCGCGCGCCGCCTGGCTGTTCGCCGGGCTCGTCGCCGCATCCCTCGCCGCGCTGGCGGGCGTTGCCCTGATGGCGTTGGCCGGGCGCGGCGTGGCGGAGGGCGTGACGGAGGCGGTGCTGTTCGCCGGCGGCGGCGCGGCGCTGCTGCTGCTGCGCCCGCTGGTGCTGATCCGCCCCGTCGCGCGCTATGTCGAGCGGCTCGTCACACACGCCGCCACCTTCCGCGCACTTGCCGACACGCGGGTGTGGTTCTTCCGCCGGCTGGCCGAGCGGCTTCCGGCCGGGCTCGGCCTGCGCCGGGCGGGCGACCTGCTCGGTCGGCTCGTCTCGGACGTCGATGCGCTGGACCGCGTCTACCTCGGCGCCATCGTGCCGGGCGTCGCGGCGCTCGGCGTCGTGGTCGCGGTTGCGCTGTTGCTCGGCGCCGTCGCGCCTTCGCTTGCGGCCATCGTCAGCTTGCCGCTGGCCTTGGCGCTGCTGCTGCCGCCGTTGCTGGCGCCGGGCGCCGCACGGGCAGGGATGCAGGTGGCGGAGGCGCAGGGCGCGCTCCGCGCCGCGGTGGTGGACCC
>DASQNQ010000237.1:0-1658 GCA_035644895.1 Acetobacteraceae bacterium | reverse complement strand
GACCAGATAACGGTCGATGCCACCAACGCGACCAAGCAGTACGGCGTCGGCGTGAAGTGCGCCACCATCACCCCGGACGAGGCCCGGGTGAAGGAGTTCAACCTCAAGAAGATGTGGCGGAGCCCGAATGGCACCATCCGCAACATCCTGGACGGCACCATCTTCCGCGAGCCGATCATCTGCAAGAACGTCCCCCGCCTGGTGCCGCACTGGTCGAAGCCGATCGTGGTCGGCCGCCACGCCTATGGCGACATCTACCGCGCGGTCGAGATGAAGGTGCCGGGCGCGGGCAAGGTCACCATGACCTACACGCCGGAGGGCGGCCAGCCGCAGGAGATCGGCGACTTCGCCTTCAAGGCCGGCGGCGTCGCCATGATGCAGCACAACCTGAACGCCTCGATCGAGGGCTTCGCGCGCGCCAGCTTCAACTACGGCCTGCAGCGCAACTACTCGGTCTACTTCAGCCACAAGAACACGATCCTGAAGGCCTATGACGGCAACTTCAAGGACATCTTCCGCAGGATCTACGACGAGGAGTTCAAGGCCGAGTACGAGAAGCGCGGCCTGACCTACGAGGACCGGCTGATCGACGACATGGTGGCGTCGGCCCTCAAGTGGGAGGGCGGCTACATCTGGGCCTGCAAGAACTACGACGGCGACGTGCAGTCCGACATCGTGGCGCAGGGCTTCGGCTCGCTCGGCCTGATGACCTCCGTCCTGCTCTCGCCGGACGGCAGCACGGTGGAGTCCGAGGCCGCGCACGGCACGGTCACGCGCCACTACCGCGAGCACCAGAAGGGCCGCGAGACCTCCACCAACCCGATCGCCTCGATCTTCGCCTGGACGCGCGGCCTCTCCTACCGCGGCAAGTTCGACGGGACGCAGGATGTCGTGGACTTCGCCAACGCGCTCGAGCAGGTCTGCATCGAGACGGTGGAGAGCGGGTTCATGACCAAGGACCTCGCCATTCTGATCAGCAAGGACCAGCCCTGGCTCAACACCCAGGCCTTCCTCGCGAAGCTCGACGAGAACCTGCAGAAGAAGATGCGCTGAGGCCAGCCGCCTCATGCGTGGCCGCCGGGGCATCCCCCGACGGCCACGCCGGGGCGGAGCCGTCCGGCACATGCTGACCCTGCTCGACCTGCTGGCGCTTGCCGTGTTCGCGGCCTGCTGGCTCGGCTACGCCAACGTCGTGGACCGCGTCCCCTCCATCCGGGAGCGCAGCGTCATCGCGGCGATGGACACGCACCGGCTGCGCTGGATGCAGGCGATGCTGGCGCGGGAGAACCGCATCGCGGACGTCGCCGCCATCGGCAACCTGATGAACAGCACGGCCTTCCTGGCCACCACCTCCATCTTCATCCTGGGCGGCCTGGTTGCCCTGCTCGGCGCACCCGACCTCGGGCGGCGCGTGGTCGCCACCCTGCCCTATGCCGCCGTGCCGGACGAGGCACTGTGGGAGGTGAAGATCGGCCTGCTGCTGGTGATCTTCGTCAATGCCTTCTTCGAGCTGACCTGGGCGCTGCGCCAGTTCAACTACACCTCCATCCTGGTGGGCGGCGCCCCGGTCTCCGCCAGCGACCTTGCCCCGGCCGAGATGGCCGCGCGCGTGCTGAACCGCGCGGCGCGCCACTTCAACACGGGGCTGCGCAGCTACT
>DASQNQ010000236.1:0-12971 GCA_035644895.1 Acetobacteraceae bacterium | reverse complement strand
CCCCGGATCGCGCGCTGCAGAAGCCAGAGCAGGTGCGACACCATCAGCCCCTGCGCCAGCGCCGGTCCCCAGAGGCTCACGCGCCAGTGGAACAGGTGGATCAGCGGTCCATAGACATGCGGCTTGTCCCAGATCACCACCGGTCCGTCCGGGTGCGGGGCCGTCTGATGGAGGAAGGCGGCCGTGTCGGAGAAGACCAGGGGGTAGCCGTTCAGGAAGGCCGGCCAGAGCAGCAGCAACCCGCCCGCCACGACCGCGGCCGGTGCGCCCACGCCGTGCCTCACTGTGCGGCGGTCAGGGCACCCCAGCGCGCAGCGGCGGCGTCGTCGCTTTCCTTCGCCTCCACCCAGCGGGACGTGCCGTCCGCGAACTCCTCCCGCTTCCAGAAGGTGGCCCGCGTCTTGAGCCAGTCGATCAGGAAGGCACAGCTGTCGAGCGCCGCGGCCCGGTGCGCGGAGGCCGTCAGGACCAGCACGATCGGCTCCCCCGGCATGAGGCGGCCGACCCGATGGATAACGGTGACGCCGAGCAGCGGCCAGCGCGCCTCGGCCTCCTCCGCGATGCGCGCGATGGCGCGCTCGGTCATGCCGGGATAGTGCTCCAGCGTCATGGCCGCGAGGCCGCCATCGCCCCGGCAGACGCCGAGGAAGGACGCCAGCCCGCCAACATCGCCGCGGCCGCCCGTCAGCGCCGCAACCTCGGTCGCGAGGTCGAAGGGTGCCTCCTGCACGCGGATGGTGGAGGGCATGGTCCCCTCAGCCCCCGGTCACGGGCGGGAAGAAGGCGACCTCGTCGCCGGGCCGCACCGGGTGGTCGGGTGGGGCGAAGTCCTGGTTGACCGCTGCGCGCACCTGCCGCGGGTCGGCGAAGGCGCCTGCATGGGCAGGGCTGCGCGCCGCCAGCCAGGCGACCAGGCCGGCCACGTCGCGCACCTCGGCGGGCGGTGCGACCTCCTCCTCGGCAAGGCCGACCTTCTGGCGGAGCCAGGCGAAGTAGAGGACGCGCATGGGGACGATCAGCGCGGCGCGACGCGCTGCTCGACACGCCCGCCGGGCTGGATGACCGTCTCGGTCCGGCCGTCGCGGATGACGGTGCCGGTGTCGCCGCCCGGTGCCACGAAGCCCTGCACGCGGTCCGTGCCGCCGGTGGTCACGCCGACCCGGCCATCGGGCAGCACCACGGGCCGGCCATCCGCACGCGGCGGCGGCGGGCTGGGCGGGACGGCCGGCTGGGTGACCGGGAAGCGCTGCTCCGGCGCGATCGGGATCGGCCCGGGCGGTGCGGCGGAGGAGCCGAGCCCCCGGCGCGGGCCGACGGGCGGCTGGGTAGGCTGCGCGGGATCAAGGAGGGTCGGCCGGTACTCGGGGATGTTGCGCATGGCCTCGTCGGGGTTCGCGAGCGTCGCGCGGGGTCCCTCCTGGCCCTCGGGCCAGACATTGCCCTGCTCGGGCTGCACGGGCGCGACCTCCGGGTTCGCACCACGCAGCCTCTGCACGGTCAGGCTCTCGCCGCTCGTGGCAGCGGTGCGGGAGAAGGGGTGCCACGCGCCCCCGAGGTCGCCCGCGCAGGCGCCCAACGCGAGGGGAAGCCCGAGCAGCGCCGTGCGCCACGTGCCCGCCGCGCGAAGGGTCCAGCCGTTGGTGTTCGCCTGCATGGTGTTCCGTATCCGGCTTCCTGCGTCCGGAAGATGCGCCGTGGGGGCCGCTTCCTCAAGACCCAGCGGCCGAACGCCGGCCGTCAGGTCGTTTCGGCGTTGCGCCGGCATGGCGCAGCCCGGCCTGGAGATAGTCCCACCCTGTCAACAGGGTCAGGGCCGCGGCTGTCCAGAGCATCGCCTCCCCGATCAGGGACACCGGAAGCCAGGGAATGCCAAGCGCGACCGCCGCGCTGTCTCCCGCGAGAAGGGTGCCGAGCGCCCCCATCTGGAAGCCGGTCTTCCACTTCGCGAGCCGCGTGACCGGCAGCCCGACCGAGAGGCCGGCCAGGTACTCCCGCAGCCCGGAGACCAGGATCTCGCGCAGCAGGATCAGGATGGCGGGGTAGAGGCCCCAGTCGGACAGCCGCCCCATGCCGGCCAGCACCATCAGGGCCGCGCCGACCAGCAGCTTGTCGGCGATCGGGTCCAGCATGCGGCCGAAGTCGGAGACGATCTTCCGGTCCCGCGCGATCTTGCCGTCGAAGTAGTCGGTGATCGCGGCCGCCGAGAAGACGATCATCGCGAAGACGTCCGCCCAGGGCGTGCGCATGGCCGCCAGCGCCACCATCAGCGGGATGGCGGCGATGCGCGACAGCGTCAGCAGGTTGGGCAGGTCGGTCGGCAAGGCGGCCTTCGCTCCGGGTCAGCCATCCGCGCTTCTACCCGGTCTGGCGCCGGGGTGGAAATGCTCGTGGATGCGCTTCGCCACGGCGGGGCCGATTCCGGGGCAGGCGAGCAGGTCGTCGAGCGCCGCGTTCCGCACCCCGCGGGCGGAGCCGAAGTGGTTCAGCAGCTTGCGCTTGAGCGTCGTGCCCACGCCCGGCACGTCGTCGAGCTCGGAGCGCACCATCGCCTTGGACCGGCCCGCACGATGGGTGGTGATGGCGAAGCGGTGCGCCTCGTCGCGGATGCGCTGGAGGTAATAGAGGACGGGGTCGCGCGGCGGCAGCTGGAAGGCCTCCCGCCCGGGCTGGAAGAACCACTCCCGGCCCGCATCCCGGTCCGGCCCCTTCGCGATGGCGGCGACGGGCAGGTCGTGCAGCCCCATCTCGTTCAGGATCTCGCGCGCGGCATTGAGCTGCCCCTGGCCGCCATCGATCAGCACTAGGTCGGGCCAGGTGCCCGATTCGCGCTCGGCATCCTCCTTCAGCGCGCGGCCGAAGCGGCGCTCCATCACCTCGCGCATCATGGCGAAGTCGTCGCCCGGCGCGACCGGGCCCTTGATCGCGTACTTGCGGTAGCTGTTCTTGATGAAGCCGCCGGGCCCGGCCACGACCATCACGCCATAGGCGTTGGTGCCGCCGATGTGGCTGTTGTCGTAGACCTCGATCCGCTCGGGCGCGGAGGACAGGTCGAAGACGCGCGCGACGCCGGCCAGCAGTTCGGCCTGCGCCGTGCCCTCGGCCATGCGCCGCTCGATCGCCTCCCGCGCGTTGGTCGCCGCGTGCTCGACGACCGCGCGCTTGTCGCCGCGCTGGGGGCGGTGGATCTCCACCCGGCGCTCGGCCTTCAGCGACAGCGCGTCCTGCAGCAGCTCGCGCTCCGGCACGTCGTGGCTGGTCAGGAGCAGCGGCGGCGGGGGGAGGTCCTCGTAGAGCTGCGCGATGAAGGCGCCCAGAACCTCCTCCGCCGGCTGGTCGGCCTTGCCGTGGCTCAGGAAGTAGGGGCGGTTGCCGTTGTTGCGGCCGCCGCGGAAGAAGAAGACCTGCACGCAGGACTGGCCCGCCGCCTGGTGCAGCGCGATCACGTCGGCGTTGCCCACGCCCTCCATGTTGATGCGGTCTCGGCCCTGCACGTGGGTCAGGCCCCGGATGCGGTCGCGCAGCGCCGCCGCGCGCTCGAACTCCAGCCGCGCCGAGGCCTCCTCCATCTCGGAGGCGAGCCGCTTCTGGATGGAGGGCATGCCGCCCGAAAGGTACTCCTTCGCCTCCCGCACCAGCCCGGCATAGCCCTCGGGCGAGATGCGTTCCACGCAGGGGGCGGAGCAGCGCTTGATCTGGAACAGCAGGCAGGGCCGCGTGCGGCTGCTGAACACCGTGTCCCGGCAGGAGCGCAGCAGGAAGACGCGCTGCAGCGCCGTCAGCGTCTGATTGACGGCCCAGGCAGAGGCGAAGGGACCCCAGTAGGAGGCGCCCTTCCGCCGCTCTCCCCGGTGCTTGGTGATCTGCGGGTAGGCGTGGTCCTCCGTCAGCACGAGCCAGGGGTAGGACTTGTCGTCGCGCAGCACGATGTTGTACCGCGGGCGCAACCGCTTGATGAGGTTCGCCTCCAGCAGCAGCGCCTCGGCCTCGCTCGCGGTGGTGACGATCTCCATGCGCCGCGTCTCGTGCACCATGCGGCGCAGGCGCTCGGGCAGGCGCGGCATCTGCGTGTAGGCCACGACGCGGCGGCGCAGGTCGCGCGCCTTCCCGACGTAGAGCGCATCCCCCTTGGCATCCAGCATGCGGTAAACGCCCGGCGCGTGCGGTAGCGTCGCCAGCGTGGTCTCGATGACCCGCAGCCCCTCCATCACGGTCGGCGGGGCCGACTCCGCCAGGGCCGGATCAGTGTTTTCCATGGGCGGAATCAGGGGTTTCCAGATGGCCGGGGCAAGGTGGGAGTTGTCCACCAAAGCTGTGGAAAAGTCTGTGGAGGAGTGGTGGGTGCAGGCCGCGATCCGGTCTATTTCCGCAGGTCCGGCCAGATTGCCCATTTCCTGGGCGCTTTCCGCAAGTATCTGACGCGCAACGTTTTTACAATCTCAGATGTGCCTCGGCAGACCGCAAGCACGTATTTTCGGTTAGCGCCAGCCCCAGACCTCCCGTTTTCGTGATCGTCGTGGAAAAAAACAACGGCCAAACCGTTTCAGGTCCGGATCCGCTCCACGGTCACGCCGACGGTTGCGGCGTCGGGGAAGATGTCCGGCTTCTCGACCGTCACGCGGGCGCGTTCGACCCGGGCGTCCTTCAGGGCCGCCAGCGCGATGCGCTCGGCCAGCGTCTCGACCAGCAGCACATGGCCCTCGGCGACGACCGCGCGCGCCGTGTTGACCAATGCCTCGTAGTCGACGACGCGGCGGAACTCGTCCGGCCCTATCCCGCCCGGCGCCGCATCGTCCTCCACCACCAGCTCCACGCCGACCAGGATGCGCTGCGGCGCCGCCTTTTCCTGCGGATGGATGCCGAGGCGGGCCATCAATTCCAGCCCCCGCAGGAACACCACGCGCCGGCGCCGGTCCGCATCCGCGGTGTAGGTCATTCCTCGATGGCCTCCGGGTCGCGCAGCGGCGCCCACTGCATGTGCTGCCCGCCATCCAGCGCGATCATCTGCCCAGTCATGGAGGGCAGGGAGAGGATCGCCAGCACGGCGCGCGCGACCTCCTCCGGCCCCGTGCCGCGGCCGAGCGGCACGCTCTCGTACTGCCGCCTGAACTGCTGTTCCGTCTGCCGCGGGGAGGGCATGGCGGGGCCAGGCCCCACGGCGTTCACCCGGATGCGTGGGGCCAGCGCGAGGGCCATGGTCTGCGTCAGCGTCCAGAGCGCCGCCTTCGACACGGTGTAGCTGACGAAGTGCGGCGTCAGCGACCAGACGCGCTGGTCAAGAAGGTTGATTACGACGCCCTCCGCGCCCGACGGCAGCGCCCCTGCCATGGCCTGGGTCAGCACGAAGGGCGCGCGCAGGTTGGGCTCAAGATGCGCGTCCCAGCTCTGCCTCGTCGCGTCGTGCCACTCATCGCGCTCGAAGACCGAGGCGTTGTTGACCAGAACGCCGACCGGGCCGAGGGCGTCCGTCGCGGCCGGGACAAGGGATTGCACCTGCGCCTCGCGCGCCAGGTCGGCACGGAGGGGGTGTGCGCGGCGGCCGAGGGCGCGGATCTCCTGCGCGGTCGCCTCCGCCTCCGCCTCGCTGCTGCCAAAGTGCAGCGCCACGTCGAAGCCCGCGCCCGCGAGGCTGAGCGCGATGGCGCGGCCGAGGCGCTTCGCGCCACCGGTCACCAGCGCCGTGCGCGGGATCGTGTCGGGGATGGTCATGCGGCGCCGGAATAGCCTGCCCGGACCGGCGCCGCCAGGGCTACCCGCCGCGGCGCGTGTCCGGTTCCC
Source organism: Acetobacteraceae bacterium (assembly GCA_035644895.1). Lineage (GTDB taxonomy): Bacteria > Pseudomonadota > Alphaproteobacteria > Acetobacterales > Acetobacteraceae > Falsiroseomonas. Next base: position 7,196 of record DASQNQ010000236.1, on the reverse strand, counting down.
GGTCCTCGTCCCGGCCCTCCGCGACGTCCAGCCGGTCCGAGCCCACGGCGCGCATGGTGGCCGTGTCGCCAAAGACGCGGCTGTCCCGCAGCGGCTGCTGGGTCTGCGGGTCCGGCACGGCGCGCGGCCCCTCGCAGGCACGCTTCACCGCCGAGAGCGCCGCACGCAGCGCCTCCTCCAGCTTCAGTTCCGGATCGCCGGTCCAGGCGCGCAGCGCGTCCGGCCGCTCGGTCCTGTTGTTCAGGCGAAGCAGCATCTCGACCTCGGCGCCGCCCGGGGCACCCCGAACCCAGACTTCGCCGGCGCAACCGGCGCCGGAGGGCGCAGACCAGCAGAGGTGATGGCCAGCCGGGTCGGTCACGAACTTCACGTGCTCGGCAAAGGGGTGGCTGCTGCTGCCACCGATGACGCGGATGCGGTCCTCGCCTTCCCGGAACGCCTCGCGCAGCATGGGCTGCCAGCGGGGGAGGTTCAGCGGGCTGGCCAGGAAGGCGAAGACCTCCTGCGTCGGCGCGCCGATCTCGATCCGTGCCCGGTGCTCCGCCATCCGCATGCTCCCCTTGTCGCGACACGGGGCGCAACGCCGGCGGGCGGGGGCTGTTCCGCGCCAGGGGCGGAAACCCCGTCGGCGGCCAGCCGTATCACCGCGCGCGACGTCCCTTTGCGCGCCGCGCCTCCGGCTCGTAACCGCCGCCACCGGGGCCAAGCGGCTTCGGCCGCCAGTCCTGCTTGCGCTCCGGCTTGCGCCGCCCCTCCGGCTGGCGCGGCGCACTGGCCTGCAGCGGGCGCCCGGCCAGGTTCGGCTCGAGCCCCAGCTCCAGCTTCTCCAGCCGCTGGATCTCGTCGCGCAGCCGCGCCGCCTCCTCGAACTCGAGGTCGGCGGCCGCCGCGCGCATCCGCTTCTCGAGCTCCGCGATCGAGGAGCGCAGGTCCTTGCCGACGAACTGGGCGGTGGTGTCGCCCTCCACGGCCTCGACCGTCACGTAGTCCTGCTCGTAGACCGATTGCAGCACGTCGGCGATGTCGCGGCGGATCGTGGTCGGCGTGATGCCGTGCGCCGCGTTCCAGTCCATCTGCTTCTGCCGCCGCCGCGCCGTCTCCTCCAGCGCGCGCCGCAGGCTGTCGGTCATCTTGTCCGCGTAGAGCACCACGCGCCCCTCCGCGTTGCGCGCGGCGCGGCCGATCGTCTGGATGAGCGAGGTGGTGCTGCGCAGGAAGCCCTCCTTGTCCGCGTCCAGGATGGCGACCAGCGCGCATTCGGGGATGTCGAGCCCCTCGCGCAGCAGGTTGATGCCGACCAGCACGTCGAAGACGCCCTTCCGCAGGTCGCGGATGATCTCGATGCGCTCCAGCGTGTCCACGTCGGAGTGGAGGTAGCGGACCTTGATGCCCGCCTCCGTCATGTACTCCGTCAGGTCCTCCGCCATGCGCTTGGTCAGCGTGGTCACCAGCACGCGTCCGCCCTGGCCGATGACGGTGCGGCACTCGGCCAGCAGGTCGTCCACCTGGCCCTCGACGGGGCGGATCTCCGTCACCGGGTCCACCAGGCCCGTCGGGCGGATCACCTGCTCGGCGAAGGTGCCGCCGGTGCGCTCCATCTCCCACGGGCCAGGCGTGGCGGAGACGAAGACGGTGGAGGGACGGTACGCCTCCCACTCCTCGAACTTCAGCGGACGGTTGTCCATGCAGGAGGGCAGGCGGAAGCCGAACTCGTGCAGCACCGTCTTGCGCGCCTTGTCGCCGCGGTACATGCCGCCGATCTGCGGCACGGTGACGTGGCTCTCGTCCACCACCAGCAGCGCGTTGTCGGGCAGGTACTCGAACAGGGTCGGCGGCGGCTCCCCGGGCTTCCGGCCGGTCAGGTAGCGGCTGTAGTTCTCGATTCCCTTGCAGGAACCGGTGGTCTCCAGCATCTCGATGTCGAAGGTGGTGCGCTGCTCCAGGCGCTGCGCCTCCAGCAGGCGCCCCTCCGCGTTCAGCTCGGCCAGCCGCGTCTTCAGCTCCGCCTTGATGTCGCGGATCGCCTGCTGCATCGTCGGCCGCGGCGTGATGTAGTGGCTGTTCGCGTAGATCGAGACGCGCTCCAGCTCACCGGTCACCTCGCCGGTCAGCGGGTCGAACTCCTTCAACCCGTCCACCTCGTCCCCGAACAGGCTGACGCGCCAGGCGCGATCCTCGAGGTGACTGGGCCAGATGTCGACCGTCTCGCCCCGGATGCGGAAGTTGCCGCGGGAGAAGGCGGTGTCGTTGCGGCGGTACTGCTGCTCGACGAGGCCCTTGATCAGCACGTCGCGGTCGATCTGCCCGCCGCGCTCCAGCTTCACCACCATGCGCGAGTAGTTCTCGACCGAGCCGATGCCGTAGATGCAGGACACCGACGCGACGATCACGACGTCCGAGCGTTCGAGCAGCGCCTGCGTGGCGGAGTGGCGCATGCGGTCGATCTGCTCGTTGATCTGCGCGTCCTTCTCGATGTAGGTGTCCGTGCGCGGGACGTAGGCCTCCGGCTGGTAGTAGTCGTAGTAGGAGACGAAGTACTCCACCGCGTTGTCGGGGAAGAAGCTCTTCATCTCCCCATACAACTGCGCCGCCAGCGTCTTGTTCGGCGCCAGGATCAGCGTCGGGCGCTGCAGGTGCTCGATCACCTTCGCCATCGTGAAGGTCTTGCCCGACCCGGTGACGCCGAGCAGCACCTGGTCGCGGTCCCCGCGCTCCGTCAGTCCCGCGACGAGGTCGCGGATGGCGGCCGGCTGGTCGCCGTTCGGCTCGAAGGGCGAAACGACCTTGAGCGGCCGCTGCATCGGCGAGGGCGGGCGCTTCTGCGGGGCGAAGAGGATCGGGGAGAGCTGGTTCATGGCTGTACCCCCCATCTTGGCGCGCCGGGCGTCCGCGTCGAGAGCGGATTCCCGCAGCGCCGCCATGCGCCATCGCAGGCATGTTGGAGGGCCGTCTCCACACCCGAACGAACATCCGGCCTTGCGGGCCGTTCCCCCTGCCTGACGGGGCCTTCGGTCCCCACCCCTTCGAAGAGGAACAGGGCGATGACAGCACGGCAGGCTCTCCTGGCCGCGGCCCTCGGCTTCACCGTCGCGGCACCCGCGGCGGCGCAGACGGCGAACGACACGGCCACCAGCCCGAGCACGGTGATCCAGCAGCCCGGTGCGATGGGCTCCGGCGCCCCTGGCGGCAACCCCGCGGCGGCCGGCGGGCCGTCCCCGCAAACCCAGGGCGTGCCCGACCCCAACTCGGCCGGCGCGACTCTCCCCCAGATCATGCGCCAGACGCAGGAGAACCAGCTGGGGGTGCAGAACCAGGGCGGGACCCAGGGCATCACGGTCCAGCCCGGCGCCGCGAACCAGCCGGGCACGGTGGTGGAGCCTGGCCGGCAGGCGCAACAATCCGGCCCCGGCCAGACCGGCGCGCGCGAGCGTGACGTCAACCCGGCCCCGAACGGCGCCGCGACCGGCGCCACCACGCCGACCCAGCCCACACAGGGCGGCAACCAGGGCGGCACGGGACAGCGCAGCGATACGACGCCCCCCGCCGCGACCACGCAGCACACGCAGCCGCGCACCGCGGCCGCCCCGGTGGCCGGCGCGAACTCCTTCACCGAGGCCCAGGCCCGCGCCCGCATGGCGGATGCCGGGTTCAACGACGTGCAGGAGCTGCAACTGGACAACCAGGGGATCTGGCGCGCCCGCGGCATCCGCAACGGCCAACCCTCCAACGTCGCCCTGGACTTCCAGGGCAACGTCACCGCCACGCAGTAACGGACGCAGGACACACCCGATGACGCATCACCAGGCCACCATCGCCCGCCTCTACGACACCTCCACCGCCGCCCAGACCGCGGTGCGGGAGCTGGAGAATGCGGGCTTCGCGCATGACAGCATCACCTACCTCGCGAACGGCAGCGGCAACGCCGCGGGCGCGAACGACACGGCCGTCTCCGCGCCCAGCGCCACTACTGGCCGGGACGGCATGACCGGCGCCGATACGGGCGCCGCCACGGGCGCCACGCTCGGCACGCTGGTCGGCGGTGGCGCCGGGCTGCTGGCCGGCCTCGGCGCGCTGGCCATTCCCGGCGTGGGCCCGATCATCGCCGCGGGCTGGCTCGTGGCCGCGATCACGGGTGCAGGCGTCGGCGCCGCCGCTGGCGGGCTGGTGGGCGCGCTTGCCCAGTCCGGGCTGGGAGAGGAGCACGCGCAGACCTATGCCGAGGGTGTGCGCCGCGGCGGGCACCTCGTCATGGTGCGCGCCGGGCACGACCGGTCCGCCGAGGCCGAGGAGATCCTGGATCGCCATGGCGCCGTGGACCTGAACGAGCGCCGCGCAGCCTGGCAGAGCGACGGCTGGGCCGGCGGCGGCGGGCTGGTGGCGGAGGACGGCGTCGCCAACACCGGCGGCACGGCCAACGACACGGTGCGCACCGGCCGCGGCTCGGCCGCCTGACGCGCGGGGGGCGCGGCGGGTCCGGTGAGGGCCCGCCCCTCCCTCCGTCAGACTACGCAGGCGGCCGAAGCGAACACAAACGGTCAACAGAGTTGTCGTCTTCCCAGGGTGCGCATCGGCGTGATGCCACCCGGGCGCAGCCCAGAAAGGGCAAGGCGACATGGTCCTGCACTCCGCCGCGGCGGCCCCCGCCCAGGCCCTTGCCTGCGCCTTCCTCGGGCGGTCACGCGCGACCCTCGCAAGCCCGCTCTCCCACCGCCTGCGGGAGGGGACGGCCGCTGCCCATGCGCGCGCCGAGATGGGCATGTGGCCCGAATCCGCCACCTCCGATCCCGCCACCTATGCGCGCTGGCTGTCGCGGCACCTCGGGCTGATCGCACCGTTCGAGGTGGTGATCGAAACCCATGCGGCGTTCCTTGCGGCGCTCGGCGCCGATCCGCTCCCCCGTGCGCGGCGCGGGCTGCTGCGCCGCGACCTCGCCATGCTCGGCATGCCCGAGGAGTGCCCGGCACCCGCACCACCCCTGACTGGCGCGGAGGCGCTGGGCGCCCTCTACGTGCTCGAGGGCTCGCGCCTCGGCGGGCGCGTGCTGCTGCGCCGTGTGGAAGACAAGATGCCCGGCCTCGCCGCGACCGCCTTCCTCGCCGGCGCGGACGCGGTCCCCGGCGCCTGGCGCGCGCTGCGCGGAGCTCTCGACGGCTTCGGCGAGCATGCCGGGCCCGAGGCGGTCGCCGCCGTGCTGCGAGGGGCGGACGCGACCTTCCAGGCCTTCGAGGCGTGGTTCGCGCCGCTCGCCCAGCCGGCCGGAGCGCCGGGATGAGCCCCGCCGCCACGCTCGAGCCGCGCTGCGCGCGGGATCCGATTCACCTTCCGGGCGAGATCCAGCCCTTCGGCGCGCTGCTCGGCGTGCGACGGGAGGGGCTGGCCGTGGTCCACGCCTCCGCCAACCTCGCCAGCTTCATCGGGCACGAGGCCGCATGGGCGCTCGGCCGCACCCTGCCCGAGGTGCTGGGCCCCGTCGCCGCCGACAACCTTGCCGGGGACGCCTGCACCGCGGGCGCCAAGCCGACCGGGCTGGTGCGCCTCAAGGGCAATCTGGTCGCACAGGCCCATGCGGCGGGCGAGGGCATGCTCGCCATCGAGCTGGAGCGCGAGCCGGAGGGGCCGGCCGGCCTCGACGAGGTCCAGGCCATCCTGCGCGCCCTGCGCAGCGCGGACAGCCTGCCCGCCCTGCTCGACCTCGCGGTGCGGGAGTTCCGGCAGCTCACCGGCTACGACCGCGTCATGGCCTACCGCTTCGGCCCGGAGGGCCACGGGGAGATCGTGGCCGAGAGCCTGGCGCCGGGGCAGGACTCCTACCTGGGCCTGCGCTACCCGGCGGGCGACATCCCGCCGCCCGCGCGGCGGCTCTTCACCCTGCTGCGGGTCCGGTCCATCGCCGATGCGGGCTACGCGCCCGTCCCGGTCCTGGCGGCGCCGGGGGAGGGCGCGCTCGACATGACCTGGTGCGCGCTGCGCGGCGTCGCCCCGGTGCATCGCCGGTACATGGCCAACATGGGCACGGCCGCGTCGCTTACGCTGTCGCTGCTGCGCGGCGGGCAGATCTGGGGCATGCTGGTTTGCCATCACCGGACGCCGCGGACCGCCTCGCCCGCGCTGCGGGCCCTCTCCGACCTGGTCGCGCAGATCCTGGCGATGCTGATCGAGGCGGCGGAGGCGGAGGATGCGCGCACGGCGCTGGCGCGCCGGGCCGAGGGGGTGCGTCGCCTGGCCGATGCCGTCCACGCCGTGCAGGCCGCGGGCGGCGACGGGCCTGCCGGGCTGGCGGAACGGCCGGAGGTGCTGCTGGGGCTGACCGGCGCCTCGGGCGCGATCCTGCGCCTGAACGGGCGCATCGCGACGATTGGTGTCACGCCGCCGGTCCCCGAGGCCGGCCGGCTGCTCGCCGCGCTGCGCGCCGCCGCCGATGCCGGGGAGGGGGAGCCGGACGGGCTGCTGGCCCTGGACGACCTGTGCGCCGACCTGCCCGGGGCCGGCGCAGACCCCGCGATCGCCGCCGGTGCGCTGCTGGTGCCCATCTCGCGCGAGCCCGGCGATGGCATTGCCTGGCTGCGGCCCGAGGTGGCGCAGACAGTGACGTGGGGCGGCGACCCGACCAAGCGGCCGGAGCCCGACGGCCGGATGAGCCCCCGCACCTCCTTCGCCGCCTGGCGGGAGACGGTGCGCGGGCGTTCGGCGCCCTGGCTTGCCTCCGACCTCGCCGCCGCCGGCCTGCTCCGGCAGGCGATGGAGGCTGCGCTGCTGCGCGACGCCGAGGCCGAACTGATGCGGAGCCGCGGCAGCGACGCGGTGACCGGCCTGCCCACCCGGGCGCGGCTGATCGAGCACCTGGCGGCCTGGGCGGCCGCGCCGTCGCCCGGCCCCTGCGCCCTGCTGCGGATCGACATCGACCGTTTCGGCGCACTCAACGAGCTGATCGGCCCGGCTGCCGCGGATGCGCTGCTGGCTCAGGTCGCGGCCCGGCTCGCCGGGCTGGCCGACGGCCAGGGGCGCATGCTCGCGCGGATCGGCGGCGATGAGTTCGCGCTGTTCCAGGCCGGGGTTACCGAGGCAGGCGCGCCCGCGCTCGCCGCCCGCCTCCGCGACGCCTTCGCGGAGCCCTTCCTGCTGCCGGGCCGCGCGCTGCGCGTCACGGCCTCGATCGGCTTCGCCCTGGGCGAGGATGCCAGGAGCGACGCGGCGCC
>DASQNQ010000235.1:0-16409 GCA_035644895.1 Acetobacteraceae bacterium | reverse complement strand
GCGCACGACCCCGCGAACGGCTACCTGCCCGCCGGCTGGACGCTGGCCGAGTGGGAAGCGAAGCGGGAGAGCGATCCGGCCGCCGTCGCCGCCGCCGCGAAGCGCAGCATGGTCGCGCATGTGCAGGCGATGCTCGACTTCAAGCGCATGGGGTCGGCCGTGCTCGACTACGGCAACAACATCCGGCAGATGGCGAAGGAGGAGGGCCTCCAGGGCGCCTTCGGCTTCCCGGGCTTCGTGCCGGCCTACATCCGGCCGCTGTTCTGCCGCGGCATCGGGCCGTTCCGCTGGGCGGCCCTTTCGGGTGACCCGGAGGACATCCGCCGCACGGATGCGAAGGTGCGCGAGCTGATCCCGGACGACGCGCACCTGCACCGCTGGCTGGACATGGCGCAGGCGCGCATCGCCTTCCAGGGGCTGCCCGCGCGCATCTGCTGGGTGGGACTCGGGCAGCGGCACCGGCTGGGGCTTGCCTTCAACGAGATGGTGGCGCGCGGGGAGCTGTCGGCGCCCGTCGTGATCGGGCGCGACCACCTGGACTCCGGCAGCGTGGCAAGCCCGAACCGGGAGACGGAGGCGATGCTGGACGGGTCCGATGCCGTCTCCGACTGGCCGCTGCTGAACGCGCTGCTCAACACCGCCTCCGGCGCGACCTGGGTGTCGCTGCACCATGGCGGCGGCGTCGGCATGGGGTTCAGCCAGCACGCCGGCATGGTGATCGTGGCCGATGGGACCGAGGGCGCGGCGCGGAGGCTGCGCCGCGTGCTGTGGAACGACCCGGCGACGGGCGTGATGCGGCATGCCGATGCCGGCTACGACATCGCCCGCAACTGCGCGCGGGAGACTGGCCTCGATCTGCCGATGCTCGGCGCATGATCCGGGCCGGGACCGCCACGCTGCGCGATTTGCGCACGGTGATGGAGGGCAGCCCGCTTGCCCTGAACGCATCATGGCGCGGAGATGTCGAACGCTCCGTCGCGGCGCTGGAGGCGCGGCTCGCGAGCGGTGAGGCGCTCTACGGCGTCAACACCGGCTTCGGGAAGCTTGCCAGCACGCGCATCCCGGAGGACCGGCTGCGGCAGTTGCAGGTGAACCTGATCCGTTCGCACGCGGCGGGCGTCGGGCCCTTCCTGCCAGCGCCGGTCGTGCGCCTCATCCTCGGGCTGAAGGCGCTGTCCCTCGCACGCGGGGCGTCGGCGGTCCGGCCGGTTCTGGTGGAGGCGCTGCTCGCGCTGCTCGAACACGACGTGCTTCCCGCCATACCGGCCAAGGGATCGGTCGGCGCCTCGGGCGACCTCGCGCCCCTCGCGCACCTCTCCCTGGTCCTGATCGGCGAGGGCGAGGCCTTCTGCGGCGGCGCCGTCCTGCCGGGGGCGGAGGCGATGCGCCGCGCCAGGCTCGCGCCGCTCGACCTCGGGCCGAAGGAGGGGCTGGCGCTGCTGAACGGCACGCAGGTGAGCACGGCTCTTGCGCTTGCAGCGCTGTTCGCGGCGGAGGATCTGTGGCGCACCTCCCTCGTCGCGGGGGCGATGAGCGTGGACGCCGCCCGCGGCTCCGACACGCCCTTCGACGCACGCATCCACGCGCTGCGCGGCCAGCCCGGGCAGGTGCGCGCCGCGGCCGTGCTGCGTGCGCTGCTCTCGGGCAGCGAGATCCGCGAGAGCCATCGGGAGGGGGACCCGCGCGTGCAGGACCCCTACTCGCTCCGCTGCCAGCCGCAGGTGGCGGGCGCCTGCCTGGACCTGATGGGCCACGCCGCGCAGGTGCTGGAGCGCGAGGCGAACGCGGTCACCGACAACCCGCTGGTGATGGAGGACGGCGCCGTGCTATCGGGCGGCAACTTCCACGCGGAGCCGGTGGCCTTCGCGGCAGATGCCATCGCGCTGGCGCTGGCCGAGCTTGGCTCGATCAGCGAGCGGCGCATCGCCCTGCTGACCGATCCGGCACTCAACTCCGGTTTGCCGGCCTTCCTGGTGGCCGAGAGCGGCGTGAACTCCGGCTTCATGCTGGCGCATGTCACCGCCGCCGCGCTCGTTGCGGAGAACCGGGCGCTCGCCGCGCCGCGCTCCGTGGACAGCCTGCCGACCTCGGCGAACCAGGAGGACCATGTCAGCATGGCAACCGGCGCCGCCCTGCGGCTGGCGGAGATGGCGGAGAACCTGGCCGCGATCCTGTCGGTCGAGCTGCTGGCCGCGGCGCAGGGCATCGAGTTCCACCGTCCGCTGCAATCCTCCCCGAAGCTGGAGGCGGCGCATGCGCTGGTGCGTGGCGTCGCGCCGGCCTGGGATGCGGACCGCGTGATGGCGCCCGACATCGCGGCCGTGCGCGGGTTGGTCGAGCGTGGGCGCTTCGCCGCGCTGGTGGAGCCGGAGGCATGAGCTTCGACCGGGTCTGGCTGGACGCGCGGCTCTGCACCATGGTCCCGCGCGGCGACGACCCGCTCGGGCTGGTGGAGGACGGCGCCGTCGCCGTGCGGGACGGGCGCATCGCCTGGGTCGGGCCGCGGGCCGATCTGCCGGGCGCGGCGCGGGAGGTGACACGGCTCGGTGGCGCCCTGGTGCTGCCGGGGCTGATCGACTGCCACACGCACCTCGTCTTCGGGGGCGACCGGGCGCGGGAGTTCGAGATGCGCCTCGACGGGGCCTCCTACGAGGAGGTCGCGAAGGCGGGCGGCGGCATCCTGTCCACCGTGCGGGCCACGCGCGCGGCGGAGGAGGAGGCGCTGCTGCGCCAGGCGGAGCCGCGCCTGCGCGCGCTGATGGCCGAGGGCGTCACGACGGTCGAGATCAAGTCGGGCTACGGGCTGGACCTGGGAACCGAACTGCGAATGCTGCGCGTCGCACGGCGGCTGGCCGCGGAACACCCGGTCGAGGTCCGCACCAGCCTGCTCGCGCTGCATGCGACCCCGCCGGAGTACGAGGGGCGGCGCGGCGACTATGCCCGCCATGTGGCGGAGGACATCGTGCCCGCCGCCGCGCGCAGCGGCCTCGCCGATGCGGTGGACGCCTTCACCGACAGGGCGATCGCCTTCACGCCGGAGGAGACGGCCATCGTTCTCGAAGGCGCCCGGCGGCACGGCCTGCCCGTGAAGCTGCATGCCGACCAGCTCCGCGACGATGGCGGCGCAGCGCTGGCGGCACGCCACGGCGCGCTGTCGGCAGACCACGTCGAGTATGCATCCGAGGAGGGGCTTGCCGCGATGGCGCGGGCCGGCACGGTGGGCGTCCTGCTGCCGGCGGCCTTCTACTTCATCCGCGAGACGCGGCAGCCGGATGTCGCGGCCATGCGCCGGGCGGGGCTGCGGATGGCGGTGGCGACGGACCTGAACCCGGGCTCCTCCCCCTGCCCCTCCATCCTGCTTGCGCTCAACATGGCCTGCACGCTGTTCCGCCTCACGGTGGCCGAGGCGCTGCGGGGCGTGACGGTGGACGCCGCCGCGGCGCTGGGGCTGGATGACCGCGGCGCCCTCGCGCCCGGCCTGCGCGCGGACCTGGCCATCTTCGCGGCGGAGCGGCCCGCCGAGCTCTGCTACTGGATCGGGCGGAACCCCTGCATCGGGCGCCTGGTGGCCGGCCGATGACGCTGGACGAAATGCAGGCGATGGTGCGTGCGGGCGTCCCGCTGGCAGGCGCCTGGGGCGTGGAGCTGCTCTCGGCGCAGGATGGGGTCGCGCTCCTTCGCCTTCCGCACCGGGAGGACCTGCTGCGGCCGGGGGGAACCGTCTCGGGGCCCGCCCTGATGGCGCTGGCGGATGTCGCGATGTGGGCGGCGCTGCTCTCTCTGACGGGCGGGCAGGACGACAGCCTGACCGCCAACCTCAACATCACCTTCCTGCGCCGCCCCGAGCCGCGTCCCGTGCTGGCCGAGGCGCGGGCGATCAAGCCGCGCGGGCGGCTGCTGTATGGCGAGGTGTTCCTGCGCTCGGAGGGTGAGGAGGAGCCCTGCGCGCATGTGGTGACCACCTGGGCCCGGATCACGGCGCGGCCAGCCACCTGATTTCGCTTCACCTGTCAGGTGAAAATCTCGTAATCTTTGCCGCACAACAGATGCGGAGGAAGAGCCATGCGTGCCCGCGACCTGATGACGTCCACACCTGTGACGCTGCCGCCGGACATGCCCCTGCCCGCCATCGCCCGCCTCTTCGCCGAGCGCGGCATCTCGGGCGCCCCCGTCGTCGACACCGGGGGCATGCTCCTCGGCATGGTGACGGAGAGCGACCTGATCCGCCGCATCGCCGCGCCGGAGGACCAGCCGCGAAGCTGGATCGTCCGCTTCTTCCAGCCCGCCGGGGCACAGGCGGCGGAGTACGCCCGTACCCACGGCCGCACGGCGCAGGACGTGATGACGCGCGGCGTCCTGGCGGTCGAGGAGGACGCGCCGATCGAGCAGGTGGCGGCGAGCCTGGAGGAGCGGAACATCCGCCGCGTGCCGGTGCTGCGGGAGGGCAGGCTCGTCGGCATCGTCTCGCGTGCCGACCTGATCCGGGCCCTGCTCTCGCCGGCCGAGAAGCTGAGGGAGGACGCGCCCGACGAGCGGATCCGGCGCGACGTGCTCGCCGCGATGCGGGAGCAGCCCTGGCTCGACGCCTTCTACGTTTTCCCCGATGTGGAGGACGGGGTGGTCAGCTTCCACGGCTGGTGCCGGCAGGAGGAGGTGAAGCGCGCGCTCCGCGTGCTGGCCGAGCGCATACCGGGGGTTAAGGGCGTGCGCGTGATGGTGGAGCGCAACCCGCTGCCGGTGGTTGGCACCTGACCCGGGCACCAACTCGCGTCGAAGGTGAACCAGTCCCCACTTGCAATTCCGGCAGGCGGGGGCGCAGGCTTTCTGTTCCGGGGCCGGGGCTGGTTGGCCTCGACCCTAGGCAAAGGAACGCAACGCGTCGGGGAACCAGGAAAGCACCGGTCCCGGGCGCCATTGGGAAGACGGGGTGATGACCAGGGAAGAGGCATCCGGAGGGGGGCTGCACGGCCGCCTCGCCTCGCGCGTCGCGGAGTTGGAGGCCCGGATCGCCGCGGAGCAGGCGCGACCTATTCCGGATCAGGGCGCTTTGCGCCGACTGCGGCGGGAGCGGCTACTGGCGCGGGACCGTATGGCGGCCGCCGCCGGCACCGGCATGCCGCCCTGGGCACGCGACGTGGCGCCCGGGACCGCGGCCTGAGGGCACGGCCTCGCACCGCGCGACGTCGCTGCGTCCTCGGCGTCGAGCCGGCGTGAAGCCGGTCTATCCAGCGCGCCGCCGGCCGGTGAACAGGACGGCCCCGACCATCCCCGCCACGGCAAGGGTCACGCCCGCCAGCTTCGCCGCCCCGAGTGGTTCGGCCAGGACGATGGCGGAGAGGATGACGGCCACGACGGGAACCATCGCGGACAGGCAGGCGGCGCGCGTCGCGCCCATCAGCTCCGTCGCGCGCGCGTAGAGCGTCGTCGCCACCGCGGAACTCAGGACGCCGAGCGAGAGCCCCTGCACCAAGGTCGCCTCCCACGGAAGACGCGCCACCGCCCCTGCGCCGGCGATCAGCAGCCACGGCGGCACCAGCACGAGCGCCGACAACACGCAGACCGCCGCGTTCCCCGGCAACGCCGGCACGCCCCAACGCCGCAGCAGCACGGTGAAGCCGCCCCACGAACAGCCCGCGACGAACAGCACGATGTCGCCGCGCCAGGCGCCGGGATGCGCGCCCGCGATTCCGTCCCAGCCGATCATCAGGACACCCGACACGATCACCAGCAGAGCCACGATGCGCCCGCCCGTCGGCCATTCCTTCAGCAGCGGGATGGCAAGCACGGCGCCGGCGACGGCGGAGGTGATGGGCGCGACCGTGCCGCCATGGCTGGCCGGGGCCAAGGTCAGCCCCCAGGCAAAGAGGAGCGCGTTGCCGAACCCGCCTAGAAGCGACAACATCAGAAGCCGCCGCGGGCCGATCGCCAGGAGGCGCCCCCTGGCGTGCCACGCAAACGGCGCCAGCACGGCGGCGGCGAAGGCGAAACGCAGCGCCGACAGATCGAGCGGCCCGAACCCCATCACCACGCCGGAGCGCGCGACCACCGCCTGCGCGCCCCACACCGTTGCCGCGAACAGTCCGATCAGCAGGCCCAGGGCCGCGGCAGGCAGCCTCATGGGACGCTTGTGATCAGTGGGCGTGGATCTCGTTCACATCCACGCCGAACCGGTCGAAGGCGGCGCCGTAGCAATGGATGGAGACCGCCTTGGCGCAGGACAGGTTCGCCAGTCGATGGATCAGGTCCGGCCGTGCCGCACCGTGCCCGGTGGCACCCGGATGCAGCAGCCGCGTGGCGGTCGGCACCGGCGGGTCGCCCGGTGTGTAGAGCGTCTCCGTCAGGATGCCGTTGTGGACGGCGAAGGCGCACCAGGTCTTGTGCGCATGGACGGGCGACATCTGGCCGGGCCGCCAGACCAGGGCCACGACGGCGTAACCCTCGGCCGGGTCGGCGTGCAGCAGGTGGCGCACGTAGCGATCGGGACAGCAACGGCAATCCTGGGCGGCCAGCAGCCCTGGCCGGCCGGCGAAGGTGCCGATCACCTCCGCCACCGCGCGATGACGCTCCGCCTCCGGCCTGCGCGCGGATGCCTCGATCTCGGCCAGCATCGAGGAGAGCATGGTGCGTGGTCGGACATAGGTCATCGGGTTGGCGCCGTGCGGTTCGTCGCCTGGCGATTATGCAAAGGATCCGGCGCGCCGCAAGCAGAATGTGGGAGGGTCTGCTCCGTAGGGACTCGATCGTGAAAAAAGTACCTACTTTCCCTCCCGGGCGGAACATGTTTTCCCGATCAGCCCTGATTCGACCAGAGATTGATCGTCAGCCCAGCCAGGCCACCGCAGGCCACCAGCGCCGCCATCGGAACGGCCGTACCATCGTGCAGCGCCCCCAGCGCAAGGCCGGCCAGCGCCCCGGTCCCGAACTGGAGGCTGCCGATCAGGGCGGATGCGCTGCCAGCCGCCCGCCCCATCGGCGCCATCGCCAGGGCGGACGCCAAGGGCAGCACCGCGCCGAGAAGCGCGATGTAGACGAAGAGCGGCACGAGTATGCCGGCGAGGCTGCCTAGCCCGCTCACTGCGCCGCCGAGAACCAGCAGCCCCGAAACAGCACTTCCGGCCAGCATGCAGCGCAGCAGGACGGCGGGTTCATGCCGCCGCACGAGCCGCGCGACGACCTGGCTCATGCCAATCAGCCCGGCAGCGTTCGCGCCGAACACCAAGCCGTACATGCCCGGGGAGAGGCCGTGCAGTTCCATCACGACGAAGGGCGAGCCGGCCAGGTAGGCAAACAGTCCACCCATCGTCGCGGCACCGGCCAGCACGCGCGAGATGAAGCGACGGTCCCGGAGTATGGAGCCGTAGGTGACCAGGACCGCAACCGGCCCGTCTCGCCTGCGCCGGGACGGCGGCAAACTCTCGGCGAGCACGAAAGCGGCAACGAGCGCGAGGGCCGCACCATAGAAGGCAAGCAGGGCGAAGACCGCCCGCCACCCGGCAAGACCGAGGAGCGCGCCGCCGATCACTGGGGCGAGGATCGGCGCGACACCCATCGCAAGCATCATTGCGGACATCATGCGGACCGCCTCGCGATCCTCAAACAGGTCGCGCACGACGGCGCGCGCGACCACCACTCCCGCACAACCGCCGAGCGCCTGCAGGAAGCGGAGCGCGACGAGTTGCCCGGTCGTGTCAGCCAGCGCGCAGGCAGCCGAGGCTGCGGCGAACAGCGCAAGCCCGCCGATCAGCGGCACCTTGCGCCCGAGCCGGTCCGCGAGCGGTCCGTGCACGAGCTGGCCCAGGGCCATGCCGAGGAAGAACGCCGCGAGCGTCCGCTGGACCTCGGCCGGCTCGGCGCGCAGCTCGGCCGCAATGGAGGGGAAGGCCGGCAGGTACATGTCGATGGCCAGCGGCCCCGTCGCCGTGAGCGCGCCGAGCAGGATGGCAAGCCGGCGGTGGCCGGAGGTCATGGATGGGCCTTGCGCTGCGATGCAGCAGAGCTAGCGCCGGCATCCGATCACGTCCAGGTCCAGCGCGTGGCGGCGAGGTTGCGCACCGCCTCGCGGCATGTGTAGCCTCGCCGCGAAGGACGGGCGCGCCACGGAGGCGCCCGCATGCGGGGAGCAGGCGTGCATGGCAGGCGTGTCGGTCCGGAAGGTGCGCAAGGCCTTCGGCTCCACCCAGATTCTGCACGGTGTGGACGTGGAGATCGAGGACGGCCAGTTCGTCGTGCTGGTCGGGCCATCCGGCTGCGGCAAGTCCACCCTGCTCCGGATGATCGCGGGACTCGAGAACATCACCGGCGGCGAGATCGCGATCGGCGGGCGGGTGGTGAACCAGGTCCCGCCGAAGGACCGGGACATCGCGATGGTGTTCCAGAACTACGCGCTCTATCCGCACATGACCGTGTTCGACAACATGGCTTTCAGCCTGCAGCTCGCGAAGGCGCCGAAGCCGGTGATCGAGCAGGAGGTAGGGCGCGCGGCGCGAATCCTCGGCCTCGACCAGCTGCTGCATCGCTATCCACGGCAGCTCTCCGGCGGGCAGAGGCAACGCGTCGCCATGGGCCGGGCGATCGTCCGCAACCCGCAGGTGTTCCTGTTCGACGAGCCGCTCTCGAACCTCGACGCCAAGCTCCGCGTCCAGATGCGCAGCGAGATCCGGGACCTGCAGCAGCGCCTGAAGGTGACGATGGTCTACGTCACCCACGACCAGATCGAGGCCATGACCATGGCTGACCAGATCGTGGTGATGAACGGCGGCCGGGTGGAGCAGGCGGGTCCGCCGCTCGAGCTCTACGACCGCCCGGCGAACCTCTTCGTCGCGGGCTTCATCGGATCCCCTGCCATGAACCTGCTGCAGGGGCGCATGGCGAACGGGGCCTTCGAAGCGGAGGACGGCTCCCGATGGCCCCTGCCCCCGTCCGGCCCAGGCGCAGCGCCGGGGCAGCCCGTCATCTATGGGATCCGGCCCGAGCACCTGCGCCTCGACGGCGACGGAATGCCGGCGCGCATCCAGCTCGTGGAGCCGACGGGGTCCGAGACACAGGTCCTCCTTCGCGTCGGCGACACCCCCGTCGTCGGCGCCTTCCGCGAACGCATCTCGGCCCGTCCGGGCGAGGAGATCCGCATCATTCCCGACCTGCCCCTCGTCCATCTCTTCGCGGGGGAAAACGGGCAGAGACTCTGACGTCGAAAGCAAACGGGAGGAGAAGAACAGGATGTTCAACATAACGCGTCGCGGAACGCTCGGCCTCGGCGCCGGCGCGGTCGCCGCTGGCCTTGGCGGGCAGGCCTGGGGGCAGTCGATCCCCACGGCGAATGCAACGGCCCCGCGCCTGCCACCTGAGAACGGGGCGACGCTGCGCATCCTGCGACCCGCCCGCTTCGTCGAGCCGGACGAGGTCATCTTCCGCGAGAACACGCAACGCTTCACGCAGCAGACCGGCGTGCAGGTGCGCGTGGACTTCGTGGGCTGGGAGGATCTGCGCCCGCAGACGGCGGTCATCGCGAACACCGGCCAAGGGCCGGACGTTGTGATCGGCTGGCCGGACGACCCGCACATCTTCGCCGACAAGCTGGTCGAGGTCTCGGACATTGCGGAGTACCTCGGCCAGAAATACGGCGGCTGGATGAACTACGCCCGCGTCATCGGACGACGGCAGGGCAGCAACAACTGGCTCGCCATCCCGTTCGGCGGCTCGGGCGGCCCGCTGATCTACCGCATCTCCGCGCTGCGCGAGGCCGGGTTCGACAGCGTCCCGACCGACCTGCCGGGCTTCCTGCGGCTCTGCCAGGCGCTACGGCGCATCAACAAGCCCTCGGGCTTCGCGCTGGGCAACGCGGTTGGCGACGGCAACGCCTTCGCGAACTGGATGCTCTGGTCGCACGGCGCCTACATCGTGGACGAGAATGGCCGCGTCGCCATCAACCGCCCCGAGACGATCGCGGCGCTGCGCTACGTGCGCGAACTGTACCAGACCTTCGTGCCCGGCACGATCTCCTGGCTCGACCCGTCCAACAACCGCGCCTACATCAGCCAGGAGGTGTGGCTGACGCAGAACGGCGTCTCGCTCTACTACGCGGCGAAGAACGACCCGAACACGCGCGCCGTCGCAGAGGACACGAACCACGCCGACCTGCCGCGCGGCCAGGCGACGAGCCCGCCCAACGCGCCGCTCGCCATCTCCGGCATGCTGTTCCGCCACAGCCGCTTCCCGAACGCGGCGAAGGAGTACCTGCGCTTCATGATGGAGGCGGAGCAGTACGACCGCTGGCTGACAGGCAGCAGCGGCTACTGGGCGCACCCGCTGCGCGCCTATGGCGAGAGCAGCGTGTGGCGGAGCGACCCCAAGATCATGGTCTTCAAGGACACGATGGACCGTGAGTTCTGGAACGGCTACCGCGGCCCGCTCAGCCAGGCCTCGGGCTCGGTCACGGCGGAGTACATCACCGTGCAGATGCTGGCCTCCGTCGCCTCGGGCCAGGCCCAGCCCGAGGACGCGGCCCGCGACGCGGAACGCCGCATCCGCCGCTTCTACCGGAGCTAGCCATGTCCACGACAGCCGCGCCCGCCACTGCCAACTGGACCCGTCCGAAGGTCGAGCCCGGCTGGCTGGCGCGGCTGTTCGACAACAAGACCTTCCTCATCTTCGCCTGCCTGGCGCCGGCCGTCGGCCTGCTGCTGGTGTTCATGACCTATCCGCTGGGGCTCGGCATCTGGCTTGCCTTCACGGACACCACCATCGGCCGGGCCGGCGTGTGGGTGGGGCTGGAGAATTTCATCTGGCTGTCCGAGGACCCGGTGTTCTGGTCCTCGGTCTTCTACTCCGTCTTCTACACGGCGGTCGCGACGGTCGGGAAGTTCGCGCTCGGCCTCTGGCTCGCGCTGCTGCTGAACCAGCACGTGCCGTTCAAGAACCTGGTGCGCGCCATCATCCTGATGCCCTGGATCGTGCCGACGGTGCTATCCGCCATCGCCTTCTGGTGGATCTACGACGCGCAGTTCTCTGTCATCTCCTACCTCCTGGTGGACGTGCTGGGCTGGCGCGACACCTACATCAACTTCCTGGGCGAGGCATGGAACGCGCGCTGGAGCCTGATCGCCGCCAACATCTGGCGCGGGATCCCGTTCGTGGCGATCTGCCTGCTGGCGGGTCTGCAGACCATCTCGCCTTCCCTCTACGAGGCCGCGCTGCTGGACGGCGCGACGGCGTGGCAGCGCTTCTGGCGCATCACCGTGCCGCTGATCATGCCGATCCTTGCGATCGTCATGACCTTCTCGATCATCTTCACCTTCACCGACTTCCAGCTCGTCTACGCCGTTACGCGCGGCGGGCCGGTGAACTCCACGCACCTGATGGCGACGCTGGCGTTCCAGCGCGGCATCCCGGGCGGCCAACTGGCCGAGGGTGCGGCGATCGCGGTCGCGATGATCCCGTTCCTGGTCTTCGCGACGTTGTTCTCCTATTTCGCGCTCGCGCGGCGGAAGTGGCAGCAGGGAGAGGGCAATGACTGAAGCAGCCGCCACCGCGACGCCTGCGCCCACGGCCGAGGTGCAGGCCCCCGAGATGATGGCGTGGGACAGCCGCGCGCGGCGCGTCGTGACGCTCTACGTGCCGCTCGCCTGTTTCGTGCTGATCCTGCTGTTCCCGTTCTACTGGATGACGATCACGTCCTTCAAGCCGAACGCGGAACTCTACAGCCTGCGGGAGAGCAATCCGTTCTGGATCAACTCCCCCACGCTCGACCACGTGTACCACCTGCTGTTCAACACGCCCTATCCGCGCTGGCTCTGGACGACGATGCTGGTGGCCTTCGCGGCAACGTTCCTTTCGCTTTTTGCTTCCGTTCTCGCGGCCTACGCGATCCAGCGGTTGCGCTTCCGCGGCAGCCAGTATGTCGGGCTGGCCATCTACCTGGCCTACCTTGTGCCCCCTTCGATCCTCTTCATCCCGCTTGCGACGATGGTGTTCCAGCTCGGACTGTTCGACACGCCCTTCGCGCTGATCCTGACCTACCCGACCTTCCTGGTGCCCTTCTGCACCTGGCTGCTGATCGGCTACTTCAAGTCGATCCCCTACGAGCTCGAGGAGTGCGCGCTGATCGACGGCGCGACGAGGCTGCAGATCCTGCGCCGCATCACCCTGCCGCTGGCCGTACCGGGCCTGATCAGCGCCGGCATCTTCTCCTTCACGCTGTCCTGGAACGAGTTCATCTACGCGCTGGCCTTCATCCAGAGCAGCGAGAACAAGACCGTGCCGGTCGCGATCCTGACGGAGCTCGTCTCGGGCGACGTGTACCAGTGGGGTGCGCTGATGGCGGGCGCCCTGCTCGGCTCGCTGCCCGTCGCGATCTTCTACTCGTTCTTCGTGGACTACTACGTCTCCTCGCTGACGGGCGCGGTGAAGGAGTAGGACGTCAGAGCTTCCGCTGCAGCGCGGCGACGTAGCCGCGGTTGTGGGTCGGCGTGATCCACACCTCGTTCAGCGTGACGTGCGGCGGGCGCGTGGCGATGAACAGGATCAGCTCCGCCACGTCCTGGGGCTGCACCATCCGCGCCCGCTCGTCCGGCCCGACGGGATTGGGGCGCTTGTCCAGGATGGGCGTCGCGACCTCGCCCGGGCAGACGACGCAGGAGCGGATGCCGTTGACGCACTCCTCCATGTTGATCGTGTGGCTCATGGCCACCATGCCGTGCTTGGCTGCCGTGTAGCCTGGGCCGCTGAGTAGCGACACGTTGCGGCCCGCCATGGAGGCCGTGTGGATCAGCACGCCTTCACGCTGCGGCCTCATGAGCGGCAGTGCCACCGTGACGCAGTGGAAGGCGCTGGTAAGGTTGCCGCGGATCAGCTCGTCCACGCCGGTGGGGGTGAGTCGCGCCCATTGCCGCGCCTCGACGTTCAGCCCCGCATTGTTGACGAGGATGTCGAGCCGCCCGAAGCGATCCCGCAGGAAGGCGCCGACGCGCTCCACCGCCAGGGCGTCGCCCAGGTCCGCAGGCTGCACGTGCGCCTCCCCGCCAGCCTCGGCTATACGCCGCGCGACGTCGTGCAGCGGCTCGGCACGGCGGCCGGTGAGAACCACCAGGGCGCCCTCGTCGGCCATCAGCATCGCCGCGGCCTCCCCGATTCCGCTGCCCGCTCCGGTGATCCAGGCGACCTTGCCTGCCAGCTTTGTCATGCCTCGGTCCCTCCGCTCTTCGGCATGCAGCGTAGCGCCGCCTCGGCTTGTCCGCACCCCTCCCCCGTGCGACGCTTCCCGGAACGAGGATGGGGGAGACGCGATGCCGCTGCGCATCCTGAGCCCGGTGGCGCCCGGTTTCAGCCCGGAGGGCGGCTACGGCTACGAGATGGAGGCGCTGGCGCGCATCGGCGCCGAGATCGTGGAGTGCGCGCCGGACGAGGACGCGTTCGTCGCCGCCGCGCCCGGTGCCGACGCAGTCTACGCGAAGGGCATGCGCTTCTCCGCCCGCATGATCGGCGCGCTCGACCGCGCGCGGGTCATCGCCTGCGCGAGCGTCGGCGTGGATTACGTGGACGTGGCCGCGGCGACCGCGAAGGGCATCCCCGTTACCAACTGCCCGGACACCTTCATCGAGGAGGTGGCAGACCACGCGATGATGCTGCTGCTCGCCACGCACCGCCGCTGCATCGAGCAGGACCGGATGGTGCGGGAGGGACGGTGGAAGGAGGGCCGCCCGCAGCTCCTCAAGGTGCCGCGGCTGATGGGGCTGACGCTTGGCTTCATCGCCTTCGGGCGCGTCGCCCGCGCGGTCGCGGCCCGGGCCCGGCCCTTCGGCCTGCGGATGACCGCCTACGACCCCTATGTGGACGAGCTGACCATGTCGGCGCTGGGCGTCGTGCCGGCGAGCCTGGACGAGGTGCTGGCGGGCTCGGACTTCATCTCGATGCACGCACCGGACACGGCCGAGACGCGCGGCATGCTGACCGAAGGCCATTTCCGCCGGATGCGGCGCGGCGCCATCTTCATCAACACCGGCCGCGGCCCGACGGTGGACGAGGCCGCGCTGGTCCGCGCCCTGCAGGAGGGCTGGATCGCCAGCGCCGGCCTCGATGTGCTGGAGGTGGAGCCGGCGCGGCCTGACAACCCGCTGCTCTCCATGCCGCAGGTCATCCTTTCGCCGCACAACGCCTCGGCCTCGGCCCGCTTCGACCCGGGCCGGCGCCGTCGGGCGGGGCAGGAGCTGGCGCTGGTGCTGTCCGGCCGCTGGCCGATGAGCTGCGTGAACCCCACCGTCCTGCCCGCCACGGGCCTCCGCCGGTGGCAGCCCTATGCGATGGAGCGCGGGCCGAACAGCTAGCCGCCCTCGCCTGCCTGTGCGAGGGTCCGCGCCGCAACGCCAGGAGAAAACGCATGTACCAGGACGTGCTGCTGCACATTGCCGGTGAGTGGCGCCCGGCCCGATCGGGCCGCACCCTTCCCGTCCTGAACCCCGCGACCGAGGAGGTGATCGGCACCGTCGCCCATGCCGGCCGCGACGACCTGGACGAGGCGCTGGACGCCGCGGCGCGCGGCTTCGCGGCGTGGCGCCGCGTCTCGGCCTACGACCGCGCCAAGCTGATGCGCAAGGCGGCGGACATCCTCCGCTCCCGCGCCGATGCCGTGGCAAGGCTCATGACGCTGGAACAGGGCAAGCCGCTGCCCGAGGCGAAGATGGAGACGCTGGCCGCCGCCGACATCATCGACTGGTTCGCCGAGGAGGCGCGCCGCGCCTATGGCCGCGTCATCCCGGCGCGGGCGGAGGGCGTCTACCAGCTCGTGGTGAAGGAGCCGGTCGGGCCGGTCGCGGCCTTCACGCCCTGGAACTTCCCGATCAACCAGGTGGTCCGCAAGCTCTCGGCGGCGGTCGCGACGGGATGCTCCATCATCGTGAAGGCGCCGGAGGAGACGCCAGCCTCGCCCGCCGAGCTGATCCGCGCCTTCGTGGATGCCGGCCTGCCGGCTGGTGTCGCGAACCTCGTCTACGGCGTGCCGGCCGAGATCAGCGAGTACCTGATCCCGCACCCGGTCATCCGCAAGGTGACATTCACCGGCTCCACCCCCGTCGGCAAGCACCTTGCCGCGCTGGCGGGCGCGCACATGAAGCGCGCGACGATGGAGCTCGGCGGCCATGCGCCGGCCATCGTCTTCGACGACGCGGATCTCGACCTCGCCGCGAAGACGCTCGCAGGCGCCAAGTTCCGCAACGCCGGCCAGGTCTGCGTCTCGCCGACGCGCTTCCTGGTGCAGGAGAGCCTCTACGAGCCGTTCGTCGAGCGGTTCACCGCCATCGCGAAGGGCCTGAAGGTCGGTGCCGGGACGGAGGAGGGCGTGCAGATGGGGCCCCTCGCCCATGACCGGCGCGTGCCCTGGATCGAGGGGCTGGTGCAGGACGCCCGGCAGAAGGGCGCGGAACTCCACACGGGTGGCGAGCGCATGGGGAACAAGGGCTACTTCTACCAGCCCACCGTCATGACTGGCGTGTCGAAGGAGGCGCGCATGATGAACGAGGAGCCCTTCGGCCCCGTCGCCATGATCGCCCCCTTCCGCGACCTCGACGAAGTGGTGGAGGAGGCGAACCGTCTGCCCTACGGCCTCGCGGCCTATGCCTTCACGCGTTCGGCCAAGACGGCCAACGCCGTGGCGGCGAAGGTCGAGACGGGCATGATGACCATCAACCACCTCGGCCTCGCGCTGCCCGAGGTACCGTTCGGCGGCATCAAGGATAGCGGCTACGGGTCCGAGGGCGGGTCGGAGGCGATCGAGGCCTACCTGAACACGAAGTTCGTCTCGCAGGCGGGGCTGTAGCCCCGCCTACTCGGCGGCCTCGGCCGGAACCTTCGCGGCCTCGGCCTCCAGCATCCGCAGCAGCATCCGCCGCATCAGCACGCCAGGCCGGTCGGAGGGCATGTTCATCTCGAGGCCCGTCTGGTCGAGCGGCACGTCGGGGTCCGTGCTCTCCAGGATGTCGCGGTCCTCGTCCGTGACGATGCGGTCGAAGGCGATCACGTCCTCGGCCCGGGCATCCGACTCGGTGTCGTTGCGGAACACGAACTGCACGATCATGCTGTTGCCGTCGTCCATCGGCGTCGCGGCGGTGACGATCGAGTGGGAGAGCCCGTTCGGGTACTGGATGCGAAGCTTGCGCAGGAACGGGGCGTACCAGCGGCCGCGCATGTGACGCACGGTCGTGTCGCTCTCCATGTTCAAGACCTTCTTCTGGATCTCCGGGTTCCGCACGGGAACCTCGGTAATCATCATGAAGCCGTCATCGTGCTCCTCGATCTCGAGCTTCGCCGGTTCCGGGTGCCCCTGATCGCCGAAGCTCGCGCGGTGGACGAAGGAGAAGTGCGCGTTGTCGAAGGAGTTCTCCATCACGCGCAGCCCAGCGCAGGCCCAGGGCTCGTAGAAC
>DASQNQ010000234.1:0-11959 GCA_035644895.1 Acetobacteraceae bacterium | reverse complement strand
GCGCGGCTGGCGGGGGCGGAGCAGGACGACCTGGCCGACCGCGTCACCCGCTTCGACGCCATGCTCGCCGCCGCGCGGGAGGCGGCCGCCATGACAGCGCAGGCCGCCGCGGGAGTCGAGCGGCCGGACCTTCCGGCGATGGAGGCCACGCTTGTCGCCGCGACCGCCACCCTGACTGCCTCGGTGCGCGAGGCGGCGCTGGCCACGCAGGCGCTCTCCGACTTCGATGCGCTGCTGGCCGAACTCGCCGCGGCCGAGGCGGCGCTGCGTGGGGCGGAGGAGGCGTTGCAGCTCCGCGCCGACCTCGCCGACCTGGCCGAGGGACGCGGCACCGGGCTGAACTTCGAGGGCTTCGTTCTTTCCGGCCTGCTGGACGAGGCGCTTGCGGCGGCGAACCGGCGCCTCTCCGGCATGCTCGGCGGGCGCTACCGCCTGCGCCGGCGGGAGGAGCCGGAGCGGGCGAACCGCCGCGCCGGCCTCGACATCGAGGTGCTGGACGGCTGGAACGCCGAGGCGCGGCCGGCGGCGACCCTGTCCGGCGGCGAGGGGTTCTGCGCCTCGCTCGCCATGGCGCTCGGGCTGGCCGAGACGGTGGCGGCCCATGCGGGGGCGCGGCAGCTCGACGCGCTCTTCATCGACGAGGGCTTCGGGACGCTGGACGCGGAGGCGCTGGACACCGCCATCGGCGTGCTGGAGGGGCTGCAGGCCGGCGACCGGCTGGTCGGCGTGATCAGCCATGTGGCCGAGTTGCGGGAGAGGCTACCCGCGCGGCTCGAGATCACGCCGGGGCGGCGGGGCAGCACGGCGGCCTTCCGCATCGGGTGACCCTGGCGCGGGCCGGGGGTAGAGTGGCGAGGAAAGACAGGAACGCCGCTCATGGACGCCCAGACCCTGCCCCCGGTCATCCGCCTGCACGCCGATGACGGCGTGGTCATCGCCCGCATCGGCCTGCCGCCGGGCACGCCCGTGGCACCGGGCATCGCGGTGCGCGAGAGGCGCGTGCCGCCCGGCCACAAGGTGGCGACGCGCCCACATGCGGTGGGCGAGCCGATCCGGCGCTACGGCCAGATCATCGGCTTCGCGACGGAGGCGGTCGCGCCCGGCGACTGGGTTCACACGCACAACTGCGCCATGGGCGACTTCGACAAGGACTATGCCTGGGGCGTGGACGCGCGCCCGACGGCGTATGTGGACCAGCCCGCCACCTTCATGGGCATCCGCCGCGCCGACGGGCGCGTCGCCACGCGCAACTACATCGGCATCGTCACCTCGGTGAACTGCTCGGCCCATGTGTCGGAGCTGATCGCCGACGCCTTCAAGCGGAACCCCTTCAAGGGCGACGACCCGCTGGCCGAGTTCCCGAACGTGGACGGCGTGGTGGCGCTGACCCACAAGACCGGCTGCGGCATGACGATGGGCGAGCCGCTGCGCCTCCTGCGCCGGACGCTCGCGGGCTTCGCGCGGCACGCCAACTTCTCCCACGTCATCGCCATCGGCCTCGGCTGCGAGGTGAACCAGCTCGGCCCGATGCTGGAGGAGCAGCGGCTCGCCGGGCGGCTGCGCAACATGGACATCCAGGAGATGGGCGGCACGCGCAAGACGGTGGAGGCCGGCATCGGCTTCGTGCGGGAGGTGCTGGCTGAGGCGAACGCGGTGACGCGCGTGCCCTGCCCGGCCTCGGAGCTGACGGTCGCGCTGCAATGCGGCGGCTCGGACGGGTATTCGGGCATCACGGCGAACCCGGCGCTCGGCGCGGCCTCCGACCTGCTGGTGCGGCATGGCGGCACGGTCATCCTCTCCGAAACGCCCGAGACCTACGGCGCGGAGCACCTGCTGACGCGGCGCGCGGTGAGCCGCGAGGTGGGCGAGAAGCTCGTGGCGCTGATGCGCTGGTGGGAGGAGTACACGGCGCGCGAGGGGGCGGAGATGAACGCCAACCCCTCCCCCGGCAACAAGGCGGGCGGGCTGACCACCATCCTGGAAAAATCGCTCGGCGCCATGGCGAAGGCCGGCACGACGAACCTGACCGAGGTCTACCGCTACGCGGAGCAGGTCGCCGCCAAGGGGTTCGTCTTCATGGACACGCCCGGCTACGACCCGGTGGCGGCGACGGGCCAGGTGGCGGGGGGCGCCAACATGGTCTGCTTCACCACCGGCCGCGGATCCGTCTTCGGCTGCAAGCCCGCGCCCTCGATCAAGCTTGCCACCAACACGCCGATGTACGAGCGCATGTCGGACGACATGGACGTGAACTGCGGCACCATCCTCTCGGGCGAGGAGGACGTGGCCGCGTGCGGGCAGCGCATCTTCGACCTCATGCTGCGCGTCGCCTCCGGCGAGCGCACGAAGTCCGAGGGCTATGACTTCGGCGGCGCCGAGTTCGCGCCCTGGACGATCGGCGCCACGATGTGACGCGCGGTGCGGTCATCGAGGCCGCGCGGCGCCTGGATGCGCGCGGGATGATGCCCTCCAAGTCGGGCAACGTCTCGGCGCGGGAGGGCGACGGGTTCTGGATCACGCCCGCCGCAATTCCCTACGCGGCGCTCGGGCCGGAGGATGCGGTGTTCGTGGATGCGGCGGGCGAGGCGTTCGGCCGCCACCGCCCCTCCTCCGAATGGCGGCTGCACGCCGCGATCTACGCGGCGCGGCCGGAAATCGGCGCGGTGGTCCACACCCACAGCCCGATGGCCACCGCGCTGTCCTGCGCGCGACGCCCGATCCCCGCCTTCCACTACATGGTGCTGACGGCCGGCGGCGAGGTGCGCTGCGCGACGCATGCCACCTTCGGCACGGAGGCACTGGCGCGGGCATGCGTCGCGGCGATGGAGGGGCGGCGCGCCGTGCTGCTGGCGAACCATGGCGCTGTCGCGGCGGGCGCCACGCTGGCGGGGGCTGAGGCGCTGGCCGTTGAGGTCGAGAACCTCGCGCGCCAGTACCTCGCCCTGCTCGGCGCGGGGCTCGCCCCGGTCCTGCTGACCGAGAGCGAGTTGGCCGAGGCCGCCGCCCGCTTCGCCGAGTACGGCCGGGCGGGGTAGCCCGCGCTACGCCTCGTAGGCGACGGTCCGCTGCACCTGCTCGCCGAGGCCCGCGATCGAGAGGCGCATCGTCTGCCCCGCGCGCAGGAAGACCGGCGGCTTCATGCCGAGGCCGACGCCCGGCGGCGTGCCGGTCGAGATGACGTCGCCCGGGTGCAGCGTGATGAAGTGCGAGACGTAGGAGACCAGGTGGCGCACGCCGAAGATCATGGTGCGGGTGGAGCCGTCCTGCATCTTGCGGCCATCCACCTCGAGCGTCATGGCGAGGTCCTGCGGGTCCGGCACCTCGTCCTTCGTGACGAGCCACGGGCCGAGCGGCCCGAAGGTGTCGCAGCCCTTGCCCTTGTCCCAGGACCCGCCGCGCTCGATCTGCCACTCGCGCTCGGAAACGTCGTTGCAGACGGCGTAGCCAGCGACGTGGTCCATCGCGGCATCCTCGGACACGCACTTGGCGCGGCTGCCGATGATGACGGCCAGTTCCACCTCCCAGTCCGTCTTCACCGAGCCCTTCGGGATCATCACGTCGTCATTCGGCCCGCAGAGCGCGCCGAGCGACTTCAGGAACACGATCGGCTCCTTCGGGATGGCCGCGCCCGTCTCCGCCGCATGGTCGGCGTAGTTCAGCCCGATGCAGACGAAGTTGCGCAGCCCTGCGACCGGCGGCCCGATGCGCGGATTGCCGGACACGGCGGGGAGCGAAGCGGGGTCGAGCGCCGCGAGCTTCGTGAGCCCCGCAGGCGACAGCGCGTCGCCCGCGAGGTCGGGGATCACGCCCGAAAGGTCGCGGATGGCGCCCGACGTGTCGAGCATGCCGGGCTTTTCCTGGCCTTGCGGCCCGTATCGGAGGAGCTTCATGGGTGTGTCCTAGTGCCTCCGCCTCAAAGGGTCCAGCCGCCGTCGATCAGCATCGCCTGGCCGGTGACGAAGGCGCTCTCGTCCGAGGCGAGGTAGACCGCGAGCAGCGCGATCTCCTCCGCCGTCGCGAGCCGCCCCATCGCCTGCCGTGCCACGAAGGCGGCGCGCGCCGCCTCCTCCGACCCGGCCTGGGCGGCGTTCGCCGAGATGCGCTCGCCGAGGGAGGGCGTGTCCACCGTGCCCGGGCAGATCGCGTTGCAGCGTATGCCGTCGCGCACGTACTCGGTCGCGATCGACTTGGTCAGGCCGATCACCGCGGCCTTGGTGGTGCCGTAGACGAAGCGGTTCGGCGCCCCCTTGATCGAGGAGCAGCCGGAGGACATGTTGACGATGTTGCCCCGCCTGCGCTCCAGCATCCCCGGCAGCACGGCGCGCGCCAGCCGCCACATGGACCGGACGTTCAGGTCGAACGCCTGGTCCCACTCCGCCTCGGTCGCCGTCAGGGGCGTGTTCTGGTGGACGAAGCCCGCGCAGTTGAACAGCACGTCGAGCGCGCCGGCCTCGGCCGCCACCGCCTCGATCGCCTTCGGGTCCAGCACGTCGAGCGCGCGCGTCGTGATCCCCGGCGCCTCCAGCGCCGCGAGCTTCGCCGCGTCGCGGTCCGTCGCGATCACCTGCGCACCCTCCCGCGCGAAGGCGAGCGCGCTGGCGCGTCCGATGCCCTGCGCCGCCGCGGTGATCAGGCAGCGCTTTCCCTGCAGCCGTCCGGCCATGACGCCCTCCGCTCAGTGCCCTTTGGTCAGTGGTTATGGCGCGATTCGCCGCGCGTCTCCAGGATGTTCAGGTAGAGCGTCGCAGGCTCCAGGCAGCCGCCGGAGCCGAGCTGGCCAACGTTCTTGCGGTAGATCTCCTCCCAGGGCGTCTTGTTCACCAGCTTCGGCGGCGTCCAGGCCTTGCGACGCGCCTCCATCTCCTCGGCGGGCACCAGCACGTCCACGCGGCGCGACTTGAGGTCGATGCGGATCGGGTCGCCGTGCTTCAGCAGCGCGATGCCGCCGCCCACCGCCGCCTCCGGCGTCACGTTCAGGATGGAGGGGGAGCCGGAGGTGCCGCTCTGCCGCCCGTCGCCCATGGTGGGCAGCGCCTTGATGCCGCGCTTCAGCATCTCGGCCGGCGGCTGCATGTTCACCACCTCCGCGCTGCCGGGATAGCCCACGGGGCCGCAGTTGCGGATGACCAGCACCGTGCGCTCGTCGATGCCGAGCGACGGGTCCTCGATCCGCGCGTGGTAGTCCTCCGGCCCCTCGAAGACGGCGACCTTGCCCTCGAACACGTCCGGCGTCTCGGAGAAGAACCGCCGGCGGAACTCCTCGTCGATCACGCTCACCTTGATGACGGCGTTGTCGAAGACGTTGCCGGTCAGCACGAGGAAACCAGCGCGCTCCTTCATCGGCTTCGCATAGGCGCGGATCACCTCGCGCTCGGGCTCCGGCACCTGGCGCAGGTTCTCGGCGACCGTCTTGCCGGAGACGGTCATCACGTCGCCATGCAGGCGTCCGGCGTCCAGCAGCTCCTTCATCACGGCCGGCACGCCGCCGGCGCGGTGGAAGCCCTCGCCCAGGAAGCGGCCGGCGGGCTGGCAGTCCACCAGCAGCGGGATGTCGGCGCCGACGCGCTGCCAGTCCTCCAGCGTGTGCTCCACGCCCATGTGCCGCGCGATCGCGATCATGTGGATCGGGCAGTTGGAGGAGGCGCCGATCGCGCTGGCGACCGCCACCGCGTTCTCGAAGGCCTTCTTCGTCATGACCTTCGAGGGCTTCAGGTTCTCCCGCACCATCTCCACGATGCGGCGGCCCGTGTGGTAGGCCATCTGCGCGCGCTCCCGGTACGGCCCGGGGATGGCGGCGCAGCCCGGCAGGCTCATGCCCACGGCCTCGACCAGGCTGTTCATGGACAGTGCCGTGCCCATGGTGGAGCAGTGGCCGACCGAGGTGGAGGAGGCGGCGACCATCTCGATGAAGTTGCGGTAGTCGATCTCGCCGGCCGCGAGCAGCCGCCGCGCCTCCCACACGATGGTGCCGGATCCGGCCAGCCGCCCCTTGTGCCAGCCGTCCAGCATCGGCCCGCCCGACAGCGCGATGGAGGGGATGTCGAGGGTGGCGGCCGCCATCAGCGCCGCGCCGGGCGTCTTGTCGCAGCCCACCGTCAGCACGACGCCGTCGAGAGGGTAGCCGTGCATGATCTCGACCAGCGAGAGGTACTGCAGGTTCCGGTCGAGCGCAGCGGTCGGGCGCTTCAGCGTCTCCTGGATCTGGTGGACCGGGAATTCCAGCGGCACGCCGCCCGCGTCCCGAATGCCCTCCTTGACCCGCTGGGCGAGCTGGATGTGGTGCCGGTTGCAGGGGGCGATGTCGGAGCCGGTCTGGGAGATGCCGATGATGGGGCGGCCCGCCTGCAGCTCGTCCAGGGTCATGCCGAAGTTGAGCTGGCGCTCGGTGTAGAGCGCCGTCATGCCGGGGTCCTGCGGGTCGTCGAACCAGCGCTGGCTGCGGAGCTTGAACGGCTTCTTCGTCTGGTCGTGGTCGTCCATGGCGCCCTCCCGGCCCTTCGCGGCGGCCTGTGCGGGCAGTGAGGCTCCGCCCGGGGCGGCTGTCAACGTCGCGCGAGGGGGGCCGGCGCCGCGCCTCAGCGCAGGAAGGCGGCGACCAGCGGCGAGAGCGGCAGCGGCGGAATCGCGGCCTGGGGAAGGCCGGCATCGTCGCGCAGCCTCGCCTCCGCCTCGTCCAGCCCGGCGGACTGCCACCGGCGCAGCATCTGCGACCAGAGGCTCCGCGTATCGTGTTCCATGGGCTCTTCCCTCCTGCAACGATCGGGGACACTAGGGCCGTGTCGTTTCGGCGCGATGTCGCGGAGGCACGCACGCGTATTGCGTGTGTTTCGCGTCTTCCATTAGGTTTTCGGGCCCTGGCCGCAGGCCGGGCCAGGGGGAGAGAGCTGGACCATGGCGGAACCCGCCATCGTCGTGGTGGATGACGAGCCGGACCTTCGGGAGGCGGTGGCCGAGTACCTGGCGCGCCGCGGCTTCGACGTGCGCCGTGCCGGCGATGCGATGGAGTTGCGCCGGCACCTGGCGGAACGCCAGGCCGACCTCGTCGTGCTCGACATCTCGATGCCCGGCGAGGACGGCCTCTCCGTCGCCCGCGCGCTGCGCGCCGAGACCGACATCGGCATCATCATGCTCTCGGCCGCCGGGGACGTGGTGGACCGCGTCGTGGGCCTCGAGGTCGGCGCAGACGACTACATCGCCAAGCCGGTGGACCTGCGGGAGCTGCTGGCCCGCCTGCGCGCCGTGCTCCGCCGGAGGGAGGCGGCGGCCGCGGCAGCCGCCGCCCCGCCGCCGGTGCAGGCGCCGCCCCCACCCCCGCCCGGCAAGCGCGTGCGCATGGGGCGGAACTGGCTCGACCTCGACGCGCGGCGCCTGACCGGGCCCGAAGGCCAGGAGATCCCCCTTGGTCCGTCGGAGTTCGCGCTGCTGCGCGCCTTCGCCGAGCGCCCCGGCAGGATCCTGACACGCGAGTCGCTGCTCGACCTCGCCCATCCGCGCGGGGAGGAGCATTTCGACCGCTCGATCGACGTCCGCATCGCGCGCATCCGGCGGAAGGTGGAGGCAGTGCCCGACCGTCCCGCCGTGATCCGCACCGTGCGCGGCGCCGGCTACGTCTTCGACCCGGCCGCCGAGGCATGAACGTCGCGGCACGCGTTGGCGCGCCGCGCCAGCCGCCCGAGATCGTGCTGCTGCGCAACATCCTGGACAGCGCGCCGGCGCGCGTCTGCGTCATATCGCGCGAACGGCGCTACCTCTACGCGAACCGGGAATTCTGCAAGTTCGCCGGCAAGCCGGCGGAGGAGATCCTCCGCATGACGACCTACGAGCTGGTCGGGGCGGAGGTCGCGGCGCGGCTCGACCCGCTGGCCGATCTGGCGCTGGCGGGCGAGACGGTGGACCGCGAGGGCTGGATCGACTACCGCCGCAACGGCCGGCGCTACATCACCTGGACCTTCTCGCCCTTCGCGGACGACACGGGACAGGTCTACGCCTTCGCCGTGTTCATGCGCGACCTGACCGAACTGAAGGAGCGCGAGGAGGAGGCCGGCCGGCAGCGGGAGCAGCTTCGCGCCATCCTCTCCCACGTCGCCGATGGCGTGAACATCGTGCGCCCGGACGGGCGCGTGCTGGTGTGCAACCGCGGCTTCCTCGACTTCTACGGCTATCCCGCGCACCTGGCCGAGCCGGGGACGCATGTCGCCGACTACGTGCGCGACAGGCTTCGCCGCGGGGAATTCTATCCAAACGAGGATCCGTGCGAGCCGCTCGAGAGCCTGGTGATGGCGCGGGTGGCGAAGATCCTCACGGCGCCTGAGGGCCGCTTCGAGGAGGTCCGGCCCGATGGCCGGGTCGTGGAGGTGCGGCGCGCCCGTCTGCCCGACGGCACCCTGCTGAACACCTACTCGGACGTCACCGCCCGGCGGGAGGCCGAGCGCGCCCGCCGCGCCGGCCGCGACGCGCTGCGCAGGGCCGAGCGCCTCTCGGCCACCGCCTCCCTGCTCGCGGGCGTCGCGCACGAGATCAACAACCCCCTCGCCGTCGTGGCGGCGCAGGCGCTGCTGCTGGCCGACGAGGCGGAGGGCACGCCGCTTGCGGAGCGGGCCGAGAAGGTGCGCGAGGCGGCGCAGCGCTGCGGGCGGATCGTCGCCTCGCTCCTCGCCTCCGCCCGCCAGCGGCCGCCGAGCCGCCGGAAGGTGCAGTTCACCGACGCCGTCGAGGCCGGGCTGGACCTGGCGGCGGAGCCGGCGCGCGGCGCGGGGATCGAGGTGTCCCTCGCCGCTGAGCCGCGCCTGCCCTCCATCGACGCCGACCCGGACCAGCTGGCGCACCTGGTCGGCAACCTGGTCGGCAACGCGGCCGCGGCACTGGCCGGGTCGCCGCCGCCGCGCCGGATCGTGCTCACGCTGCGGCGCGAGGGGCGAGAGCAGGTGCTGCGGGTCGCCGACAACGGCCCCGGCGTGCCGCAGGGGCTGCGGGATCGCATCTTCGACCCGTTCTTCACCACGAAGCGCGAGGGCGAGGGCAGCGGCGTCGGCCTCGGACTCTGCCGCACCATCGCCAAGGCGCATGGCGGCTCCATCGCCGTGGAGGAGACGCCGGGCGGCGGCGCGACCTTCGTCGTCCGGCTGCCCGCACGCGGGTAGGGCGCCGGCGGCTACCCGCCTAGTTCACGTTGAAGTCGGCCAGCTGGCAGGTGTCCACGCGCCGCCACTCCTGCGCCTGGTTGTTCGCGCGGACGACGCGGATGTCGTTCATGCACTGCCCGCGCGGCAGCTGGATCGTGAGCGACTGGCCAGAGGGCAGCACGTTCGCGCCAAGCCGGTCGGCTCCCCAGGACTGGTCGTTGGCGGAGGAGACGTAGACCTCGTTGATCGTCTGCCCGCTGCGGTTGTTCAGCCGGAACGTCGGGTCCCCCGACTGCGCCAGCGCCGGCGCGGCGCCGAGCAGCAGGGTGAGGAGCGCGGGCAGGGCGCGGCGGACGATCATCGGCGGGACCTCGTCTGGACGAAGTCTGATATCCAGAATTCAACCACTGCGTGCAAGACGGGAAGTTAGCCGATGCCGGCTTCATGGACAAGTTCTCATCCAGGTGGCAGAGGGCCGCCCCGACGCCCGGCTTGGGCCAGGAGGAACCATGCCGGGCGACGCCCTGGCCGAGGAGACACGGGCGACGCTGCGGCTCGCCTGGCCCATCGTGCTGACGAACCTGACCCAGTTCGCGCTGACCCTGACCGACGTGCTCTTCCTCGGCCGCCTGGGCACGGAGGCGCTGGCGGGCGCGACGCTCGGTGCGAATCTCTACTGGGCGTTGCTGGCGCCGGTCTTCGGCCTGGCGCTGGCAGCGGCGCCCCTGTGCGCGCAGACGCGCGGGCGGGGGCGCGGCTTCGTGCGAGGGATGCGCCGCGACCTGCGCGCGGCGGTCTGGGCGGCCGCGTTCGGCGTGCTGCCCGTCTGGGCCGTGCTGTCGCAGGCCGAGGGCATCCTGCTGGCCCTCGGGCAGGAGCCGGCGCTGGCGCGGATGGCGGCGGACTACATCCACGCCCTGATGTGGGGGATGCTGCCGTTCTGCGCCTTCGTGGCGCTGCGCGGCTTCCTGGAGGCGCATGCGCGGCCTATCCCCGCGCTGCTGGTGGCGACGGGGGGCATCGCGCTCAACGTGCCGCTCAATGCGCTGCTCATCCACGGCTGGGGGATGGTGCCGCCGCTCGGCGTGGTGGGCGCGGGGCTGGCGTCCACGCTGTGCAACATCGCCATGCTGATCGGGCTGGTCGCCGTCGTCTCTCTCGAAAGGCGGCTGCGGCGCCTGCGCCCCTTCGGGCGGCTCTGGCGCTTCGACGGCGCGCGGCTGCGGGAGGTGGCGGCGGTCGGCCTGCCGATCGCCGGCTCCATGATGCTCGAGATCGGCGTGTTCAGCGCCTCGGCGCTGGCGATGGGCTGGCTCGGCGCCGTCGCGGTCGCGGCGCATGCGATCGTCGTGCAGGTCGCCTCCCTCACCTACATGGTCCCGATGGGGATCGGCCAGGCCGCCACCGCGCGCGTCGGCGTCGCGACCGGGGCGGGGCGGCCGCGCGACGCCGGCCGCGCCGGCTGGCTGGCCGTGGCCATCGGCGCCGCCTTCATGGTGGCGAGCGGCGCGGTGCTGCTGAGCATCCCGGGCGCGATCGCCTGGCTGTTCCTCGACCCCGCCAACCCGGGCGCGGCGGAGACGGCCGCGCTGGCCGCCACGCTGCTGATGCTGGCCGGCGTGTTCCAGCTGGCGGACGGGGTGCAGTCCGTGGCCGGCGGGGCGCTGCGCGGGCTGAAGGACACGCGGGTGCCGATGGGCCTCGCCGCGCTGGGCTATTGGGGCGTCGGGCTGCCGCTCGGCCTGGCGCTGGCCTTCCCCGCGGGCGTGGGGCCGGCGGGCATCTGGGCAGGGCTGGCGGCGGGGCTGTTCCTGGTGGCCGCCCTGATGCTCCGCCGCTGGGCCGCCCTATCGGGCGGGTTGCGCCGGCCCGCCATCGGGTGATGATCGCCCCGGCACGCAGGGGACGCCGGGGCATGAAGGTCTGGAAGCGCGACGCGACGGCGGAGGCGGTGGAGGAACGGCTGCGGGGCTGCATGCCCGGCTTCCTCGACATCCGCATCCTGGAGGTGGGCGAGGACGTGATCCGCGCCGAGATGCCGGTGGACCAGCGCCACGCGCAGCCCTTCGGCCTGCTGCATGGCGGCGCCTCGGTCGTGCTGTCGGAGACGCTCGGCTCCATCGCCACGCTGCTCGCCTCACCCGAGGGCACGCGCGCCGTCGGCATCGAGGTGAACGCGAACCACATGCTGCCCGTGCCGGTCGGGCAGACCGTGACGGCGGAGTGCCGGCCGATGCATCTCGGCCGCACCACCCAGGTCTGGCAGACGGAGATCCGCCGGGCGGACGGGCGGCTCGCCTGCGTCTCGCGCCTCACCTGCGCGGTCATCCCGGGATGAGGCCGCTGGTGGCGGTGGTCGCGACGGGCGGCACCATCGCCTCCCGCGGGCGGGACGCGCTCGACATCCAGGACTACGGCGCCTCGGGGCTGCCGATGCTGGACGCGGCGGCGCTGGTCGCGCTGGTGCCGGAGCTGACCCGCGTGGCGGAGGTGCTGCCGGTCCCCTTCGACGCCGTCCCCTCCACCGCCATGGGCTTCGCCCGCTGGCGGGCGCTCGCCGCGACCATCGCGCAGCTAGAGGCAGCGCACCCGCGGCTTGCCGGCGTCGTCGTCACGCACGGCACCTCCGCGATGGAGGAGACGGCCTATGCGCTCGACCTCGGGCTGGCCACGCGTGTGCCGGTGGTGCTGACCGGCGCGCAGCGGCCGGCGACGGCCATCTCCTCCGACGGGCCGATGAACCTGGTGAACGCGGTGCGCGTCGCGGCGCATCCGGAGGCGCGCGGCCTCGGCGTGCTGGTCGTGATGAACGACGAGGTGCATGCGGCGCGGGAGGT
>DASQNQ010000233.1:0-3872 GCA_035644895.1 Acetobacteraceae bacterium | reverse complement strand
CTGCCCCTTGTAGGGGCGGCGGGGCGGGGGCGGGGAACCCCCGGGCCGCTGACATCTGCTTGCGAAGACGGAAGATGCCTGTCTGCAATACGCGGGTTACACGGGGGCACCATATCCGGGACCAGCATGCGCCGCGTCCTTCTCCTCCTGCCCGTCCTGCTCGCCGCCGGTGGCGCCGCCTGGTGGGCAGGCGTGCCCGCCGCGGTGGCGACCCCCGCCTGGC
Organism: Acetobacteraceae bacterium; assembly: GCA_035644895.1. GTDB lineage: Bacteria > Pseudomonadota > Alphaproteobacteria > Acetobacterales > Acetobacteraceae > Falsiroseomonas. The sequence goes on along the minus strand of DASQNQ010000233.1, from coordinate 3,649 downwards.
TGCCCGGCTGGATCGGCGGCGCGGGGGCCGAGGCGCCGCGCCTGCGCACCGCGCCGGCCGATCGCGGGACCATCACCGCCATCGTCAGCGCGACGGGCACCGTGAACCCGGTGCTGTCCGTGCAGGTGGGCAGCTCGCTCTCCGGCCAGATCCGGGAGCTGAACGCGGACTTCAACACGCGCGTCGCCGCCGGGCAGCAACTGGCCCGCCTCGACACCCGCACGATCGAGGCACGGCGCCAGGCGGCCGTCGCGGACCTCGATTCGGCGACCGCTGCCGTGGCGGTGGCGGCCGCGCAGGCCGAGCGCGCGGTGGCGGAGGTCACCTCCGCCCGCGCCCAGGTCGCCTCCGCCCGCGCCCGGATCGAGGCCGCGGAGGCCCAGGCCCGCGACGCGGAGGCCGAGTTCCGCCGCACCACCGACCTGCGCAGCCGCGGGGTGACGAGCGAGCGCGACGCGAGCCGCGCCCAGTTCGCGGCCGAGCGGCAGCGGGCTGAGGTGGCGAATGCCCGCGGCGCCGCCGCCCAGCAGGAGGCGCAGGTCATCTCGGCCGAGGCCGCGGCCCGCACCGCCCGCGCCCAGGTCGAGGCCGCGCGCGCGACCGAGGCCCAGAGACGGGCGCAGCTGGCGCAGGTGGAGGTGGACCTCGCCAACTCCACGATCCGGGCGCCGATCGACGGCGTCGTCATCTCCCGCAACGTGGACCTCGGCCAGACCGTCGCCGCCAGCCTGCAGGCGCCGGTGCTGTTCCTGATCGCCGCGAACCTCGAGGAGATGGAGCTCTGGGCGACGGTGGACGAGAGCGAGATCGGCCGCATCGCCCCGGGGCAGGAGGTCACCTACACCGTCGCCGCGCATCCCGGCGTCACGCTGCGCGGCCGGGTGAAGGAGATCCGCCTCGCCGCGACCACGGTGCAGAACGTGGTAACCTATACCGTCGTCGTCACCACGCCGAATGCGGGCGGGCGGCTGCTGCCGGGCATGACGGCGACGATGCGCATCGTGACGGACCAGCGCGCGGACGCGCTGCGCGTGTCGAACGCCGCGCTGCGCTGGCGCCCGGCCGGGACGGGTGAGGGCGGCGGTACGCCCCAGCCCGGCTCCGGCCCGATCGAGCAGGCACTGCGGGAGCTGCCCGACCTGACCCCCACCCAGCGCGCCGAGATCGCCGCCGCCCAGGCCGAGTTCCGGGAACGCATGGCGAGCATGACCGGCGACGCGGAGGGGCGGCGCGGCCAGGCCCAGGCGAACCGCCAGCGCCTCTCGGCCCGCTTCAACGCGTTGCTGACGCCCGAGCAGCGCGCGAGGCTCGCCGATCTCCGCGGCGGCGCACGTGGCGGCGCGCCGGGCACGGTCTGGATCCTCGATGGGCCGGCGCCGCGCGCGGTCGCCGTCCGCACCGGCCTCACCGACGGCTCCTTCACCGAGATCGTCTCGGGCGACCTGCCGGAAGGCGCGCCGGTGGTGGTCGGCACCGAGCGCGGCCCCGCCCCTCGCACCGCCGCGGCCGCCGGGGCGAGGCCCTTCTGATGGCGCTGGTCGAGGCCGAGGGCCTGACGCGCCACTACCCGGCCGGCGAGGGCGTGGTGACGGCGCTGCAGGAGGTGGACGTGGCGATCCCGGAGGGCGCCTTCGTCGCCGCCATGGGTCCGTCCGGCTCCGGCAAGTCCACCTTCCTGAACCTGGTCGGCTGCCTGGACCGCGCCACGCGTGGGCGACTCCGCATCGGGGGCGAGGACACGGCCGGCCTCTCGCCCGACCGCCTGGCCGAGCTGCGCTCGCGCCGCCTCGGCTTCGTGTTCCAGAGCTTCAACCTGCTGCCGCGCATGGACGCGCTGGCCAACGTGGAGCTGCCGATGGCGTATCGCGGCGTCCCGCGGCGGCTCCGGCGCGACCGGGCGGCGGAGGCGCTGCACCTGGTCGGCCTCGGTGACCGCATGTCGCACCGGCCGACCCAGCTCTCGGGCGGGCAGCAGCAGCGCGTCGCCATCGCCCGCGCCCTGGTCAACGGCCCCGACCTGCTGCTGGCCGACGAGCCCACCGGTGCGCTCGACAGCGCGACGGGGCTCGAGATCATGGCGCTGTTCCAGGGGCTCAACCGGGCCGGCGTCGCCATCCTGATGGTGACCCACGACCCGGAGGTGGCGGGCTTCGCCTCCCGCACGCTGCGCTTCCGCGACGGGCGGCTGGTCTCCGACACGCCCCATGCGCCGGAGGATGCGGCCGAGGCGCTGGATGCGCTGCGGGAGGGGGCGCATTGAACGCCCCCGTCCGCACACGGCCGGCCGAAGCCGGTGCCTCACCGCCCGGCGTCGCCATCCTGCCGCCGCTGCCCGCGGCGCGCCCCGGCATGGGCGTGGCGGAGACGGTGCGCGGGGCGCTGGCGGCGCTGGCGGCGAACAAGCTGCGCGCGGCGCTCACCGCGCTCGGCATCTTCATCGGCGTCGCGGCGGTGATCGCGACCGTGGCGGTGGGGGCGGGGGCGCGGCAGCAGGTGCTGGCGCAGATCCAGGCGTTGGGGTCGAACGTCATCGTCATCTGGTCGGGCAGCGTGAATGTCGGCGGCGTGCGGCTCGGCGCGGGGCAGCGGCAGAACCTCACCTGGGACGACGCCCGCGCGCTGGAAACCGAGGTCTCCGCGGTGGCCGCCGCCTCGGGCAACATCCGCTCCCAGCAGCAGGTGGTCGCCGGCAACCAGAACTGGGCGACCGCCGTCCAGGGCAGCGACGCGGAGCTGTGGGACGTCCACGAGTACCGCGCCGACCGCGGCCGCCTGTTCAGCCGGGAGGAGGCGGCGGGCGCGCGCAAGGTCGCGGTGCTCGGCGCGACGGTCGCCGAGAACCTGTTCGGCGACGCCGACCCGGTGGGCCAGGAGATCCGCATCCGCACGACACCTTTCGAGGTGATCGGCGTCGCCGCGCGCAAGGGACAGAACGCGCAGGGGCAGGACCTGGACGACGCGGTGTTCATCCCCTTCTGGACCGCCCGCCGCTCCATCATGGGCACGAGCCGCGTCTGGTTCCGCTCGGTGAACTGGATCGCGGTGAAGGTCCATGAGGGCGAGGACATGCGCGTGGCCGAGGAGGAGATCCGCGCCCTGTTCCGCCAGCGCCACCGGGTCGCCGCGAACGAACCCGACAGCATCGCCGTGCGCAACATGGCCGAGGTCGCGGCGACGAAGGACGCCTCCGCGCGCACGCTGTCCACGCTGCTGGCGGCCGTCGCCGCCGTGTCCCTGCTGGTGGGCGGCATCGGCGTGATGAACATCATGCTGGTCAGCGTGACGGAGCGCACACGCGAGATCGGGCTCAGGCTCGCCATCGGCGCGCGGCGGCGCGACATCCTCGGGCAGTTCCTCGCGGAGGCCGTCGTGCTCGCGCTGCTCGGCGGCGCGGCGGGGGTGGCCGCCGGCATCGGCGTGTCGGAGCTGATGGGCCGCCTCGCCGGCTGGCCCGTGCTGGTGCAGTGGGACGCCGTCGCGCTCGCCGTCGGCGTCTCGGGGCTGACGGGGCTGTTCTTCGGCTACTGGCCGGCGCGGCGCGCGGCGATGCTTGACCCGATCCAGGCGCTGCGATCGGAGTAGCCCGCGATCGAAGCGTGAATCGCCGGGCCGGCCGGGGGACAGTACCCCCACCCCGCGTCCGGGGTGG